>JBAYTA010000053.1:0-12707 GCA_041675865.1 Bacilli bacterium | reverse complement strand
ATTTTTGCATTTGTATATTTAGTTGCTTCATATAATACATTTCCTGTAGCCATTCTTCCGTATGTTGCAATAAAAATAATATTTTTTGTTTTTATTTTTTTTAGAATATCCTTTACAGGAAGTGGTATGTTTTGTGAATATACAGGAAAACAAATTATAATATTATTATACAAAGCAGAATAATCAAAAAAATTTATCTTTTTAAAACTTGTAAGATCTACTAAAGGTATATTTAGAAAGTTAGAACAATATTCTGCTATATCTTTTGTAGAGTTAGTAGGAGAAAAATATATAACTCTATTCATCTTTTCTTAAATAATCTTTCATAATTTTACATTCTTCTATTTCAGAAAGCGAGAAACCTAAGACTTTTTCTAACTCATATATAGCAGCTTCTTTAGAAATATTCTTATTCCTACTAGCTAGTGATATCTCTAAAGCGCTAAAAGGTATCATTGTACTACGCATATGATAAAACCTATTGAATTGTGAATACTCCTTACATTTTTCAATATTACAACTTGTATGTAGGCCTTTACCTGTATCAATTGGGCCAACCCATCCGCATTCTTCTATAATTAAATCTTTTATATTATTCCAATAATAAACACCACCAGCAATATCATTCATATCAATATGAATAAATCTTGGGATATTACCGCTCCATGAAGATCTTCTAATACTTCTTTTTAGTGGTTTTAAAATACTTTTAACCTCATTTATCGATTCAACAACATTTGCGACTAAATCATTTTTATAGCCAGATAATTTCTTAAACACACTATCTCCATAAGCTAATTGTTTCATTGTTGCTAGTGTATGCATTTGCCCTTTTTTAAAAGGTGGTCTAATCGTTATAATTCTTCCAATATTTATTATAAAATTCAAAACCTTAGAATTTGAAAAAGAATAAGCAATTTTTGGTGCCATGTGATTATAATATAGCCCTAACATTTGTACAGGTTCATTTCCAACTACAAAATAGGGAACTTTATTTTCCACTAAATCTGGATAAAATAATATATAAGCTAATGATGGGCAAGCACATGTATTTTCACTTAAAGAATATAACTTTGTATAAATCTTCCTCATATCATAATCATTAATCTTCTTATTAACAAATTCAACATTCTCTAACTTTTTCTTCGCATTTTCAATACTGTGTCTTGCACTATCAGACATAAATGGAATTTCCCAAGTCATTGCAAGGACTTTTAAATTTAATACCTTAGCTAGATAATAAAGTAAGTATGTAGAATCTTTACCGCCAGTATAAAATAAACCAACATCAAATCTGGATTTTTTTGACTTTGGTATTAAATTCATAATAGGAACAACACTCTTTAACTCTTCTGCATATTCCTTTGTCTGACACATCACACAAAGTCCATTATTATCAAATTCAAGACCAGGAATAATATAATCATTTGCAACACATTCTTTACAGAAGTTTGCTTCATTTAAACTTGTTGGAGTTTTTTTATAATCCTCTTCTTTTATAACAACAATATCAATTAAATTACCTAAAATCTTTTTTTCTTGATCATTTAATTTCTTTGGAAGTTCTTTTATAATTTTTAGTTTTGCCTTACTTAGTTTAATTTTGTTTTTAAATAGATATTCTTTATTTCTAAGTCCGTAATAAACTAATACTTGATTTTCAAGTTTCCACCTATTTTGTAATTTATAAATCATAATCTACCCTCTTTTCCTCATTATATCATATTAAGCTTTAAATTTAAAATACAAAAAAGTTCTTTTTATAAGAACTCTTACTAATAATATATCCTACCATTCTCTAGTTTAACTTCCTTAAACAACTCACTTACTGTTACAAATTCATAATCATGGTCAAGTAAAAATTTTATTACATTTTCTAATGCTTCTTTTTTTAATAAATGATAATCATGAAATAGTATAATGTTCTCACTTTCTAAATTATCAATAACATTTCTAATGATAATATTTTGATTTAAATATTTCCAATCAAGAGAATCTACATTCCACAATATAATAGGTAGATTAATGTACTCCAAACATATTTCATTATAACTACCATAAGGAAATCTAAAGAGTTTAGGGAGTGTTTTTGTAACTTTATAGATAGCTTCTTGAGTTTTTTCTACTTCAGTTTGTATTTCATTAATTGTAAGATTTTTGAAATCTGGATGAGTATAAGAATGATTCCCAATTTCATGGCCCATTTCTTTTATATACTCAACTGAATCTAAATAATAATTAACTCTTTCACCTAATAGAAAAAAGGTAGCTTTAATTTTATATTTTTTTAATAAATTCACAAGTTCAATAGTTTTTATACTTGGACCATCATCAAATGTTAGTGCTACATATCTTTTAGTATTGTTGTTTTCTATATTATATACTACATTCAAAGTATTTTCTTCAAATGTTTTTTGATTTATTATATTAATAATGTAAAGTAACAAAAAAGATAATATTATAATAAATAGTTTCTTCATAAAATCACCATTATTATTATAATCAATTTATAACTTTAAATTTTAGCAATTATTGCAAATTTACATTTATACTTGCACCTATTCTTGATTTTTCCATATTATATATTGAAAAACAAAAAGAAAGGAGAATTATTATAAACAACAATTATCCTAATTATTTTAGTGGAATACCATATGGAATGGACCCTAATATGATGAATCAGGGTATGATGGACCCAAATATGATGGATCCAAATGTGATGGAATATTATGATATCGATGATGATATGTATGATTACGATGATGACATGTATGATTATGATGATGACGATAACATGTATGATTACGAAGATGATATGTATGATTATGATAACAATGACAATAATTATCAAGGTTGTGGTTGTGGATGCAACCAACCAATCATGAATCAACAACAAGAAGAAATTAATCCTGTAAGAATCTCCCAAACACAAATTCCTCCATTTGCACCTCCAGGACAACAAACTCCATCATTTGGGCTAGGTCCTGCAATAGGTCCGCAATTTAGGCCTCCATTTGCCCCTCCAGTCGGTTCTAAACCATCTTTTAGACCTCCATTTGGTACGCCATGGCCTAGCGGTATGCAGCGATTTAGAAGATGCTTTAATAGAATGTCTTTAGTTACTTTACATAATAGAAGTCGCTTCTGGTTTTATCCAACTGATATTAGAAGACAACGTTTAATCGGCTTTAGATGGAGAAGGAATAGATGGGAACCTTATTCAATTGATGTAGCAAGAATAGCAAATATTAGTTGTAATTAGAAATCTTTATCTTTTTGATAAAGATTTTTTATTTGTATTTTATTTTATATTATTAGAGATTAATAGTATAATATAAATTAGTTGGAGGATTTATATGGAATTTTTTAATGAATTTTTAAATAAAATGGAAAATAAAGAACAAAGAGAAAAAATGCATAAATTACTTACTTGGGTAAATAAAGAATTCCCAAATCTAGAGCCTAAAATTGCTTGGAATCAACCAATGTTTACAAGTGAAGGAACTTTTATAATAGGTTTTAGCTATTCAAAAAAACATATTGCAATTTCACCTGAAAAATTTACTTTAGATAAATTTAGAGAGGAAATTGAAAATGCAAATTATGATGCTACTTCAATGATTTTTAGAATAACTTGGGATCAAGAAATTAATTTTGAATTACTTAGAAAAATGATTGAATTTAACATTGTTGATAAAAGAGGATATACGAAATTTTGGCGTTAAAAAAGGTGTGAAAACACCTTTTTATTCATAAGATTTTAGAGCATCTACCATATCAATTCTTTTAGTTCCTGGTATTGACATAAAATAGACAATTATTAAAAATATAAACGATAAAACAAAAGTATATAAATAACTAGTCCAGTGGATACCATTGTATAAAAGTATCCCATCAATTACAATTCTATTAATAATAAAGTAGTGGAGACCCTTTCCAAATAATAGTCCAATAAAAATGGCGATTGTGGAAACGATGAACGTCTCTCTAAATACATAACCTGTAACTTCACTTTCTTGATATCCTAAAACTTTTAAAGTTGCTATTTCTTTTTTTCTAGTATGTATATTTATTAAAATAAGGTTATAGTTAATAATGATTGCAAGAGCACATGCTGAAAGTACTAAAACAATTATAATACTATTCATACTATCAGATGTGTTTTGGAAGGAATATTTTAAGTCTTCTTCAAACATCACTTTTAAAATATTTCCATCTTCTTCTAGTTGGCTTTTGAGATTTGATTCAAGTTCTTGGGTTTTTAAATAAACTTTATTATAAAAGATATCAATATCATTATTAAACAATTCTCTTGCTATATATATATTATTACCAAAATAATATTCTTGAATATCAGTGATTACAAAGTTATATTCATCATCTGAAATATTAAGTGCAAGATTATCTCCTTTATGTAGTTTATGCTTATCTGCAAATTGTTTTGTTACAACAACTGAAGATGTGCCAAAATTTATATTTTCTTTTTTGCTTGCTTGAAAGTCTATAAATTTATTTGTATAAAAAGTATCTTTCGGAATAATAATTGAAATATAATCATTATTCTCATACTTCGCATTTACTGCCATTATATATAATGATTCATAATCATCTAAAATAGCTAGATTGCTTTTAGTTGGATTGATACTTATTTCCAAATTATACTGCATCATTTCTTCAAACTGGTATTTACCAGCTAAATCTACAGAATTTTTTATTCCAAATCCAGCTAATAGTAAAGCTGTACTACCACCTATTCCTATTAATGTAAGGATTAGGTTTTTTTTATAACGGAAGATATTTCTCATTGTTGATTTATATTTAAATTTTAATCTTTTCCAAATAAATGGTAGTCTTTCTAAAAATATCTTTTTTCCTGGTTTTTGTGTTTTAACTTTTAATAATTCTGTTGGCTTTTCTTTTAATGCTTGTAATAGGACACCAACTGTAACTATTACAACAGAAATTATCATTGAAAATGATATTATTGAAGTAATTCCCCAATAATATTGGATTAAAAACGGTGGAAGATTATAGATAGTTTCATAAGCATTATAAACAATCAAAGGTATAAAGTATACTCCAGATGCAATTCCTAAAACAGCACCAAGTCCAGATGAGATTAAAGCATATAAAATATATTTATTTAGTATTTTTGCTTTCCCATATCCAAGTGATCTTAGTGTTCCGATTTGATTTCGTTGATCTTCAATGATTCTAGTTATACTAGACATTGAAACTAATATTGTAATAAGCAAAAAGAATAAAGGAAATATTAAAGCAATTGCCTCAACTATTTTTACATCTGATTTGTATTTTGCGAAAGACTGATTAAGGTTTCTAGTTGTATAAAAAAACTCATTATGTTCTAATTTTAATTCTTCTAATTTTTCATCAATAAACTCTTCATATTCATCACTAAACATATCATATTTATCTGCACCAACTAGTGTTGCAACTACATTCGTATATATATCTTCATCTAATAAGTCTTTACTAGCATAAATAATAATCTCAATTGGTCTTTGTTCTTGATATGATATCTCTTCCACAAAAGCAAAATACCATGGATTATGGACTATTCCTACTACTCTTACTGTTTTATCTAAAAACTCTGTTTCATATCCTAGTGGAACTTCGATAAAGAAAGGTTGTTTTCTCTCAATTACTATTTCTATAGTTTCACTATCTTTATCTGGAAATCTACCTTCTAAAAGAGTTAATTTATTAATTTTATTTTCAAAATCAATAACATTTATTTTTGCAAGATGCATTCCATTTTGAAACTCAACATCGCTATCGAATGAATAATAACCATAAGCTTCTTTAATTAAAGGATTTTCAATAAAATTATTTAGTTTATCTTTATCAAACTCTTCACCTTGAACTATTATATCTGCAGCATTTGTAGAAGCAAAATATTTTTCTACACTATAACGCATATTGGGAGCCGAAGTATATAAACCAACAGAAAAACCAACTCCTAAAGTAACAATTAAAACAATTGCAATTAGTTTTGGTAAGAGTTTTTTAATATCCTTTAGTATATATTTGTGGTATTTTTTCATTACCAAACTACCTCATCTATCTCTTTAGGATTATCATTTATATACATCTTACTTACTTTACCATTTCTAACTTGAATAACTCGGTCAGCAATTTCAGTAATCGCATTATTGTGAGTTACAATAATAACAGTTTTCTTATGTTTTCTTGATGCTTCACTTAAAAGTTTTAAGATTGATTTTCCAATTTCTAAATCTAGGGCACCTGTTGGTTCATCACATAATAAGATTTTCGGATTTTTAGCTAAAGCTCTTGCAATTGATACCCTTTGTTGTTCCCCACCTGATAATTGTGATGGGAAGTTCATGACTCTTGCTTCTAAGCCGACTTGCTTTAAAACAGTTAATGGTTCAAGTGGAGACTTACATATTTCTGATGCTATTTCTACATTCTCTAATGCAGTAAGTTGTGGCATTAAATTATAAAACTGAAAAACAAAACCAACATCATAACGTCTATATAAAGTTAATTCTTTTAGATTATACTCACCTATATCTTTTTCGTCTACAATAATCTCGCCAGAATCAATTGTATCCATTCCTCCAAGTATATTTAAGATTGTAGTTTTCCCTGCGCCACTAGGCCCAACTATTACACATAGTTCACCTTCCAAAACCTCAAAATTAACTTCATCATTAGCTTTTATTATTTGGTTTCCTATCTTGTATGTTTTTGTAACATTTATAAATTCAACCATTTTTTTCATATGTTTGCTTCCTTAACTTTTGTTAATAGATTTTCAATTTGCATTACTAAATTTTTAGAATCATCTAATCCTAAAACACTAAAAACATTATCGAAATAATTATCTGCAATATCCAACTTTCCTTGAAAATATTCTCTTCCTAAATTAGATAAGTTTATAGTTACACTTCTTCTATCTTCATCATTTGTTTTCACATCTACATATTTCTTATTTTTAAGTTTATTAATTATAGCAGTTACTCTACCTTTTGTTACTTTTAATTCTTCACTTAACTCTTTTGGTGTCATTGGTCCATTTAAAAATAATCTTAACATTAAAGCATCTTCACCCTGGATAAAGTTTGCAATATAACCTACCATCTTCATTTTTGATATTTCATATAAATACATTAAAAATTCATCTTTTAACTTTCTTAATTCAGTATTCATTACATCCTCCAAATTAGTTTACACTATATACTAATATTATAACACATTCCATAAATCTAGAACAAAAGTATTAAATATTTCTATGTTTAAAAATAAAAAAAACGTCATAAAAAACTCACCCTGTAGGATGAGTTTTTTTACTATTTTTGATGGACAATTTTACCATTAATTATTACATAATCTGTTTTTGTTAAATAATGTAGTGGGTGATTATCCCAAATAACTATATCTGCGTCTTTTCCTTCTTCAATACTACCAACTCTATCATCAATATTATTAATTCTAGCTGCATTTATAGTAACAGCTTTAAGACCATCTAATTCAGATAAACCTTCTCTTACAAACAATCCAATTTGAGTTAATGCATTAGATGAATGAATTACAGGATGATCAGTCATAATAGCATAATCAATGGAAGCATCTTGAAGAACTTTCGCTGATTTAAATGATTTATTTCTAAGTTCATATTTTGACTTACTACCTAATGTTGGTCCAATTATTACTTTCACATTATGGTCTTTAAGATAATCAGTAATTAAATAACCTTCTGTTGCATGTTCAACAGAACCTTTTAAACCAAACTCTTCCATAATCCTAACAGCAGTTACAATATCATCTTGTTGATGGGCATGAATTTTTACTGGAAGTCCATTGAATACTCTTGCAAGTGAATCCCATTTAAAATTAAAATCTGGTTTTGGAGTATCTTTACCATTCTTAAAATCTTCTTGATGTTTCTCTTGTTTTTCTAAATATGCTTTAGCTTTAAATAATGCTTCCCTTAAGAGTGCAGCTGAAGCCATTCTTGTCATAGGAGTTTTAGATTTTGAGTTATAAACTCTCTTTGGATTTTCACCAAGTGCCATTTTCATACATGATTCTTTCACAACAACCATATCATCAACAGTCTTACCTGTAGTCTTTAGAATTGAAAATGTTCCTCCAATAACATTAGCACTACCTGGTCCAGTAACAACAGTTGTTACACCAGCTTCTAAAGCATCTCTAAATGCGCTATCTTGTGGTTTAATAGCATCAAATGCTCTTAATTCTGGGCATATAGGATCAGTCATTTCATTAACATCACTACCTTCAAAGCCAATTCCTTCTTCCATCATTCCAATATGACAATGAGGGTCTACTAAGCCTGGTGTTACATATTTTTTATTTGCATCAATAATTATAACTTGCTTATAATCTTGTTCATCAAGTTTACCAATTTCTTTAATTTTTCCATCCTCAATTAAGATATCCACTATCTCATAATTAATCTTTGCCATACTTAATAGATTTGCGTTTTTAATTAGAATCATCATTTTTCTCCTTCAACTCTTTTCTTATAATTTCCAATGCGTTTTTTAATAAGATTGGATCATTACCTTCCTCTAAAGCTAAAACACTTACCATTCCATCTTTATCAACAAGAGTAATCTTGTAAATAAAATTAATCAGTACTTCAATATTTCTATATTCTTGCTCATTAATATAATATCTAGGATCAAAGAAAACTCTTGTTTTAGAATTATAATCCATGGTTAGTTTTATATTATAATAATCTCCATCTTCACTTTTTACATAAAGATCACCTGGATATTTACTATATTTTAAAAACATAATTATATCTTGAAGTTCATATTTTACAGCAGGGTACTTAAATTTATATTTTCCTTGTTTTTTTAAAAGTATTTCTTTATTATCAGAAATGTTAATTAATCTTGAAAAAGAAATTATTATTAAGAAAAAACTATTAACAACTATAGTAAAATTTATTACTCTTAAGATTATTAAGATATATATTAATGAAACATCATTTTGAATAATTATATTTAAAGTAAATATTAAAGTAGAAAGTGCAATAATAGTAAAAAATCTAATTATTTCATTACGATATAAAACTTCCTCAGTTAGAGCACTATAAAAGTTAATTCTTTTCTTCTTTTTCATTTAGTTCCTTCAAATAATATACTACTCTTTCTGTTTCAAAAAAACCTAATCTTTCATGAAACATCTGACTTATCTTATTATTAATTAGAGCATCTGATGCTACTTCTTTAATACCCATATCTTTAAAAAACTTAAATATATATTCCACAAGTCTTCTTCCAACTCCTTGCTTTCTATAAACTTCTTCAACATATAATCCTTCAATATAGCCAACAGGAGAAGTTGTAGATCCATTAACATATTCATTTCTTATAGATACTTGAATAAATCCTAGCAACTCTAAGTTTTTTATTGCTCCAAAGAAGTAATCTTTAGATTCAAGAGTTTCTTTATACAATTCATCATATTCATGGCAAGGCCATAATAGTAATTCTTGGTGAATCAATTTAGAGAAGTGGATTGAATTCGGTTTAATTAATTCTATTTTCATATATCTTTCCTCTTACAAACAAACATAAGATGATTTGTCATCCCTAACATCTCAGGCTTTTCACAAATATAAAAATGATATCTTAAATATTGTTTATAACTTTCTTCATCTAGTTTATTTATATAATCCATCATTAACTCAGATGCACCATCTTGTGCAACAATATTTAAAACCTCAATTCCTTGAACATTCATTATCTTTTTTGCTTCTTCTACTGTATGAAACACAAAAGGAAAGTTATTAATTTTGAAAGTCTCATGATTATATGAATCACCTTTGAAGAAGTCTATATCATATGCAAGTTCAGTTAAAACAATCATATCGTTTGTAATAAAAGTAGTAATAATATTTCCATCTTTCTTACAAACTCTAATAGCTTCGCTTAATGCTTTGTTTCTATCATTTTCATTTTCTAAATGATAAAGTGGTCCCATTAATAAAACAATATCAAAACTCTCATCACTATAGAAACTTAAATCTAGGGCGTTACCTTCTCTTAAATCTAGTTTCATTTTGGGAGTTATTTTCATTCTAAACTTTTCAATATTGTTTTTTGCTAACTCTACTGCATTTACAACATAACCTCTTTTTGCATAATAAAGGCTATATTCTCCTGCTCCTGCACCAATATCTAATATTTTTGAATCTTCATTCAAATATGCTTCAATATATTTGATTGTTGTTAGAAACTCAACTCTTGCAGCTTTTGAGCGATTTAATCTATTATCTTCATTAAATAATTCATAAAGAGCATTAATTCTTTTTGTTTCATCTTTTATATTTTTTAATGTATCAAAATTCATAATTATTCCTTTACCTCACCAGAAAACTTAATTCCTCATTTTAATATGGTTCATTTTTTTAGATAATCATGAACATATTTAATTAAATCAACATTATTAGTTATTGAATAAAAATTACCATCTTTATCAGTATAAACATCAGCCCACATATCATTCTTTAAAACTACAATTAACTCTCCATATTCTTCTGGATGTTCATCCTCGCTTACAATTAATTCTTTGGGAATATATAGTTTAATAGTATCTTCAAAGTTCATAAATATCCTCCTACTTATTCTCTCTTAGTATATTATAGCATATCAATATGCGTAAAAAAATATGATTTTAAAAATAACCCTTAAAAAGGGTTATTCTTAAATATCGATATTAAATATTGTTTTTACTAAATACCCAATTACAAATGACAATATAGCTACACCTAAACTAATAGTAACCATTTCAAAAAATCTCTTTTTGAAATTCAATCTCTTCGCAACACTTATATAAAAGTTAAATACAAGTATTATTAAGACAACAACTAAAATGGTAATTGCTAGTGATACATAAATTCCTTCTACAATAACACCAAAAATATTAAATGTAATATCAGATGGCATCAATAAGTAGGGAAGTATTAATAAAACTACCGCTATTATATATGCAACTCCAGTATAGAATGCAGATTTTAAGGCTTTGCTATGGCTTTCTTCTTGCTTTTTCGCAAGGTATTCAGAACTAGCCATTGAAAATGATGCAGCAATCCCAGTTATTAAACCTGATAATGCTACAATTTTAGAATTAGCGAGTGCAAATGTAAGACCAGCTAATGTACCTGTAAGTTCAACTAAAGCATCGTTTAAACCTAATACTATTGAACCCACATAATTTAACTTTTCTTCTTTTAGCTTATCAATTAATGCTTCTTCATGTTCTTCTTCTTCTTGAACAAGTTTTTCAATGCCTTCAATTTTTCCTTCTAATTCTTTATATAAATATTGAGTTTTAACTTCTCCTAATTCCATTAGTCTTACACCAAATGTAATTCCAAAGATTATAGATATAATATAGTAAAACCAAAGATGAAGTCTTCTTGGTTTTAATTCTTCATTAGTAATCTTTTTCCAAAAGTGGTAATGACGATATTCATCTTTTGCAATCTTCTCTAATACTTCCTTATTATGAGGATCTTTTTCTCTCTTAGCAAGTTTTAAATACATATAATGATCTGTTAGTTCACTTCTTTGTAAGGATAGAATATCCTTCATCATTTTTGAATCTATCATAATTAATCTCCCTTTGTTTTTATATTAATATATATGTGACTAAAAGTAAACATTAGTGAAAAGAAAAGTAAAAGTATGCTGAAAATCATAATTGAAGAAAATAAAAATATTATACAAGGTATACTTGATAAAAAAATAATTCTTTTAAAATCATTAGGATTCTTTAATATAAAGAATGCACAAATATATAATATAATAAGTAATGCGTTAACTATAATATATATATAATTAGCACCTTCAAACCAATACCCTAAATATGAATAAGGAATATTAAAAACCATAAAGAGGGTTACTCCTACTCTTCCTGTTGCTTCTAGTTCTTCTAAGACTTTATTTCTATACTTATTCGGTTCTTTTACTTTTTTTATAAAATATATGATATTGGGAATCATTAAAATAATTATAATTATTAAACCTATATAATTAAACCAGCCCATAAATATCAATATCCTTTATCTAATATAAATAATAATAACATAAATTATTAAATTTTAAAAGACAATTATAGATAAAGTAAAATATAATTTTTAATCCTTGTAATTATGGAATCTTTTAGATATAATAGAAATACAATATTCCAAAAGGGGGAAATGAATTATGGCATTTTGTACAAACTGTGGAAAAGAAATAGATAGTAATGCCTATGTATGTATCCACTGTGGTGTGAAAACTGGAAAAAGTGATCAACCAGCACAAGTTTATAATAATCAACCAGCTTATGTTAGTAATGAAGGAACTACTCTTGGTCTAGTCGCTTTAATTGTAGGACTATTTATTCCAATTGTTGGTTGGATTTGTGGAGGTATTGGTTTAAGCAGAGCTAATAAAGCTAATAATAAAACAGGTAAAACTCTTTGTATTATCGCTTTAGTTACATCTACACTTGCTTCAATTTACTGGGTTGCACAAAATCCTTATTTTTAATAAAATGATGTCATATTGACATCATTTCAGGTTGTTGACAAAGTCAGCAGCCTTTTTTGTTTCTATCATGGAATTATATTAACTATTGACTTTTTATAACATTTATAGTATAATTTAACTATATAATATTGTTTTGTGAGGTTTCTT
>JBAYTA010000052.1:0-12843 GCA_041675865.1 Bacilli bacterium | reverse complement strand
ATAAAAATGTATTTTTTATACTGAAACAATCTCTTTCAATTTTTAATGGAAAAACTAATACTTTAATATTGCTTAGTTTTATTGTTTGTATTTTAGTTAATATTTTATTTGTCAGTAAAGGTAATTCAATAAAGCATATTGCTTTATTTAGTTTGTTTGATGAATATATTTTTTCTATAATATCTAACTGAAATATTATTATTTCATCGTAATCTAAGCTATAATAGTTTGCTTCCATTTCTTCTTTTAATATAGCAACGTTAAGAGATTTAATTAGCGATTTCGCATTTATCTCTAGAAATGAAGAATGTAAATTGAAAGAATCTAGTGTTAAATTAGTATTGTTATTTATATAGTCATCCAAAACAACTGTAAGTAATTGGTTTATGGTATTAACTTCATCTAAGTATTCAACATCTACAAACAAACTCTCATAGTATTTCAATAGCAATGATTTTGATCCGAGTTTTACATCGCTATTTAAATCATAATTGTGATTCAGTTCAAAAAAATCCCAGTATCTAACATCTATCTCTTTATCGTTAAACATTAGATTGTATTTCTTCAAATAGTGTCCTTGATATTCTGATAAATGATTTTTATCAAAGTATCCTTTAATGGCTTTCTTTAATTCATATAATTCCAATATATTTCCAACAATTAGTTTGTAGTTTTCAATTCCAAAACTAATAGTTTTATTAATATATTCAAAGCTTAACTTATCTATATTATCCTCCTTACAATATTAACATTGGATCAATTGTTATAATATTTTCCTGATTTGTTCTTCCACCAATAATTATCTTCATTTTAGAGTATTGTTTTTCAGTTACCATCATAATTCTTATATGACCGTGTTTAGGTGCTTTATCTTGTATAAAACTTATATGTTTTTGTGCCGCATCTCTATTATTAAATATCTTTGAATAAACTGAATATTGAATCATCATATATCCATTTTGAATTAACAACTTACGAAAATTACTATATCTTTTAATATCTTGTTTCGTAAAAGTAGGTAGATCAAAAAATAATATTAATCGCATAAACTCATATATCATAATATTTGAATTCTGGGATAATTAGTTCTTCAATCCCCTTATCTAATACATCTAAAATATTATTGATATAGAGGTATACAACATTAAAAAATGTATGCTTTTCTCCGTTGTATATCATCTTCTTAGTTGTTAACTTTATTAAATTTATCCTATGCTCTCTTGTAAGAATATCTTCCTTCATTAAATTCTTATAAACATAATCGTCTATAATAGGTCTAAAAACTTCTATAATATCATCAGATAAATTAAAGATATTTTCTGCACCTCTGTGAAATATACCTATTGATGGATTAAGCCCTCTTGATAAAACAACTTTTGAAATCTGAGATCTTAGAATGCTATAGCCATAATTAAGCCCAGCATTTACCGCATCATCCTCAAACCTTATAAATCCATTCCCAAACAATTCTCTAAAGTACATTTTTGCGCTTAGTCCTTCCCTATTCCCAGGGTCACCATTTTTTACTTCTTCAGCAAATGAATATAACTTATTGATTACTGCATAGTCCTTCTTGTGTTTTTCCAATAACTGACATTGATTTGTTATTTTTCCCTTTACTATTTTGGAATGCAAAATAGATTTTATATCTTCATTCCACTCAAATTGTCTTTTTATTATCTTGGGCATTTGATTGTTTCCCTTGATTGGAAAAACAATTGATCTGGGCATATGATCTATACCACATAATAAAATATTAACTTTGTTTTCAATACACTTATTAATTAAATTAACAGATAATGTTGATTTGTAATTGTCTATAATAAGGGAGTGAATATCTGATAAAGGTATTGTTACCTCACTATCATTTTTCTTTATTTTTATATTATCTAAATATAAAGAAAGATATTGACTCTCTTCTATATAAACTATTCTCCAACCCATAAAAATAAAAAAGGAGGCATCTGTTATCATTAAATGATACATGCAATGCCTCGAATTCGGGATATATCCTTGCGGGATAAACCCTTGTTTTGCTAGATCCTCAGGATCTTTGCTGTATAAGCACTCTTGCTACTAAGTGCACTTTATTATAGCATATTACAATTTTAATTTCAAGGCTTCTTTTTCAACTTTATACAAATTCCCCAATACATCTGAATGATATTTGGTCATATTTACAATTGTCTTGTTTATTGTAATCTTAATACGATTATCCTTATTTGTATTAAAATGTAGCGGTTTTACCTCGACTTTATTAGCCTCTTCTGAATTTGTGCCAACAAATCTATATAACATCATATCTCTATAATCCTTTTCCTGCTTACATATTTCTACAAACTCATTCCGATTTAACGAGAATTGGAATTCAAAATCAGAGTTAATTCCTCTTCTATTTAGTTCATCTTCATACCACTGTTTATTAATATAGTATCCATCTTTGTTTGTATATATATTCGCATAACGTATTGTAAGAAACTTATATAAGCCTACTGAATCCTTATAAAAATCTGTTCTATATGGACTAACTTGTAATAAAGCAACTTTTGTTTTGTTCGTATTTAAATTATATTTATGTGAAATATCAACATGACTCTTTAACCTCTTAAGATAATATTTTACTGATTTCACAATCGGTCCATCATTATACCTTGATACTTTTCTAATATACCCGTGTTCATTTTTATATATTTCAAAAGGGTTTAATTCTTTTTTCTCTTTATCAATCGGTGTATTATAGACTATGTTTTTTAAGAGTTCAAAAGTTTTTGGATCAACTTTAGACATTAATATCTTATCGAATTTACTTTCACGTATATCTTTTGCAAGTTTAATACCTTCATCACCATAAATATTCTTATACTTACTTAGAATTTTATCCTCTCCGTCTACACTTCTTACACCATATATTGTTTCGTCAGTAAATTGTCTATTCGGTTTTCTATCAACCTTATGTGATATTTTATATTCACCATCATAGATAATATAATCATTTAGTTTTTTTAACTTTGAAATAAACCTAATATATCCAGAATCAAAGAATTCATTTTCACTGACTATATTTAGTACTTCTCCTGTTTCCTCATCATACTTTATTTGATTTTCTAACAATAATTTATTTAAATATCCTTGTTTTTTTATTCCTGCAACAATTAATGCATCAACAATATGATGATAAAAATAATCCCTATTTTTTATCAACCCAGATTTTTGTCTAAATATGTTTGTTATAGCACCCCTAACAGTATGAACCTTTGTATCAATTGAGTTTGCATTAAAGTAGTTAGTTAGTGTATCTAAAATAGTTCTTGAAGCATATCTAGTATCAACTAAGTTTCTCTCTATAAATTTTCTTCTTACGCTGAACTTAGTAATTTCTTCTTCAAACAATAAGTTATTGAGTTTTTTTCTAGATATCTGGTTATTTTTTTTCAAAGCTAGTGCATAAGTTTTAAATTCTTCATATGACCATCCAGAACTTTTTCCTGATTTTAAGAATTTAAAAGGTGTTGCATTTCCCTTTAGGTGATTATATTCAGATAAAACTAAGACCTTATTATTCATCGAATCATCTAAAGATATAGATATCGGTATAATATGGTCTATTTCATAAGCCTTTGGATCATGAAGCAAACGATACAAATCAATAGGTTTGCCGCTATAAAGGCATTTTGCATCTTGTTCCATATATAATCTAATTTTATGTCTTAAAACCTTGTTTAGCTTAACACCTTTTGCAATTACTTCACATTTTTTATTAAGTTCTTCTCCACGTTTTTGGCTTTCTGTTATTTTTCTTTGTTCTTCTAGACTATTTCTATCTCTTGCAGTCTCAATTACAATAGAATCTAATTCTCCATATTGTTTTCTAATTGCATTAATTACTTTTAAGCTTTCATTTTGAGCTCTTTTTGCAACAGGACTTAATATTGCTTCATCATCAAATGGAATATTCTTCATACCTTTCAAATTGCTTTTCTTCCCTTTATTTATAAGCCCAGTTCTAGTAAGTATTTGCATTTGGTTATCATTAGTAGCCATTAATTCAGGTATTATTATATTCATTGCTTTATACGATATTGAGTGATATCCTGTAATTCCAGAAATATTTGCAAATTGTTCTGCAACTTCTTTTTCAAAAAGATTTGGATCAATCTCTTGAATTGCACTAACTCTATCAGTAATTCCTTTTACCCTTGTAAGGATATCAATTATTTTATCAACATATTCTTTATTTTCAACAATCTCTTTTAACTTAGGACTATTATTCTTTTTAAGAACACTTAATATCTTCTTATAACCTTTAAATTCCGTTAATAAAGAGTTATCATTTTTATCAATTCTAAACCCTGTTACTAAGTATTCATCCACACCTAGATATTTGATAAGATTCTTTGGTGATATCTCACCTTTTTTATTTATGTATTCATTTATTATCTCGTTTTTCTGTTCTGTAGTAATTCCTTCGCCATCTACTTTTAAATTATTCAAATCATTCAAGAAGTTAAATAAATCTGCTCTATAACTCATTTTTGGTGCGCAAGGTTCATCAGAAAAAATAGAACATTTCCCTCTCATTTTTTCAATCATATCCATATGTTTGATTTTACCATTTTTATCATAGAACCACTGACCATATGGTGTAGGGGAATTTTTACTTCCTGGTCCATCATAATATTCTCTTTTTCTTGCAATCAATTCTAATATATCTTTTTTAAGATCATTTGTAATCTCTTGATTTTTAAATATAGCTTCTGCTTCTTTTAAGTAATCAGAGGTTTTGAAATTGTTATATGTTCCTCTAATGTTTTCACCATTAGATAACCTCTCCAACTGTAACTGACAAATATAGTAATCTTTCTGTCTCAAATATTTTTCATTTGATGTTAGTACAGCTTTTGTTGACTGGTCGTCTTTAAGTTTAGATTCATCATCTTCAATAGTATCCAGGATACTTCCACGACGTTTTACTATGTGTAAAAAAGCTGTAGCAAATTCTTCATTAGTTAATTGCTCACTTAACCCTTTTACTCTAATTTCATATGGATTATTTAAAGCAACAAAATCATCATTAATAATATTGTGTTTTTTTAGAAGTTTTTTTAAATCAATAATTCTCTGCTGTCTTCTTCTCTTAAGTCTTCTACCTCCCCTTTTAGTTCTTCTTTTCAAATTTTCTGCTGCAGTACCTTCAGGAAAAAGCCTGACACCTTTATCAACAATTTCATCAGTTTCAATATCGATCAAACCCCAACCAACTGATGTAATTCCTATATCCAAACCTAATACAAGTTTTCCCATGTAATCCTCCTTTTTTTCAATTTTATCACAATACTTTCCACAATACAACAAAAGGATTAACATTAAGCCATAAATAATAAAATAAAAAGTTATACCAATGCATAACTTTTTTACTTTTTCTATATTTATATTTTAAAATCTCCAAACTCTTCAGTCTCATTTATATATTCTTCTAGTTGGTTCTTAAAAATATCTGCTCTAGATTTTTTTATAACAAAATCATATTTTTTATTATTCACATATATAAAAATAGTTTTCTTCCCAAAAAGATAATTTATCCCAAAATATTCTTCTAGCTTTGTAATACTATGAAGTTTTATTTTTGCTTCTTTGTTTCCTTTACAGTAGATTATTGAATTATCATTAATGTAAAAAGATATTTTCGAATATGATTTTAAGATATGATAAATTATTATAATTACATATAAAATAAAAAACACATAAATATATAACATATCAAAATATAATCCTGTTACGATAAATATTAATCCCAAAAATATTGTAATTAATATATTTACTATAACTGCTTTTAAAAAACTTTCAAATACATTTAATCTATCCATATAATATCTTTTCATAATTATTCTCCATTATTTTTTAGATAATTCTTTATATATCCTCATTAAGCCATCTTCTATTTTTACACTTACGTTAAACCCCAATTCTTTTTTTGCTTTATCAATGTTTGCGCAACTATATAGTATATCCCCAGCTCTACTTGGTAAGTAATTTATTTTCACATCTTTGTTTGTAAGATTGATTAGTGTTTTTCCTAAATCTTTGATTGAAGTAGATATACTAGTCCCAATATTATAAACACAAGGTGTAGTTAGTTTGGTTGTTGTTGCAAGTATATTTGCCCTTGCAACATCATCTACATAGACAAAATCTCTTGTGATACTGCCATCACCATAAATTGATAAATCTTCATTCTTTAATAGTCTATTCATAAAAATAGATATAACTCCAGAATAAACACTACTAGGGTCTTGTTTTGGACCATAAACATTAAAATATCTCAAACCAACAGTTTCAATGTTATAGACTCTATTATATAAAGATGCATATAACTCATCCATATATTTACTAAGGGCATATGGGGATATTGAATTACCTATTCTATCCTCATTCTTTAATTTATCATTATTATCTCCATAGACCGCAGAACTAGATGCATAAATAACTCTTTTAATATTATTAATTCTAGCTGCCTCTAATATATTTACGAAACCATCAACATTTATAGAATTGTTTTCTAAAGGCATCTCTATTGATTTTGGCACAGATACTAATGCAGCTTGATGAATTACATAATCAATACCTTTTGTATTTTCTAAACAAGCATTAAAGTCTCTTATATCTCCTTCAATAAAACTAAAGTTTGGATGATTAATAATAGAATCCAAATTCTTAATATCCCCACTTGATAAGTTATCTATTACCCTTACCCAATTTCCTTCTTCTATTAAAATTTCACTTATTCTACTACCTATAAATCCAGCTCCACCTGTGATTAAATATTTAACCATAATATTACTCCTTGTTTTATTTCTTATGAATATTATAACAAAGTATACTTATTAATGAAAGATTTATATTTTAAAGAAATCAGATTTGTTTATATAAAAATCCTTTGACTTTTTCTTTATAATAATTATTAATCTGACTATAATAACTTTTATTATTATAATCTACATTTGTATAATTAGGATATCCTTGATTATATGGATTATTATATTGATTCGGGCGATTGTAAATTTTCATAATTTCTGAAGTTATCTTTAATAAATTCATATATATTGACTGCAACGAAAAAAGAGGATTGACTCCTCTTTTATTAGAACCAGAATGCTGCTCCTACGATTACCAACAAAATAAATAGAACCAATACGAAAGCATATCTATTTGATCCAAATCCACATCCTGTTGTAACAGGGAAGCAGCAAGGGTCAACTGGTTTACAACCATGTGCAAAATTACCAGCAGTCATTTATTACACCACCTTTCAATATAGTTTATGAAAAAACTTTTAGATTGACAATGACATTTAACTATAAATATATTTTTATTATCATATAAATTTTCACACTTTCATATAGATTAAAAGGGAGGACTTGTTATGAATGTAGTTAGTCAAGCAAAAATATCTTATGCGTATGCAATCGGAAATCTAAGAATAAAGAGTATAACTAACTCAAACCTTGTAACAACTGAAGTTAGAAGTGTAGAGTTATTAGCTAAAAAGACAGTTTCATCTGAAAACTTTAAACCTAACGATATAATTACATATACTTTAGTAATTCAAAATCCAGGTAATACAAAAGTTACTGATGTAGTTGTAAACGATGATTTATTTCACCAAAACTATATTGAAGGTAGTTTCAACTATCAATTAATGGATGATAGTAATACAGACATAGTAGTTACTAAAAATGATAATAATCTAATTTTTGAAATTAAAGAACTACTACCCAATGCTGTTTTAATCATTACTTATAAAGTAGAAATAGATAATCTAGAGGAAATAGCTATGGATATTAGAAATATTGCAAGTGTGCAAAGCAATGAAATCAAACCTTTTAAAACAAACAACATTGATTTAAAACAAAGATTTGCGAAAATAGAATGTACAAAAAAATGTGTTGATTATACATATTATAATACTGAACTTGCTTATAGTATTATATTAAAGAATATTGGTAATGTTGATGCAATTGATCTTGAAGTTGTAGATCAACTACCAAAAACTTTTGTTTTAGATTCTAAAAAACCTGTTTCTATCAACAATAACGAGATAGATATTTATACATTTGATGAAAGCACTGGTATTTTAAAGTTTATAGTTGAAAGAGTAGAAAGCAATTCTCAAGTTGAAGTTATAATTAAAGGTAGGATTGTAAAATAAAAAATTAGGGATTTCCCTAATTTTTTTCTTTTTTATCACGAAAGTAAAAAGGTTCATGATAATATTCCCTAAGGAACTCTTGTCAAACGATTTCCAACCAGCATACTTTCCCACATTATATTAATAATTATCCGCTAATGATTAATTAGTCCCCCCCGGAGGATAATTAAATTAGAGGTAAAACTTTTTAATTTTTCACCCACTATTATATAAAACGAAGAAAAGTTCATTTTTGTTCAATGAATTTTAAAAAAAGTATTTTTTTAAAAAAATACTTCTTCATTGACTATAAAAATCTTTTAATTTTTTGATTGCTTCACTATAAACTCTAGAAATTGTACCAGTTGGTTTTTCTAAAACATCTGCAACTTCTCTTCTTTTCAGATTGTAAACAATTGTTAGGGCTACAACATTGTATTCAAAGTCATTTAAGACTTGTTTTGCATCTAGATCAAACTCAGAAAATATAGACATATGGTCTTGATTACTTTCAACTTCATCAACTAATAACAAATATTCTTTTTTTGTTCTTAGATAATCTTTTGCTGTGTTTTTAGCAATCGTCAACAACCAAGCTTTAAAATTAGTATTTAATCTAAATTTATCTATATTATTCCACATCTTTAAAAAGCTATCTTGAACCAACTCTTTAGTTACTTCTGTATCACCTACAATAGTAAAGATTACATAGGATACTAAATTGAAATATTGGTCATAAATATATTCAAAAGCTTCTTGATTTTGTTGTTGCAATTGTTTGATCCAGTGTTTGTTTGCAGCCATGTAAAAGTCCTCTAAAGTTTATAATAGATTTCTAGTTTTGAAATCTTCTTAAAATATCGGGGTTTACTTTGTCTACATCTAGCAGCACAAAAACATCCACACTATTGAATGGTACATCTATGTATGCATCTTCTCCAAAGGTAGCTCCGATTTTTATATAACCCTTTATCAGTGCCGGCATTTGTTCTCTAACTTTCCTTAAGTCTATCTCGTGCTCTTTTATCAAGTTTATGTTGGACCTTGATTCTAATCTTGCCTGTACTCTCACGTCTTGTGGAGATAAATGGTTGTAGTAAATATATGATAGTGCTTGGTCATAACTAGATGGATCTATTCCTTGAAATGATCCTGTACCAAACATATAATTGATATTGTTGACTTGCGCATACTTTACTAAACCGCGCCATAATAACTTAATAACAGCTCCTGTTCGATATTCTTCCTTCACAACAGCTCTACCAAGTTCTAAAATCTTCTTTGATTTTATTTTTGAAATATCATATTCAGATTCAGTAATAAAACTACCAACCGTTCTAATATGATCTTCTAATACTAAGCGGTAAGTACCAGCAACTTGCTTGTTTAAAGTATCATAACAAATCAAATGATCACATAAATAATCATACCTATCAATACACATTTCCTCATCTTGTTTTATTTCCTTATTATAATAAAGGAATAGCTCTTCATATCGCAGTTTAAATAACTGTTCTAGCTCTTCTTCCGTATCAGCAATTTTTACAATAAAATTACCACACTCTATTGGTGTAATCTTCGCCATTTCGTTTAACTCTCCTAATCAATGTTAATTAATATTGTACTATAGTTTAGATAATAAATCTATCATTTTTTAAGACTTAACTAAAATATATTTAACCAAATCAAATATCTTGTACTAAAAAACTTAAAAGAAAAATAAATAAGACTTTTCTATAAAAACGGCTTTGTTATAATTGGTGTATATGTTAAAACATTATCAATTCTTGAAGATAAAAATAAAACAACTTCTTTTATTTCACTCTTCATATTAAATTCTTTTTCTATCACTATTTTACTTTTTCTTGCTAAAGTAATATGAGGAAAATATTTTCTTTCCTGAAGTACAAAACCTTCTTTTTTAAGTTCTTTATTTAATAAACTTTGTAAGTTCATTAAACTTTTTGTTTCTTCCACATTTAATATAATCATATCTCTTAGTTTAGATAATTTAGATATCATTACATTAAATTTACTATATTCTAACTTTGAAAATATTCTCTCTATTTTGGCAATATCCTTATCACTAATTTCACCTAGAAACTCTAATGTAATATGAATATTAGCTTCTCTAGTATAATTAGCAAATGGATCTTGCTGTTTTAAACCATTTATTAAGTTGTTAATTTGGGTTGTACAATCACTTAATTGTATTCCAATGAATGTCCTCATATTCTTTTTTTTATTGAGATTAAAAATGGAGGATTATTAATTTGATTAATAAACTCATATTTTAATACATCAAACTCTTTCTGATTTAATGTCTGTAAATAATCACTAATAAGATTTGCTTCTTCCAAACCACTAGGGTGACCAGGATAGAATACTAAATTACATATCCCTTCTTTTCTTAGTTTTCCTAAAACTTTCTTTAGAGTGTCTAAGACTATATCTGCTTTAGTGTGTATTCCCTTATTTCCTTTTGGAAGATATCCTAGATTGAAAACAACAACTCCTACTTCTTCATTTATATAATTTGTAAAGTTAAGATGAGAATCTTTAATCAACTTATAGTTAGTATAACCTTTTAGTAATTTATTTGTATTGTTAATAGCTTCATCTTGAATATCAAAGCCGTAAACAAATTTAGATTTCTCTACTAAAACCAAAGTATCATTTCCATTACCAATAGTCATATCAATACTAATATCATTTTCTTTAATATATTCGTTTATTAATCTATGATTAAACTCGATTACAGAAACCATTTTCCTTCCTCTTCATTTACATTTGCTTTTACTTCAATTATTTTTTTAGTATTTGGATGAATAAAACTAATTAAAGAAGCATGCAAGAACATTCTTTTAGCCTTTTTTCCGTATAATTCATCACCAGTAATCGGATGATTAATATGAGAAAAATGTACCCTTATTTGATGTGTTCTTCCTGTTTCTATATTAATTTTCACTTTTGTGTTATTGTTTGATCTTTTTAAAACCTCATATGTTGTAATTGCTTCTTTTCCAGTTTTAGAAACAATTTGTTTTTTACTATTATGTCTATTTCTACCAATCTTAAAATCTAGAATTCCGGTGTCTTCTTCTATAACACCATCTGTAATAGCAATGTATTCCCTTAAGAATTTTCTCGCTTCTAATTGTTGGTTAATAAAACTATAGCTTAAGATATCTTTAGAAAACAAAACCAAACCGCTAGTTTCATAATCCAATCTATGCATCGCTCTTACGCTTGCATCAATATTATTTATATGGTAATAAAAACTGAGTGCATTAGATAATGTATCATTTCTATTTCCATCTGGGTGAATCAACATCTTTGTTGGTTTATTAACTACCAAAATATAGTCATCCTCATAGACTATATCTAGTTTCACTTTATATTCTTCAAATTCTATTTTTTGAAATATACTGAAATCAAATTCTATTATATCGCCTTTTTTAAATTCCTTTGATTTTGATTTAACATTATTAATTAAATAATCTGAGTTTAATAAAATATTTATATTTGATTTAGATAAATAAAACTCACTTAAGAATTCTTCTAATGTAGAATCCTTTAAAACATTAAACTTACTCATTTGATCATTCCTAATATAGTATCTTCATCAATTATATTTATACCTCTACCCTTACCATTTAAATTATCTAGTTTTTCTAAACTACTTTTTGGGGCACTTCCTAATATAACAAAATAATCTAAACTAAGATTAATATTTCTCTCTACATAAGCACCATTTTCCGCAAGCTTATTCTTTAACTCATTCCTAGTAATTTTACTAGGTTTACCTGCCAAATAAACTACTTTATCGTTTAAATCTTTGTTTTTTGTTATTTCAACTTTTTTATTTCGATTATACTTATTATATGTGCCATAAAACTTCTCGCTAGAATATCCACCATATCTAATCGCAAGTGCATCATATAATTCTAAATGGGAATCAACCCGCATTATCCTTTGGCCCCTATTTATAATAGCAACACAAACTAAAGCATCACTTAAAGCATTATGATAATCATGATCTAATTCTAAAAACTGAGCTATTGTTCCAAGTTTATTATTGGCAAGCTCACCATTCCAAAGTTTTCTTGCTATTTTTAAAGTACAACCCCATTTAAACCTAGGCATTTCAAGTTCATATTTTTCAATTAATGCTTTTAGAACAGATATATCAAAACCAGCATTATGAGCATATACATAAGAATCCATAAAAAGATGTTTAATTTTTGGCCAAAGCTCTTTAAATGTATCTTCATTTTGCACATCCATAGGAGTTATGTGATGAATATCTATATTATATTCAAGAAAATCCTCCATGGGATTAATTAAATAATGAAGCTCTTCTTCTATTTTATTGTTTCTAACGACTACAATACCTAAACTACAAGCACTTGTATTATTACTATTGGCTGTTTCAAAATCAATTGTTATGTAATCCATACTTCACCACTTTCTAACATTATACCATTTTATGGAAAATTTTTCCATATGGTTGTTATACCTTTCATAATTATTTATGTAATGTTACAATACATGTGAGACCAATATTGTATAAAACGACAAAATGATTTATACTTATCGTGAAGAAGATAACTACCAGGAAATATCTTCACGAGAGGAGTATAAATCACATGGCTATT
>JBAYTA010000051.1:0-13093 GCA_041675865.1 Bacilli bacterium | reverse complement strand
TGACTCTTAATCAATGGGTCCGGGGTTCGAGTCCCCGTGGGTGTACCAGTTTTAAATATTAGATTTATAAGAAATCAGGTTGTTATAAAACCTGTTTTTTGTTTCCGATTTTTTGTATCCAATTTTTAATATTTACATAATTTGGATAATAAAGTATAATATAGATAGTTCGTTAAATTGTAATTTATCGTGCGATTAACTGTAATTTATCGAACATAGTTGCTCTATCAAAAAATGATTTAAAATTATTATTAATTCGAAAGATTAAAAAATGAAATGAAAAGAAATATAAATAGATATAGGGAAAGTGTTATCACTTATGATTAAAAATAAAAATATATTTATTGATACAAATATAGTATATTTGCTCGTTGGTTATAGTGAAAATAAAAAAGTAAATATTAGCAAAATAGAAGAAATAATTAATAATAATTCAATTTTTGTTTCTATCCATACTATATTTGAAATGTTAAATAACAATCATTTTTCTCCAAAAATAAAAGAGTATTACGAGCTTTTATTGCAAAAATGTTCGAATGTAAATTTCTGTAGTAGAAGCGATATAGACAAATATTTTGATGCAAAGAAATTAAAAGATTTTGAATCACTTACCAACGAGGAAATTGAAACCTCAAGAATTGAATTATCAAACTATTTTTCTATTCACTATGCATATGATATTTCTTTTACATTAATATTAGCTTTTTCTCCTTATATTAATTTTTTACTCCAATTGAAAGGGAGTGTAAGAAACATCGAAAGGTATGATGAATGCAAAAGATTAATCGAAAATATTTCTAATAAATTGAAAAATGAGATTAAAAATATTCTTTTACACGAATTTAAATCCTTATCAGTTAATAAAAGCTTTTGTGAAAAAGAGATAAAGAAAATATCTAAAAGAATATTATTGAATTTAATTAACTCATTTGTTCCTTATATGAATATTTATATAAAAGAAATAGAATCAATTTCATCATATTATGAAATAATCAAAGATATTAAGAAATGGAATAAATCTATTAATAAGGAGAAGTTGTTGGAAAATGAGTTATATAATAGTGAAGATATTGATAACTTGAATTATTATAAAAAGAATTATAGTAAAGAAATAGTTGATTATCATGATAAATTTATAAGCAATATTATTGTAAATGTACAAATTAATCATCCTTCATATGATTATGAAAAAGAATATATAGAAAATTTTATCTATAGTATGTTTCAAGGAGAATTTGCAATTAAAAGCAATAATATTATGGATAAACATATTGTCGATACTTTTTTGTATTCGAATTCAATTGAGTATTTTATTACATTGGATGAAAATCAAATCAAAATTCTAAATCACTCTAATGAACCAAGAATAATAGAATCATTACGATTAATTGAAACATTATTTATTATATAAAACTATAAATACTATTCCAATTTATTGTTCTATACCAATTTATACATTTCTTCATTCAAGAAAGGATCATAGTATGAAAATAATTATTAAAAATAAAATTGTTAATCGTAAAGGAAGAAAAGGTTTCTTTGCTTATTGTGATAGTGGTCGTTTAAAGACTGGATATTTAATATACAATGATAAAGTAAAAAATATCGGTATTATCTTCAGATCGGATGATAGTCGAAAGAAATCATCTTATGGCCAATCAGAGATGTTATTTGATGAGCATTTTGAAAAAGAGTTTAATAGAACATGGCATATAATAAAGGTAAATAAAAAACCTTTTCCCTACGATGATTTAAAAGAAATAATGTCTAAAAATGAGCGTTATGAAATTGAAATTGATTTGAAAATCGTTAGTAATTTAGCTTATTAACCTATAAAAATACTAAAGATGAAATCTAGCTTAACTTTTTAAATTCCAATTTCTCGCTGGATAAAAAAATATATTACTTAAAAGTTTATGAATAAAATCATAATATAAAATATATAATACTTATTGATATTATATCGTTATTATGATATAATAACGATATAAGGAGGTTGTGTATTTTATGAACAATATAAGACCATCATCAGATTTAAGAAATAAGTATTCAGAAGTTTCAAATCTTTGTAAGGAAAGTAAAGAAGCAGTTTTTATTACTGTAAACGGTAGAGGAGATACAGTATTACTTGGTTATGAGAATTACTTAAAGCTACAGGCAGAGTTAGAATTATTAAAAAACTTAGCAGAAGCAGATGAAGATGTAAGGTTAGGAAGAATATCAGACGCTAAAGAAACATTTGATGAATTAAGAAATAAATTGGAGAATTTATAGTGAAATTCGAATTACTACGAACAGATAAATTTAATGATCAACTTCATGAATTAATTCTATATATCGCTGATGTTAACTGTGTAGATGTTGCCAAGAAACAATTAAACACAATTGAATCCCTTGTATTAAAATTAAAAGACTTCCCAAAATTAGGATCTGTTCCAAGATATCAAATACTAAAAAATCAGGGATATAGAACATTATTTATTCCTGGATATTTAATTTTCTATAAGATTTTTGAAGAAGAAAGTAAAGTTATTTTATATTCTATATTTTTAGATAAACAAAATTATATTAATCTAATATAGTCATAATACGACTGTTGTAAGTAACCATAATAAAATATCACATACAGGCTTAATTAAGCCTGTATTTTTATAGTTTTAATATTATTTGCAAAAAGATGCCGTGGCTATAAAGAGACATCTTTTCTTTATTCAATATTTGTTATAAAATTTAGTATATATTAAAACATACATTTTAGTACTGGGTTTTTAAAATTTACGAGATTTAAATGTAAGTTATGACACTATTTATGTAACTTATGATAATGCTGTTGATTTTAAAATGTATAAATAATATAATTAGTTAGAATAGGAATGGTTTTATGGAAATTAAAATTATTTGTAGAAAAGAAAATTATGAGATATATAAAGCAATGCTGGAAAAAGGTGGATTCAAAGTTGTTGAAGATGCCTCTTTAATATTTAGAGAATCTGACTTTGTTCAATCTTTTTTTGTTGCGAATAAGGATAATCAGTATGAATTCATCAACTATGATCGGGTTGTTTATATAGAAAGTTTTGGAAGAGAAGTGTACCTGTATACAATAGATAATACATATCAAATCAAACAAAAACTATATGAAATTGAAGGTGAATTCTCAGAATTTGGTTTTATTAGGATAAATAAATCACAAATAGTAAATAAATCATTCATTAGTAAAATAAAACCATTATTTAATTCACGAATAAAAATAATATTGGAAACAAATCAATACTTGGAAGTTACAAGAAACTATATTGATAGCTTCAAGGAAATAATAGGATTTTAAAAAGGAGAAAATAGAAATGAGTGGTAGTATAAATTTAGCTGCAATTATTTATGTTTTAATAATAATTGTTACATTCGTTGTTGGTGTTATTGTTTATGCAATAGTGTATAATAAAAATGCAAACAAAGTATTAAGAACTGGTAAACCTAATGTTTTACTAGATAAGGGTGCTTTCATAAAAATGATAGCATTATTTGGGATTTTAATTTTATCTATTATAGTTATCATTCAGAATGCAAATCATAAAAATGCGATGAAAGAAATTTCAAATAGTATATCAGAGTTACAGAGCCAAATTAATGATTTAAAAAATCAAAATTCTGCACTTAGAAGTGAATTTTATAATTATGTTGAAGGTCAAAAAAATATCTATAATTATTCTATAAAAATTGAAGATTTAGATATTGAAGAAAAGAAAGCTGAAGTTTTAATTAAGTTTTCCATCCGTGAGATTCATAAGAATAGTACAATATCAGTAAAAGCAACAAGTATGGATGATTCAAATGATACAACTGAAGTTAATGTAATAGGATCAGGGGTATATGAAGGTACTTTAAAACTATCTATTGAAAGTAATTATTCTGTAATAATTATTGAAGAAACAGATGAAATTATTAAAACATATGATACTGGTAATATATACTTAAAACATCAATTTGACATTGATTTTAAAGCAGTGATTGAAATAAAAGAAGACGGCAAAAATGAATTAATTATAATTTTAGATAGATCTAGTCTTCCTGAGGAATTAAAACCAACAGATATAATTTTAAAATTATTTGATAAAAATAATAATCTTATTTCAAATAAAAGTATTTTTGCTTCCTTAAAGGAAGAAGAGAATGGTTTTAGTTATAAGTTTGAGGATATTATATTTGGTGAAGAAGATGTGTTCTCTGCTCAAATAGAAATACATAATGCGCTTGGCAAAGTTAACCAAGGTGTTGATTTTTACAGAATAAATAAATAAAAAAAAGGGATTGATAATGAAACTAAATCAAGATGAGCTTACTCGCTTAAGACAGATGATTGAAATGACTTCATCAAAAGTCTTAGAAAAATATAAAAAAAATAACATGGATATTAATATTGATAACTTATTTATTGGAGATTCAATTATTGAATATTTCAATCTTAATAAATTTTTACCTGAGATTAATGCAATAAATAGAGGTGTTGCAGGAGCAACCACAAAATTTATAATTCATAATATAGATACAATTATAGGTAATATAGAGCCAAAAGAAATATTTATTTCTATTGGTTCCAATGACCTTGTTCTATTAGAAGCAACTATTGAAGAAGCATATTTTGGAGTTATTGAAGTTATTAATCTATTAAAGATGCAATTTCCTTATGCAATGATAAACTACCTATCAACGACACCTGTAGTTAGTACTACGAATGTATTGTATAAAAAAATATACATTGGTGGTAGAACAAATGATGAATTAATGTCTATCAATGGTAGAGTTAGGGAGTTTTCAGAAAATAACAATATAAATTATATCCATATATTTGATCAACTTTTAGATGATACAGGATATCTAAATTCAGATTATACTGCAGATGGTATCCATTTAAACCAAAAAGGTTATGAAATATATTCAAAGATAATAAAATCAAGTACTATTTAATTATAAATAAATGCGTAAATAAAAAAATTGCATTCAAAATAATGCAATTTTTTGTTTATAAAAGTTGTTTACATGTTTCTACATTAACCACTATTACTCTAGAAATAAATGACAATTTATTTTTCATTATATTAAAGTATTCTCCATCATAGTAGAAGCTTGCATTACCAGTTATTAAAAATCCAGTACCCTGATATCCATTAAATCCTTCAACTGCCTTACTTCCTAAAGTGATTTTTACTTTATTATTTAAGAGAATATCTTTCTCTGTTGAATGCATTCCTGCAGCTGGAATTAGTATTTTATTCTTATCTAAAATTACTAAATATGAATTCCATGTATTTGTAATATGTGGTTCATCGTTACCCCAAGATACTATTGATACAACACCTTCATAACTTATAACTTCAAAAAACTTATCTGGTAGAGTCATTTTTTCACCTTCATTCTATAAATATTATTATAACGCGTTTTTTAATTTTTTGTAATCTTTATACACTAAAACAAAAAGAATGATAGATAATTTAAAGAAAAATCTTAACTTTGATTAATAGGTAAAATAAGGTTTTTTATGTTTTTAATAAGAAGTGCATTTTTTTGTGATTTGTGGTATAATATATAAATATTATTTATAAAAAAAGGAGTGATAGATTGAATAAAGAAGATTTGTTTTTAAATGGTAAAATAGGTAAAACAATATTAAAGCTTAGCTTACCATTGGTCTTGAGTCAACTTATAAATGTTTTATATAATATAGTAGATAGAATTTATATAGGCAATATGAAAGATATAGGAGAAATAGCACTAGCAGGGGTAGGAATTACATTTCCTATCATTTTAATTGTTTCTGCATTTGCGGCATTAGTAGGATTTGGCGGTGGGCCAATTTTTTCTATTAGATTAGGAGAAGGAAAAAAATTAGAAGCAAAGAACACAATGATGAATAGCCTTGTAATGCTTGTTATTACTGGTGTTATTTTATCAATTGTTTTGATGGTATTTGCAGAACCTCTACTATACTTTTTTGGAGCAACCTCTGAAATAATAGGATATTCAAAAGATTATTTAATAATTTATGCTTTTGGAACAATTTCAGTAATGTTAACTTTAGGTTTGACCTCTTATGTAACAGCGCAAGGTAATTCAATAATGGCTATGATTGTAGTTATTATAGGAGCAGTCGCAAATATAATTTTAGATCCAATCTTTATGTTTGGTTTAAATATGGGAGTAAAAGGTGCTGCTCTAGCTACTATAATTTCTCAGACATTATCAGCAATTTTTGTTATTTGGTTTTTATTAAGTGATAAATCTGTCGTGAAAATTAGTTTTAAAAACTTTAAACTAAATAGAAAAATAATTTTATCGATTATAGCTCTTGGTGTTTCACCATTTATTATGCAAGCTACTGAATCAGCTGTTCAAATAGTGTTTAATATTCAAATTACTAAATACGGTGGAAATGATTATAAAACTTATTTAAATTTGATGACTATCATGTTATCAATTATGCAATTTATAGTTCTACCGATAATTGGATTTGCGCAAGGGGCTAGCCCGCTTATTAGTTATAATTATGGTGCTAATAGAATTGATAGAGTGAAATCAGCATTTAAGTTTTTATTTATAGTTTCATTTGCATTTTCTGCAACCTTCTACATATTCTTATTAGCATCACCAAGTACTTTTGTATCAATATTTAATAGTGATCCTAAGTTACTTAGTATTGCGCCAAATATTATAAGAGTTTTCTTTTTAGGTATGAGTGTTATGGGAATACAAATAGCTTGCCAAAATACATTTATGGCTTTAGGGCAATCATTAGTTTCTTTAATCTTAGCAGCATTAAGGAAAATAATTTTATTAATCCCGCTTGCATTTATATTACCTAAGTTATGTGGAATAAATGGAGTGTTTTATGCGGAATTTACTGCGGATATTATTGCAGTATTAATTACCGTTATAGTATTCTTCACTATGTTTAATAAAATTTTAAAAAGAAAAGAAAATGTAGATAGCCTAGACTATTCTAAGAGTGTTGTAAATAATTATGTTGAAGAAGGCGTGTAAAAAAAATAAAAAAAATATTTATTTTTAGTTTTTTCTTTGTTATAATAATAAAGAGCCAACAAGAGTTCTCTTAATAAGAGGACTCTTTTCTCTTTTGGAGGAATTATGAAAACTAAATTTATATTTGTTACTGGTGGAGTTGTTTCTAGTTTGGGTAAAGGAATCAATGCATCAAGTATTGGAAGATTACTAAAAGAACATGGGCTTAAAGTATTTATGCAGAAATTTGATCCATATATTAATGTAGACCCAGGTAATATGTCACCTCTTCAACACGGAGAAGTATTTGTGACAGCAGATGGAGCAGAAACTGATTTAGATCTAGGTCATTATGAAAGATTCATTGATGAAGAACTTGATAAAAACTCAAGTATAACATCAGGTAAGATCTATCTAAGAGTTATTGAAAAGGAAAGAAAAGGCCTTTATGGTGGATCTACTATCCAAGTTATCCCTCATATAACTAATGAAATTAAAGCATGCATGATTAATGCAGCTATTTCAAGTGAAGCTGATGTTGTAATAACTGAAATTGGTGGTACTGTTGGTGATATTGAAAGCCTACCTTTTTTAGAAGCGATTAGACAGTTTAGAAGAGACCGTGGTTATGAAAACACACTATATATTCATAATACTTTAGTTCCTTATGTTGCAGCATCAAAAGAATTGAAAACTAAGCCAACCCAGCATAGTGTAAAAGAACTACGTTCATTAGGGATTATTCCAGATATTATAATTTTAAGAACAGAGCATGAGTTAACTACAAATGAAAAGGATAAAATTGCTTTATTTTGTGATGTAAATAAGGAATCAGTAATAGAAGCTAAGGATTGTCTTTCTGTTTATGATGTTCCTAATATGCTAGCAAAACAAAATATTGATAAGATTATCTTAAAACATTTTGGCTTAGAAGTAAAAGATATAGATTTATCAGGATGGAATAAGTTCGCATCAAAAGCACATAGTCTAGAAAAAAATATAAAAATTGCTTTAGTTGGAAAATATGTAAACTTGAAAGACGCATATTTTTCAGTATATGAAAGTTTAAAGCATGCAGGTTATGCAAATGATGTGATTGTTGAGACTGTTCCTATTGATTCTGGGACTTTAAATGAAGAAAATGCTCATTTAGTATTGAGTGGTTATAAAGGTATAATTGTTCCTGGAGGATTTGGTAGTAGAGATGTTGTAGGTATTATGACAGCAATTAAATTTGCAAGGGAAAATAAAATACCATTCTTTGGAATTTGCTTTGGATTACAACTTTCATTAATAGAATATGCGAGAAATGTTTTAGGATATAAAGATGCTAATTCAATTGAATTAGATGAAAATACATCAATGCCTTTAATTAATATTCGTGAACTGAGAAAAGGTATTGGTAACCCTATGCGTCTTGGCAATTATCCTTGTACAATAAAACAAGATACCTTAGCATATAAAGTATATAATGAAAAACATATCTATGAACGTCATCGACATAGATATGAGGTTAATAACAAGTATGCAGATATCTTTAAAGGAAGTGAGTTAATTTTTTCTGGAATAAATGAAGAAGATGATATAATAGAGATAATAGAAATTAAAAATCATCCATTCTTTATTGCTTGTCAATTCCACCCAGAATTTAAATCAAGGCTAACTAAACCAAGTCCTTTATTTAAATCATTTATTGCAGCAAGTAAAGGATAAGATAAAAATGGAGATATTATGATAAAACAAATTTTAGAAAAACAAAGAAAATTTTTTAATTCAAACATTACCAAAGATATCAAATTTAGAAAAGAACAATTAAAAAAACTCTATAATTTAATTAAAGATAGTGAATGTGAAATATTAAATGCATTAAAATCTGATTTAAATAAATCAGAATACGAAGCATATATGACTGAAATTGGTTTTGCTTTAGAAGAAATAACAACTTTAATAAAAGGAATAAAGAAGTGGTCTAAACCTAAGAAGGTTAAATCACCTCTTTCTCAATTCCCAGCAAAAAGTTATATCTATAAAGAAGCTTATGGTGTATGTTTAATAATATCTCCTTGGAATTATCCATTCCAATTGGCAATAGCTCCACTTGCTGGTGCACTAGCAGCAGGTAATTGTGCAATCATTAAACCTTCAGAGTTCTCAGTTAATACATCAAAACTTTTAAGAAAGCTAATAAATAAGAATTTTGATGAATCTTACATTAAAGTTATTGAAGGAGAATCAACTGTAAGCCAACAATTGTTAGCGGAAAAGTTTGATTATATATTCTTCACTGGTAGTACAAATGTAGGAAAAATTGTGATGAATGAAGCAGCAAAGCATCTAACACCAGTAACCTTAGAACTTGGTGGAAAGAGTCCTTGTATAATCGATAATACAGCTAATCTTAAATTGGCTGCAAAAAGGATTGTTTGGGGAAAATTCTTAAATGCAGGACAGACTTGTATTGCACCAGACTATATTTTGGTAGATGAATTGATAAAAGATAGATTAATTGATTATTTAAAATCATCAATAAAAGAATTATTTAATCTTGATGAACATTATCCTAAAATTATAAACGAAAAACATTATAAGAGATTGTTATCATTACTTGATAATGAGGATGTTGTTTATGGAGGAAAAGGGTATATTAATACTTTGCAAATTGAACCTACTATTATTGATAATGTGAACTGGGAAAGCAAAATAATGGAAGAAGAGATATTTGGTCCCCTACTTCCAATTATTACATTTTCTAATCTAGAAGAGGTAATTAAATTGGTTAATTTAAAACCGAAACCTCTAGCATTATATTTCTTCTCTAATTCAAAAGAAAATCAAAATTTGATATTAAACAACATATCTTATGGTGGCGGATGTATAAATGATACAATTGTCCACTTAGCATCAGCTCATTTACCATTTGGTGGTGTTGGAAATAGTGGTATTGGTAGTTATCATGGAAAAGCAAGTTTTGATACTTTTTCTCATAAAAAAAGCATAATGAAGCGATCAAATAGAATAGATATACCTCTAAGATACCCTCCATTTTCTAAGTCAACTAAACTACTAAAAAGATTTTTAAAATAGTTTTAATAAGAATTTTGTAATAATATGGAAACATTTACACAAATAATAAGAATTTAATTTTATTAAAAGACTTTACAACAATATTCGACTATGATATAATATTATTACGTAAAATTCCATTTTTAATCTTGCCAAAACTAGAGCGATCTAGTGACGGAAAGCTATAGGGTCTCTTTGAGACAGCCAGTTGCCATCATCCTATGTTAAGGAGATGGTTTTTTTTACGAGAATTTAAAAGTTGGAGAGGACTTAATTATGAAGAAGAATTACAAAAGTTTATTATCTATCGCACTAGTGCTTTTATTAGTTGCAGTAACAGCATTAACATTTGCTTACTGGGATCAATTAACAGGATCAAGTAATGGTGAAATTACATTAGGAGAGGGACAAACAGTTACAGTTTCTGGTTCAGCGATATCAACAAAAAAATTAATCCCTACATCAGCTGTTTTAGGAGAAGGTGATACTAGAGAGATAGAAGTTACTTATACAGTTACATTAAAAAAGTTTAACAGTGGTGACTCAGTTAAAGCAACTTTAACTGCACTTACAATAAATGGTGCTGAAACTCATAGCGGCTTAGTTAATGTATTCTTAGATGGTGTAGAAGTTGCAAAAAATGAATTTGTATCAGTTAATCCCAATAGCGACACTGTAGTATTTGTCGTAAAATTTACATTAGATGAGCCAGGTGATCAAACTGCTTATGATGCTATTAAAGCACAAAAAATAGATTATACAATTACTTTTGATTACGTAAAAACAATTTAAATATATATAATTTATAAAAAAGAGTAAAATAGTTTAATTTCTTGCCATTTTATGGTATAATAAAAACATAAATTGAAAAATGCCAAAACTAGAGCAATCTAGTGACGGAAAGCTATAGGGTCTCTCTGAGATAGCCAGTTGCCACTTTAGTGGTTTTTATTTTCAAGGTAAGGAGTTATATTGAAATTAAGAACAAAAAATTTATTGTCAGTCGCATTAATTATAATGCTTATTGCTATTACTGGTTTGACTTATGCTTATTGGGATGGTCTGTCAAACGATGCAGGATCAACAATAGAAATTGGTGTAGGGTCTAAAATTACGGTAGAAGAAAAGGTTTATTCAGAAGACGGTAATTTAATACCGGTTGGAGCAATATTAGGAACTAACGAAATTGAACAGGTAGTTAAGGAATATGATGTAGTCTTATCAAAAACATCAAAAGAACCATTATACTTGAATGTAACAGTTTCTAATATTCAAATTGGAAATAAAGAGTATGATGGACTTGTAAATGTTGATGTAGATTATAACCCTACTATCTCTGCACAGGAAAAAGTTATCTTAACTATAACAATGAATAATTTAAATATTGATTATTCAGATATTTATGGGAAGGAGATCACTTATTCTGTAGAATTTAGTGTTATGAACAACAATGAGTAATATTATTGTTAGTTTAATATTTATTTGTCCTCATTAAAAAAGCCGAAGACTTTTATGTTTTTGGCTTTTTTATATGTTCATTTTTTGATATAATAACTGGTGGAGGATTTACTATTATGAAGTATATTAATATAAAAAATAGTGATTTAGTTGTTTCTAATATTGCGCTTGGATGTATGAGAATTTCTAATAAAAGTGTAGATGAAGTAGAGTCGCTAGTAAAGAAAGCAGTAGACCTTGGAATAAATTTCTTTGATCATGCGGATATTTATGGTGCAGGAAAGTCAGAAGAATTATTTGGGGAAGTATTATTAAGAAATCCTGGTCTAAGAGAAAAAATAATCATTCAAAGTAAATGTGGGATAAGAAGAGGATATTATGATTCTTCCAAAGAACATATTATTACATCTGTAGAAAACAGTTTAAAAAGATTAAAGACTTCTTATCTTGATGTTTTATTAATTCATAGACCTGATACCTTAATGGAACTTGAAGAAATAAGTGAAGCATTTAAGTATTTATATGATAAGGGATTAGTTAGATATTTTGGTGTATCTAACATGAATCAATTTCAAGTAGAATTAATAGAAAGAAATATTGATTTTAAATTATTATTTAATCAATTACAATTTTCTATTGTGCATTCAATCTTAATTGATGAAGAATTAAATGTAAATATGAAAAATAATGAATCTATTAATCACGGAGGTTCTATCTTAGATTATTCGCGTTTAAACAACATAACAATTCAAGCTTGGAGTGTTCTACAAGCTTCTTGGGAAGAAGGAAGTTTTTTAGGAAATCCGAAATATAGAGAACTTAATGAGAAATTATATGAACTGAGTTTAAAGTATAATGTGAAGCCTTCCGCAATCGCTATAGCATGGATCTTAAGACATCCAGCAAAAATGCAAGCTATTGTTGGAACTACTAGTTTAGATCATTTAGAAGAAATAGCAAAAGCAAATGATTTTGTCTTAGAAAGAAAAGAATATTATGATTTATACTTATCAGTTAACAAAATATTACCCTAGAAAAGAAAAATGAGGAAATTGCTGTTATGCAGTTTCCTCTTTAAATGTTTTCACAAGTTCAGTATACTGATAAATTGTAAGAATTAGCATTAATAATGAAACACCAAAATGGCCTGATGTTCTTAAAACTTGTTTTGCGTTTAAGATATCACTAAAGAATAAAAAAATATTTTGAACTATTGATCCTAGTCCTCCTGTTGCTTGAATAACTAGAAGTATTAAACTAGCAGTTAAAAATAACAGGACTGTTAATTTACTTTTTTGTTTTGATAAGATTATTAGATTAGCAATTATAATAACTCCAAAATAAGTTATTGATCTTATAATGTTTTGGAGAAAATTAACACTTGCAACTATTTTACTTGTTCCCATATAATGTCTTAACGTTTGAAAGTAAACTATGATTTGTTCTATTGCAGACCAAAGGCCAGCAATTATTGCTAAAATAAGAATAACATATGTTATACTTTCTATTTTTTTGTAGTATTGTTCCATACTTGTCTCCTCTTTGTATTTTAATTATA
>JBAYTA010000050.1:0-13178 GCA_041675865.1 Bacilli bacterium | reverse complement strand
TCTGCAAGTTGTTTTGTTTCAAACTCAAATAATTTCTTCCCTTTTTCAAAACTAGCATAATTAGCATTGCCTACATAATGTTCTGGATAATTGCTATACCAACTAAGACCAGTAAATAAATTAGGAATATGAGCAAGATTTCTTTTAGGTTTGTATTCTTCCTTATCTATAGTTTCCATCTTTACTAATTCTTGATGGTTATATAATGATATACTTGTTTCGCATTCACATGCATGCCCATGTAATTTAGTATCACATACTTCACAATAGAACTTTCTTCTTTCTTCGCCTTCTGGAGTGTATAAATATAATTGATAATCATTTTCTTGTTCCAATTCACATTGACACAAGAATTTAAGCATTGCACTATTTCCACCATGTGCGTTATAAAGGATAATCTTTTTTATCCCATTTCTAGATATTTCTTTAAAAACATTTTGAATCAAATCTACCATAATTCTTTGATTAATAGCTAAAGTTCCAGGAAAAGTCCTTGCTTCAAATATTTGACCAAAATAAAAATGAGGAAATACTATTGCAGGTTCAATACTTGCTGCACTAACACACAGTTTATGTCCATTTAAATAATCAGTTCCAAGTGGTAAATGATTACCATGTCTTTCTAAAACACCAAATGCTATAATACAAACACCTAAATCCTTAACTGCTTTTTCAAATTCAACAGCTGTTAATTCTTCCCATCTCATAAATATATTCTCCTTTATTATTTATAATATAAGTTTATCATAAAAGAAATATTATTAATAGTAAAATAATATTCTTTAAAAAAGAAAAAGCAGCAAAAGGCTGCTTACATCTTATCTAAATATTCTTTTTTCTTAGCTTCAAATTCTTCTTCGGTTATAGCTCCAGATTTTCTAAGTTCATTAAACTTTTCTAAACTTTCAAAACCAGCTTTTTGTTTCTTGTTAAGATAAAAATTTTCTTTTTTATCTTCAGTTTTATTCTTTAAAACTAGTTCTTCAAAATGGTTTTCTACAACATTAGAAAATCCTAAAATTAAAGCTTCTATAAAAATACCAATAAACATTAACATTGCAAATGAAAGAATTCCAAGAATTAGATATGCAATAAATACACCAAATTCAAAGTTTGTTCCTGTAATTATACAATAGATTGCAGTACCAATACTTAAGACAATATATATAACTCTAAATACTTTTGCACAAAACCTTAAAATGTGATGACTTTCATTTTTCGTTAAAAAAGAAAATAGTTTATTCATGATTTTCTCCTCCTATATATAAATTATAACAATTTTTTTTAATTATGCAAGTTTTTATATTTATTTGGTAAATAATTATCTAAAAAACTATTATTCAAATTAATTGACTAATATATATTATATTATGTATAATAGAAATCAACAGGAGGGCTGTTATGAAAAATGAGTTTTTTGTTTTAAACAACAATCTAAAAATACCTAAAATAGGTTTCGGTACTTGGCAAATTCCTGATGGAGATATATGCTATAATGCAGTTCAGTTTGCACTTAAACATTCATATACACATATTGACACTGCAGCAATGTATAAGAATGAAGCTAGTGTAGGAAAAGCAGTAAAAGATTTTAATATTAAAAGAGAAAATGTCTTTATTACTACTAAGGTTCCAGCAGCAGTAAAATCTTACCAAGAAACAATTGATGTTATCAATAAATCTTTAGAACTTCTAAACTTAGAATATATTGATTTACTATTAATTCATCATCCTAAACCATGGGATAAGAGAGATAGCGAAAAAACTTACAATGAAGAAAATCTAGAAGTTTGGAAAGCGATGGAAGAGTTTTATAATAAGGGATTAGTTAAAGCTATTGGTGTATCTAATTTTAATATCTTCCAACTTAAAAACATTATGAATAATGCAACTATTATGCCAATGGTTAATCAAATTAGATATTTCATTGGTAGTACACAACAAAAATTAGTTGATTTTTGTAAAGAAAATAATATCTTAGTTCAGGCTTATTCTCCACTTGCAACAGGTAGATTACTTGGCAATGAAAAAGTTGAGGCTATAGCAGCTAAATATAATAAATCTCTACCTCAAATTGCAATTCGTTTTTGTTTAGAAAACGACGTCCTACCATTACCAAAATCAGTTCATGAAGAATATATTAAAGATAATTTTGATGTTAACTTTAAAATATCTAAAGAGGATATGGACTATTTAAATTCATTAGAAGATATAATTTAAAACAAGCCAGCTGGCTTGTTTTTATTTTTCAGTATTGTTTAAGAATTTTTGATAAAGATCAAGATTAGTTTTCTTGAGATTAACTACTTTAAAGTTTTTATCAACAAAACAATGAGTTGTTACACCTGTATTACATAATTTATTTTTTTCATTACTATGTATTTCATATTCTATAGTCATTCTAACTCCATTGAATGCAGTTATCTTTACATAGATAGATATTTCTTCTTTATATTTTACCGATTCAATAAAATTAGTACTCACACTTAAAACAGGAATCATTATCCCTTCTTCTTCAATTTTATCATAAGGTATATCAACTTCATCTAAAAAATGAAGTCTTGCTTCTTCAAACCATCTAATATAGTTGGAATGATGGATTATCCCCATTTGATCTGTTTCATAATAATGTGGCTTTCTAACATATGGTTTAACTTTACTCATACTTCTTTCTCCTTATAACTTAACGTAGTTGATTTTCCCTAGTAACTACATCAATTTCTTTTCTATTCAAATTAGGATTAAATCTAATATCCTTGTTTTCATCACCTTTTGAATCCTTATGGGTTTTATCACTTAATGCATTTATTTCCTTATCATCATTTAATAATAACCCTAATTCCTCTTGTTGATTTTGTTTAAACTTACTATTTTTTTTCATAAATATGCCTCCATATAATATATTTTTAACTATTTACACATATTTATGATAATTAAATTTTATAATTAATTATAACGATAATTATAATAAAAGTCAAAAGAAATAAGCATACTAATAAAGGAAATAGTATTTATTTTTGAGGTAGCATATCATTTGATATATTCCTCAAAAAACCTTATAATACATATAGTGGCTAAAATCTAGCCACTTCAATTATATAAATTTTAGGAGGTTTTTTTTATGTCTTTAATTGGAAAAGTTGTGAAACCATTTAACTTAAATGCTTTCAAACAAGGTAAATTTATTACAGTAAGTGATGAAGATTTCAAAGGTAAGTGGAGTGTAGTATGTTTCTATCCAGCTGACTTTACATTCGTTTGTCCTACAGAATTAGAAGATCTACAAAACGAATATGCAACTTTACAAAAATTAGGAGTTGAAGTTTATTCTGTATCTACAGATACTCATTTTACTCACAAAGCATGGCATGATCATTCACCTGCAATCAGCAAGATTGAATATGCAATGATCGGTGATCCAAATCATGTTATTACTAGAAATTTTGATGTACTAGATGAAGAATCTGGTCTTGCTCAACGCGGGACTTTTATTATTGACCCAGATGGTGTCATTCAAGCATGCGAAATTAACGCTGATAGTATTGGAAGAGACGCAAGCCTATTAGTTTCTAAAATCAAAGCAGCTCAATATATTAGAAAAAATCCTGGTGAAGTTTGTCCAGCTAAATGGCAAGAAGGAGCAGCAACTCTATCACCTAGCTTAGACTTAGTAGGTAAGATTTAAGATAATATGCTAGACAACAAAATCAAGAATGATTTGCAACAATACTTAGCATTACTTGAAAATGATCTTGTAATAAACTTAAGTGTTGATGATAGTCAAAAGTCTCTAGAAATGAAGGAATTCATAAATGATATTGTTTCTCTTACAACAAGAATAAGTGTTGAAGAAGAAAAATTAACTAGAACTCCAAGTTTCAAAATTAATCAAATAGATAAAGAATTCGGTGTTGAATTTGCAGGGATCCCAACAGGTCATGAATTTAGTTCCTTAGTTCTTGCCTTACTTCAAGTAAGTGGAAGAAAACCGAAGCTAGATGATGATCTTGTTGAAAAGATTAAGTCTATTAAGCAAAAACTTCATTTCACAACATTCATCAGTTTAACATGCCAAAACTGCCCAGATGTGGTTCAAGCGTTAAACATGATGAGTGTTATCAATCCAAATATTAGCCATACTATGGTTGATGGCGCTCTATTCCAAGAGGAAGCAGAGGAAAAAGATGTTTTAGCTGTTCCTGCAGTATTCTTAAATGATGAATTCTTTAGTAGTGGTAGAATTAGTATTGAAGAAATATTAGAAAAATTAGGTGCTACACCAATAAACGAATCAACAAATGAGATCTTTGACGTATTAATTATTGGTGGTGGTCCAGCTGGAGCAAGTGCTGCAGTATATGCTGCTAGAAAAGGTGTAAAAACTGGAGTAGTTGCGAAAAAAGTAGGCGGCCAAATTTTAGATACACAAAGTATTGAAAACTTTATTAGCGTACTTCATACTGAAGGAACAAAGTTAGCAGCTAATTTAGAAGCTCATATGAAAGAATATAATGTTAATATATTCAAAGGAAATAAAGTTGAAAAGATAACTAAGAATGAATTATTTGAAGTTACACTTACGAATAATACAATTGTAAAAACAAAAACATTAATCCTAGCAACAGGTGCGAGTTGGAGAAATATCAATGTACCTGGAGAACAGGAATATAAAAATAGGGGAGTAGCATATTGCCCACACTGTGATGGACCATTATTTAAAGGTAAACCAGTTGCGGTAGTAGGTGGAGGTAATTCAGGAATTGAAGCAGCTATTGACTTAGCAGCAACGTCTTCTCATGTAACAGTATTAGAATTCTTGCCTGAATTAAAAGCAGATAAAGTTCTTCAAGAAACAGTTTCAAAATTAGAAAATGTTACGGTATTAAAAAATGTCCAAGTAACTGAAATTACTGGGGCTGACAAAGTTAATGGAATAGTCTATAAAGATAGAGAAACTGATCAACAAGAAAAAGTTGATGTCAATGGAGTATTTATCCAAATAGGCTTAGTACCAGCAACAGATTTTCTGGGTGATTTTGTACAAAGAAACAAGTTTGGAGAAATTATAATTGATGAACGAGGTAAAACTAGTGTTCCTGGTGTATTTGCAGCAGGTGATGCTACAACAGTACCATATAAACAAATCATTGTTTCAATGGGCTCTGGAGCTATAGCTGCTTTAAGTGCATTTGATTATTTAACTAAAAATTAGAAATAACCATTTGGGGTTTGGTTAATCCCAAATGGTTTTTTGTTTTCAGATTATATTGCTTATTAATATATTTTTTAGTATAATTAAAAAGTAAAGGAATCAAGTATTATGAAGAAATTTGTAAAGGGGTTACTTATTTTTATCCTCTTAACCTTAAACTTAATAATTACAAGTTGCGGGCTACCAGAAAAAAAAGTAGAAAATGCTTATCGAGCTTTAATTAAACTAATTAATTTTGATTATGTAGTAGACGATTTATATTTACCTATAGAAATTGATGATGTTTTAATATCTTATAATTCCTATAATAAAGAGATATTGTCTGATGATGGTAAAATAACACAATCTGAAACTGATCAAAATGTAGAATTAGAAGTTATTTTTGAATTAGATGACCATAAATTTATAAAAATAATTGAAGTAACAATTATTAAAGAGTTTAGTGAATTTAATGAACCTTTCTTACCTAAAGATTTAATTTTACTTGAAGAAATGCTTATCCAAGAAAGAATCGGAATTGGTTTAAAAACTGAAGGCGAAGTTAAGGCATTAATTATTCCTATAGATTTTGTAGATTATAGATTTAATAATAATCAAATAGAGCGTTTAGATAAAGCATTCTTTGGGACTGAACAAGATACTGGATGGGAAAGTGTAAAAACTTATTATAAAAAATCATCTTACGATAAATTATCATTTAGTGGTACAATAACAGAAGTATATCAAAGTTCTAAAAAATCATCATTCTATACAGCTTTATATAATAATGGTGAAGATGCAGATTATGTTCTAATAAAGGAAGCATTAGAGTATCTAGATCCAAAAATTAATTTTGCAGATTATGATTTAAACAAAGATGGTTATATAGATGCGCTTTATTTCATATACTCAACCCCGGTATATTATGGTGGTTCTCATTTCTTTGATAAAAATCAAAGCGACTTATGGTGGGCCTATGTTTACCAATATTATACTGATGAAATAGAATTATATGATGGTGTAGAAGCTTATTATTATTTATGGGCTGGTTATGATTTTATGGATGAAGCCTTTACTGAAGAAGGTTTTACTGATCAGCAAATAAATATTAATGCAGCAACTTACATTCATGAAACTGGACATATGCTTGGCTTAGAAGACTATTATGATTATGATGATTCTGTTGGTCCAAAAGGTGGACTTGGTGGAGCAGATATGATGGACTATACTGTTGGCGATCATACCTCATTTAGTAAAATTATGATGGGATGGACTACTCCTTATGTTGCATCTAATGAAAATTTCGAAATTAAAATTAGACCATTTGAATCAAGTGGTGATGTAATTTTAGTTACTAATGATTGGAAAGATTCATTTTTTGATGAATATTTCTTAATTGATTATTATACACCTACAGGACTAAATGAAGGACATGCTGGATATTGGGGATTATTCTCAATTAGCGGGATAAGAATATATCATGTAAATTCCGTAGTAGATCCTGAAGTTGGTAAACAAAAAAATGAAGATGGATATTTTTCTGTGTTTTCGTTTAATAATTCAGATACAAAAAATAGATTAATATCTCTGATAGAAGCGGATGGAAATAATAGTATTCCAAGAACACATTTTGCAGATGATGATGACTTATTCCAAGTTGGGCAAGTGTTTGGTGGAAATGTTCATAGTAACTACCGCTTCCATAACAAAGAACAAATAAACTTTAAAATCCATATTGTGAGTATTACTCCCCAAGAGGCAACAATAAGGATCATATTTAATTAAAAGAGCTAGAATTTTTCTAGCTCTCTTTTTTAAAATTATTATTATACCAATCTCTGGCAACTTCAAGTTCATTGTAAGTTAATCTATGGTTTGCATCTACCCAGTTTAAATGGACTTCTGCTTTTGCTTTCCTTAATAAATTATCAAGTTCAATAGATTCATCTTTAGGACAAATACTATCATATAATCCTGCACTAATAAATACTTTTGAACCATCCAAATTAGGTAGTTTAAAATCACGTCTTGGCACCATTGGTCTAAGTAAAATAGCACCAGCTAAGGAATTAGCAATTTGGAATAGCAAACTACCTGCAATATTTGCTCCATTTGAGTATCCTATTGCAATAACCTTATCTCTTTTAAAACCATATTCCTTACTCATTTTTTCTACAAACTCATTTAACTCTTTAGTTCTGAACTCTAAATCATCTAAATCAAATACCCCTTCTTTTAATCTCTTAAAAAATCTAGGCATTCCATTTTCTAAAATATTTCCTCTAACACTTAAAACATTGGCATTACTATCAATTAGTTTCCCAATATCTAATAGGTCATTTTCATTACCACCAGTACCATGTAGTAGCAGTAATGTATTATCATTATTTCCTTTATTGTATATATGAATCATTATAATCTCGGCCTCTTCAAATCAAATATTTCTCCTAACTTACTATAGCTTCTTCCTGCTAGTCTTGCAATTGGATCAAGTTTGAGAGGGTCTATCTTGCCATCAAATAAAACTTCTTCGTCTATTTGAAAGCCAACAATTCTTCCAATTACAAGGTCTGTTATAGTTTTACCATTATCCTTAATTTCAAAATGATTTTCTAAAGTACATTCAAACCTAACCCTTGACTCTAAAACTCCAGGTACGCTTACATTTGTACTTTCTACTAAAGTTAAATTAGCAAACTCAACTTCGCTTTTGTCTGGAGCAAAATTAATCGATGCTTTATTTATATTTTCTACATTTTCACTATTAACTAAATGAAGAACAAATTCCTTCTTCTCTAAAATATTTTTAAGTGTATCTTTTGGTTCTTCTTTTTCTCTTAATATAGCAATTGAAACAAGTGGAGGTGCTGATGATACAATATTAAAATAACTAAATGGGGCTGCATTTACAACACCTTCACCTGATATACTTGTAATAAAAGCTATCGGTCTAGGAATTACACTACCAATCAATAATTTATAATTTTCTAAATCTGTATTATTTTTTGGATCTATAAATTTCATATTATTTACCTTCCTTATTAGTAGCTATTGTTTCTGCAAGTATCCCAACCTTTTTTAATGATTCCATCATACTTTCTTGTTCTTCTTCACTTAGTACAGAAAACACTTCACTAATTCTATTTTCATGTGTTGGAAATATACTTTCAATATATTTTTCCCCTTCTTCTGTTAAGGCAACAAAATTACTTCTTTTATCTTCTGAGTCATTATATTTATCAACATAGTTATTTTTCACAAGATTATCCACAACATAAGTCATACTACTATTTGCCATTAATAATTTTTTGCATAAATTACTCATTGGCTGTGGTCCTCTATGATATAAAAATTCCAAAACACCAAATTCAGTAGTATTTAAACCATAACTACTAATGTCGCTTTTAAGCAGTTTTTCTAAACTTTTTGAAGCTCTTAGGATTATAGTTACAGCCTTTAATTTATTTTTCAAGTTTATCACCTTTTACAGATATTCTTTTTCAAATACTTTTGTACTTCTTACTGTATCAATAGGTCTAACTATTTTTTCAATCACTTCTCTTTTATCTCTAAATCTTGGTGGTAAAGCTAATTTTTCTCCTAAGATTTCGTAGCCTTCTTCGTCATCTATAAATCCTGGACCATCTGTTGCAAATTCAAATAGGATTCCTGGATACATTCTTGTGTATAAAGATTTAAAGTAAAATCTATCTACATAACCAGAATGAGCAAAGCCTAATTTTCCAACATATTTAATCCATTGTTCTAATGCATCTTTATCTTTAACTCTAAATGCAACATGATGAACACTTCCATAGCCTTGAATAGAGCGAGTAAAACTATCAATTACTTCTAAAACAACGCTTGCTCCATTACCACCTTCACCCATTTCATATAAATGAAGATTTCCTTCCTCGCCTGTCTTTCTCATATATAAACCATTAACTAATACATTATCCATACGATCTAAATCGTTGATTGTGAAAAAGACTGGGCCTAGTCCTGTAATTCCAAATTCATTTGGAATTGGTCCTTTTTGCCAAGGTGTACCAGATTCAACACCTTTATTTACTTCATCCGAAAATAGAGCATATAATTGTTCATCGAAATCTTCAAATAAGATTACTTTCTTCCCGAACAATTCACTAATTCCTTCATTTTTCACATTATACTTATTAAATCTCTTTAACCAATATTCTAATGCAGCATCACTTGGAACTCTAAATCCAGTTCTTGATATTTCATTTACACCTTTTACTTTCTTTGGTATTCCTTGAAAATCAAAGAAAGTTATATCAGTTCCAGGACTTCCTAAATCATCTGCAAAGAATAGATGATATGTATTAATATCATCTTGGTTAATAGTTTTTTTAACCAATCTTAATCCTAATATATTTGTATAAAAATCATATATAGCTTCAGCACTACTTGTAATTGCTGTTACATGATGTATTCCTAATAATTTTTCCATAATTTTTCTCCTTATATAATCTATTATTTATGTTTATATTGTAACATATACAAAAATATATTGCTTGATATTTGCTTCGAATTCGAAGTATTTTATTCATAAATTTAAAAAGCACTTTATTTATAAGTGCTTTTTACTAATATATATATTTTTTTAAGATTTCTCTTAATCTTTCTTCTTCATTTGATTCATTTGTTTTAAATCTATAAATATCAATTCCGTTTTCAATAAGTACTTTATTTTTAATAGAATCCCTTTCAATTTGTTTTTGATTTTGTTCATGATAGCGTATCCCATCAACCTCTATTACAAATAAAACTTGTTTCGATACATTATTATAAAACAAGAAGTCAACATGAGTCCAAGGATGATTAATATATTCAATCTCTTCTTTTAAAAAATTACTACCAGCTTGTACAATCTTTGATAATCTTACATGCATTGAATAATTAATATAACTGTAATCACTTAATACTTTATTAATTATTTCGCTCATTAATAATTCAGACAAATAAAGTTTTGGCTTCTTTTTAAACGATTCTCTTAATTCATTGTTTATATTTGAATATAAATAATCAAATACTGAAGTGATTTTCGACTTACTTACTACTTTACTTCCATAAATATATTCAGAATGTTTTATAAAGTCACTAATTGAGTTGTTTTTAGAATTATATATTCCGTCTGAAATTATCAAAGTTACTTTAGATTTCGCTCTTGAGATTGCAACATTTAATAACTGATCGTTTGTTAAAAAATCATATAGCCTATTTTCAATATACTCAGGATTCTTTTCTAAAGCATTTACTACAAAAGAGAGAATAATTTCATCTTTTTGTCTACCTTGAAATTTATGAATTGTATCAACTTCAACATTGCAAACTTCTTCTTTTATTAAATTTGCATGATATCTAAATGGTGTAATAACTCCAACATCATTATCTTTGCTGTTTTTAATTAGTTTTACTATTTCATCTATTTCTCTTTGATTATAAAATCCAGAACCTTTAGGGTTTTTCCTTGCATGATTACCTGGTACTGTCTTTATTATAGAAATATGATTACCTTCATTTTCAGTCATTATTATAAGCTTATTATCATAAAACATTTTGTTACAAAAAGATATAATATCAGGACTACATCTATAATGTTCTCTTAATAAAGTAGTAGGTACTTTAGGAATTGAATTCTTGATTGAGTTTAGAAGAGAGTTATTCTCATAGCAATAGGAGTCTTCAATATCAAGTTCAATTTTTAATTTTTTAGCTTGATCATATAAATTTGTCTCATCTATTTGCTTTAGTTGTTTAGAATCTCCTACAACTACTAGATTTTTTGTAATACTTAAAGGAAGAACACTACTCAATAAATCACACTGACTTGCTTCATCGATAATTAAGTAATCAAAACAAAAATCACCTGGAACATTATTTATTAATGACTGTGTTGTACTTAGAATTACTGGATATCTTTTCACAAAACTCTTAAAATCCGCTTTATAATTTTCTTCTGTGAAGTTAGAAAACTTATTGAATGAATAATGTTTCCTTAAATGATTGGAAATTACTTTATTTGATAAACTAATAATTTGTTTGTTTATACTATCTTTTTCTTTTATTTCTAATTCGTATTGATCAATTTTGTTACTAATTTCTTCAATCCTTTTAGACAAAAATATATTCTCAATATAATCTATAATTGCACTTAATTTATAATCTTTAATTCTAATTTTATATTTTAACTTAATGTATAATTTACTAAAAAAACCTAGTTTTCTTTTTAAAGTTAAATATTTATATAATTCTAAAAAATCTTTAGAATCTAAATTTTTCTTAAAGGGAATATTTAGATTCTCAAGTAAATCATGATTCTTCTTTTCAATTTTTACTTCTCTTAGTTCTTCTTTTAACTTTGCTACATCTAATTCTATTTGTAAGATTCTTTGGATTCGTTTAGTCAAATCTTTAATATCCGACTTATAATATGATGGTAATTTCTCCTCATATTTTAAAAGAAAGTCTTCTAAATCTTTATTATCTGAAGCCTCAAAAAATTTATTGGTATTGGTGCGACTACCTAAACGAGCATAGATGAAATTAAATCCTTCTTCATCTAATTTCTCACCAACATTTTCTATTGCAGTATTGTTATTTGATATAACAGCTACACTTTTTCCTCTTAAAATAAAATTCATTATTAAGTTTAAGATTGTTTGAGTTTTTCCTGTGCCCGGAGGTCCTTCAATTACTGAGATACTATTTCTTAGAGCTTTATCAATAGCAAAATACTGACTTTGATTAAAAGCAAATGGAAGAATTGTAATATCACTATCTTCTATTTTTTTAAACTCTCTATTAAAAAAATCATATAGAGCAGTATCTCTTGTCTTATTCAATTTATTGTAACTTCTTGATAAATAATATAATGGTTGTCCTTCTTCAGCAATAGTTCCAGCATAACTAGCAAGTCTAATATAATACTCATATAAATCATTATATTTAGCAGGTTTTAGTTTCAAATTTTTTGTAGTAAAAGTATTGTTATTAGTATACACCCTATAATGCCCCTCACTAAATTTATCCACTTTTATAGCATTTATTATTCTACCATCAATATAAACATCCATTTTTCTAATATCAATATTTTCTTCAAAATTTAAAAACTTTGTATTAATTCTGTGATAGAAATATTTATTAGAATTGTTATTGAAATATACATTATATCCATTAAATCTATTAAAATAAAAAGCCTTATAAATAGAGTAAATGGAGAATGTTTTATCTTCCCACTGACTACCATTATAAAGAAGAATTATAATTTTTTCTTTTTCAAATTCTATTTTTTCACTCATTACTTACAACCACTACCCATATACTCTTATAATATTTTATCATTATTGTCTACATTAATCAACTTACTACAAATTTATTTCTTGTTTTTATAAAAATAAGCTTATTAAACTAATAAATATTAGTCTAATAAGCTGTTAATTATAAATATATAATTGTTTGTGTTAATTTATCTTTTTCTAAATACATTCTTAGTGGCTTTAGATAACTTACATCAAGTCCTTCATTTGGACAATTAATTAAACAACTAAGGCATCTAATACATGTCTTTTTAATCTCACCATTCAAAATAGAATTTGTAGGACAGACCTGATTACAAATATTACAATTTGTACAGTTATTTGTCTTTTTTAGCTTCACACCAATTCTACTCCTCATATTTGGTAAGAAACAAGCAAATATATTCTTCTTTCTTTTTGGAATATTTGCTTCTCTATAGTCATTAATCTTAAGTTTAAAGAGAAGATTATCTAATTTATAAAAATCACTAAATCTCTCATTATCTTTATATGTATGCTTTGTTGGTACATATGCAGCACCAATGATTTTTGCATTTGTATATTTAGTTGCTTCATATAATACATTTCCTGTAGCCATTCTTCCGTATGTTGCAATAAAAATAATATTTTTTGTTTTTATTTTTTTTAGAATATCCTTTACAGGAAGT
>JBAYTA010000049.1:0-13372 GCA_041675865.1 Bacilli bacterium | reverse complement strand
TTGAAGAAAGAATTATAAAAGGTTTATATTATGAAAAAGGAAAATGGAAGGAGAAACTGTATCCATTTCCTGATATTGTTATCAATTCCGCAAACCAAAAAACAAGGAAACAAAATGAGATTTATTACAGGTTAGAAAAGATTGTACCATATACAAGTTTTCCTGTTGGAAGCAAAGTTTTTGTATATAAAAAATTAGAAAAGAATAAATACTTAAGTCAATTTTTAATTCCTTATTTAGAAGTTAAAAGGCAAGATGATATAATTTTATTTTTAAAGAAACATAAAGCTATTATAATTAAACCTGTTAGGGGTCATCATGGTGATAAAGTTATAAAGGTTGAAGAAAAAGAAACAAAATTTATAGTAACTGAGAAAAACAAAATACAAGAATTTAATTTAGAGGAATTAATTAAATACTTAGATACACTTCCTTCAAAGATTCTTGTACAAAAATACATAGAGAGTAAAGTAAAAAGCGGTGAACCCTTTGATTTTAGACTCCATTTACAAAAGAATAAAGCTGCTGAGTGGGAAGTAACTATAATAATACCTAGAATTGGTTTAAAGAATGGAGTAATAACTAATATATCACAAGGATCACAAATGGTTGAATACCTAAAGTTTTTAAGAAATGAATACAAAGAAGACTATAAAAGCATTAAAGAAAAGATAGAAGAATTTGCACTTAAATTTGCTTATACATTTGAAGAACAATATCCATATTATTTTGATGAACTGGGAATTGATATTGGTTTTGATCAAGATAAAAACATTTGGGTATATGAAGTAAATTTTAGACCAGGGCATGTTTTTATTGAAGTTGCAACTGCAAAGAATGCAATCCAATATGCAATCTATCTAGCAAAAAAAAGGAGAAAAGAAAATGAAAAGAATAAGTCTAAATAGTATTTTAAAGGCTTTAAATCTAAGATTGATTGAAAAAGACATAATCATTAAAAGGGTAAAAGATGATATTAGAAAATTAGGAACCAATACCTTGATCTTTCATTTAAATAAAGACCAAGAAATTAATAATGATGAATTTAGAAAATACAAGGATTGTTATATCATAACAGATCAGCCAATTTTAAAAACTTATATAAACAAAGATAAATATATATATGTAGATAATATAAATATTGCATATAAGAATTTTTTAAATTATTATAGAAATTTATTTAATCCAACTGTAATTGCTGTAACTGGAACATGCGGGAAAACTACTACAAAAGAAATGATAGCTCAGGTATTAAAACATAAATATAAGGTTATAAATACAAAGGGAAGCAAAAATAATTTAAGATTTCACCATGATTATTTAATGAAATTTAATGAAGAGACAGAATATGGAGTATTTGAAACTGCAATCACTCATCCAGGTCATTTGATCTTAAACTGTGAAATCTTTAAGCCGCAAATAGGAATAATTACAAATATTGGAATAGATCACTTAAATTGGTGTAAATCCTTAAACAACTACATTAGAACAAAAGCTGAATTACTAGTTGGTCTTAAAAACAAAGGACATATAATTATTAATAACGATGATGAGAATATCAAGAAAATTGACTTCTCTAATTATAAAGGTAAAATATTAACATTTGGAATTAATAGTAAAGCGGATTATTTAGGAAAAGAGATAGAATTATTTTCAAGTAAAGTTATTTTTAAGTTAGTTGCTAATAAAGAAGAATACACTGTAGAAGTAAGTGGAAATGGGATTCACACAGTTTACAATGCTCTTGCAACAATTGCTTGCCTTGATACTTTAGGAATGGACTTAGAAGAAGCAATAAGTTATTTATCAAAATATATTCCTATTAGGAGTCATACCCAAATAAAAAATGGAATTAATGGAAGTACTATTATTGATGATACGTGGAGTAGTAATCCAACTTCACTAAGTGCAGCTTTAGATGTTTTAAAAAATATGGATAGTAGAAAAACAAAAATAGCTGTAATTGGTAAGATTTCTTATCTTGGTGAATATAAAACTGATTTTTATAAAAGAATAGCAAAAGAAATTATAAATAAAAAAATCGATGTTTTGATAACTATTGATAATGATGCAAAAGAGATAGGTAAAAGTGCTATTAAGTATGGTATGAATTCTAATAATGTTTACAAGGTAAATAAAAAGGATGATTTATATAATTTATTAAAGAGGGTACTTAATAAAAATACAATCGCCTTATTTAAAACATCAATGCTTGATAAGAGTTCAAACGAAATTATAAATAGAATTATTGAAGATTAAAAAAAGCTGTGAGAATATTAGTTAACTAATACCTCACAGCATATTTTAATTTTATTTGCATTCACAATCATCCTCATCACCAACAAATTCATCAGAGCAACAAACAAATAATTTATTAAGAGGACAGTCATATAAAAGCAAAAATATTAGACCTAGAGCAATAATTATAAACGCGCCTTTTTTTCGATTATGATACCTATAACAATTGTAGTACATAAAACCATCTCCCTCTACCATTATTATATTACGGTTTAAGATGTAAGGTTCATTAAGAATCAATAAATATTTAAAAATTGTGCGATAACCACTTCAAATTATATTAAATTGAATACTATAGTGGTGAAGGGGGTGGTTTAATGAGATTAACAATTTTCCTATCCGCACTACTTTTAGCCGGTGTGTTCGGATTAACAATGTTAGCAGTATTTACAGGAATATCTAACTTTATACTATCTGTTGTACTTGCAGTAATTTTCGGTATCTTCATTATCGTTGCAATTAGCATTGCAATTGGTACGATATGTAGAAGACGTAGAGACTGCTGCTAATCTAAAACTAAGAACCTTTTGGATTATGAACCAAAAGGTTCTTCCCTATATTATATGAGAGGGAAAAAATAATGATACACGACTAATAGCTTTTTAAGTTTATACTACTATAATTTTCCATTATTTGTTATAGTTTGTAAATAGATATGGTATAGAACTCTTGCAAACGATTTCTATTTATGCTATAATTCTTTAGTAAAGGAGGATTGAAGTACTTTATGAGTATGAGAAGATTCAAAAATTTATTTATTGTAATGCTTATTGCATTTGTTACAGTTGTAGCAATAGGTTGTGGTGGTACTAAAATAGAACTATCATTTGAAGAAGAAGCCTATTCAGTTGAAGTAACCAAGGAAATTACTTTAACTCCTACAGTTAAAAATGAGAAAGATGAAGAATACACTTTAGTTTTTTCATCTGAAGATACTGCTATTGCAACTTATGTTGATGGTAAAGTAAAAGGAATCGCTGTTGGTGAGGTTAAAGTTAAAGTTAGCCTTGAAGGACATGAGAAGGTATTTGCAGAAGTAACTGTAAAAGTTGAGCCACTAAAGCAACATAAAGTTGCATTTAACACAGATGGTGGAACTGCTGTTGCTGCTGTTGATGTAACTGAAGGACAAAAAGTTACAAAACCTGCGAATCCAACAAAAGAAGGACATGTATTTGTTGATTGGTATAAAGATGCTGCATTAACTACAGTATTTGATTTTGATAGTGCTGTTACTGCTGCTATGACTCTTTATGCAAAATGGGAATTAGCTGAATACAATGTTACATTTGATGTAGATGGTGGAAGTGAAGTTGAAGCTGTTGGTGTTAACCACGGTCATACAATTGATGAACCTAATGATCCTACAAAAGATGGATATACTTTTATTGGTTGGTTTAGTGATGAAGATTTAACAGAAGAATTTGATTTTGAAACTGAAATAACAGAAGATACAACTTTATATGCGAAATGGGAAGTTGTAAGTTATACTATTAGCCTTAACTTAAATGGTGGAACATTAGATCCAACATTCCCAACTACTTCATATACTGTTGAAAGTGATGATATTACATTACCTACTCCTGTTAAAGACGGATATGATTTTATTGGTTGGTTTACAACTAGTGACTTCCAAGGAGAAGCTGTTACTGAAATAGAAACAGGTTCAACTGGAAATGTAATTTTATTTGCGAAATATGAACTTACTAAATATGAAGTTTCATTTGAAACTAATGAAGGAAGTGCTGTATCTGCTTTATTAGTAACTAATGGAGAAAATGCAGTTCGCCCTGCTGATCCAACTAAAGACGGATTCGTATTTGGTGCATGGTTTAGCGATGAAGATTTAACAACAATCTTTGATTTTAATACACCTATTACAGAAGACATTACTCTTTATGCAAAATGGATGTCTGATGAAGAAGTATTCACAGTAACATTAAACTGGGAATATGCAGATAAAGATGAAGAAGTAACTGCATTCTTATTTGATTTCTTCACTTGGTTAAAAGATAAAGGAATTATTGAACGCGATGCTATGACTTTCTCAGAATTCTCTGGAAAAGATAAAACAGGTACTGGCGTTGATTCTAAATTTATCGGTGAATATATTAAATATATCGGATTAACTGGTGATGCTCTAGGTTTAGGTGAAGAGTATCGTGCTGGTTCAGTTAACCACTTAAGACTTCAAGGATTAAGAGATTCTGCTCCTGAAATCATTAATGATGCTTATTTCTTTAACTCAGTTGCATATCATGCAAAATGGGTTCAATATGCAAATTGGATTCATGATGAAACAAAAGCACATACAAATAGATTCTGGAGTGAAAGTGTTGGTCAATATGATATGATGAGATATCTAACTGGTATTAATGCTGGTGATGCTTCATACATTAAAGTTGAAGGAACCACTAATTTTAACAAGGGTGAATTTGAAATGGTTTATGATTATCATAATTATTCACCATCAACTCTACCAGTTATAACTAAAGTAGGTTTCGAATTTGTTGGATGGAACACACAAGCTGATGGTGAAGGTGACTTTGTAACTGCACTTCCAGTTGATGCTCCTGCTGATTTAGAATTATTTGCAATTTTTGAAGAAGTTGTTGCTGTAGATGCTGATGAAGCGTTTATCGTTGATCCAAATGTTGTTTTAGCAACTGGTGAAGAATATGTGTTTGACGGAGTTCGTTATGAATTTGGTGTTAATGCATTCACAACTCTTGATGATGCAATGGATAAAATGGTAGATGGTTATACAGTATATCTAAGAGGTGCAACTTATACTGAAGCTATGACTATAACTAGCCCTAACTTCACTCTAACATCTGCTAATGGTGAAACAGCAGTAATTGCTGCTAAGATTACTTTAGCTGGTTTAGATGGTGAAACTGTAACTGGTCAAAATGGTATTACAATGACTGGTTTAGAGTTTACTGGTAAAGGTCAAATTTATGCAAAAGGTAAAATTGATGGATTTGTATTTGATAATAATAAAGTATATGATAGTACAATAACTGCATCTTTATATTCGCCTTTCACAAGAGCAGATGTAAATGCATTTATCCAATTCTATACACTTGCTAGTGAAAATGTGGTTGGTGATGTAACTATCACTAATAATACTTTTGATAATATGGCTTCTGATATTATATCTTTAGACCGTACAAGTGTTGGTAAAACTATCACTATTACAGATAATGAATTCACAAACTTCAAAGTTGGAGCTATCAGATTTGATGGTGGTTACAACAATGGAACATATAATATTTTGAGAAATAAATTTGAAAATGATGAATTAGGTGCTTCAGCTGCTATAGTATTTAGAGCATATAGTGCATCAAGTGGAAATACTCAAAATATTAATATTGAATACAATACATTTAAGAACATTGGTGATGTTAATAATGCAGAACCAGTTGAGACTCATCCTGGTTCAGCTGCAATTACTACATCTACATTTAATGATCAAAATGTAACAATTTCAGTAAAACACAATGTATTTGAAGGAAATGTAAATGATATCCACTTCCGTAATACAGGTGCGAATACAGGCACATGGACTGCAAATATTAATGAAAACCAATTCCTTGCAACAATTAACAGAGTATATTATGAAACAGTTGACTTAGCTGATTTAAATCATAACTACTTTGAAGATGCAGATGGAGTTGCAATTACTGATTTAGAAGTATTAGCTACTTTAATTCATCTTAATACAAACTATAGTGAATTAGGTACTAAAGAATAAATTAAAAAATAAGCATTTCTTCCCACAGGAAGAAGTGCTTTTATTTTCTAGTGCATTAAAATTGCTTCAAGACCGTTTTTTTATTATTATATTAGATATAATTTAAATAAATTTAAGGAGCTAGAAAAATGGAATATTTAGTTATTCTTTATTATCACTATACAAATATTGATGATTTAGAAACCTTTAGAGAAGAACACCAAGCATTCTGTAATGGCAACAATTTGCTTGGAAGAATATATATTGCGAAAGAAGGAATAAATGGTACATTATCAGGATTAAAAGATGATGTATATAAATATATGGATTACTTAAGAAGTGATGAACGTTTTAAGGATATCGTTTTTAAAATTGATGAACATTATGAGCATGCTTTTAAAAAGATGCATGTAAGAATCAAAAAAGAGTTAGTCAATTTAAGTTTAGAAGATGATATTAATCCAAAGAAAATAACTGGTGAATATGTAGAGCCAAAAGAGTTTTATAAGAGAATGCAAGAAGAAGATACAATAGTAATCGATGCAAGGAATGATTATGAACATGCAGTTGGTCATTTTAGAGGAGCTATAAAACCAGATATTAGAAACTTTAGAGACCTTCCAAATTGGATTAAGAACAATAAACGATTATTAGAAAATAAAAAAATCCTTACTTACTGTACCGGTGGTGTTAGATGCGAAAAGCTATCTGGTTGGTTAAAGAAAGAAGGATTTGATGATGTTGGTCAACTAAAAGGTGGTATTGTATCATATGGAAAAGATGAAATTGCGAAAGGGCAACTTTGGGATGGAAAGTGTTATGTCTTCGATAGAAGATTAACAGTACCAATCAATAGGGTTGAAAAAGTTGTTGTTGGTAAAGATCATTATGATGGTAGTCCATGTGAGAGATATATTAACTGTGCAAATCCTGATTGTAATGAACAAATTTTAGCAAGTGTAGAAAATGAAGCTAAATACTTAGGAGGTTGTTCATATGAATGTTCAATTCATCCTAGAAATAGATATGTAATGCAAAATAATATGAGTAAAGAAGAAGTAAATGCAAGATTAAAACAAGTCTTTCATTTTAATGAAAATCGTGCTACTATTTAAGTAGCATTTTTTGATTAAAAAATAATAAGTAATAAATGTTATATTAATACAAGGAGGGAAAACTTGAGAAAACTTAAAGTATTACTTTTCATTTTACTAGTATTATTGTTATTTGTGCCTATGAAAGTAAGTGCAGATATGTTTGAAAAACCAAGTGCAGAGATTAAAGTTGTTGGAGTCAATCAACCGTATTACTTTGAACTATTAATCAAAAGAAATTACCCTGTAGAAATGGTTGATGAAGAAACTCTTTCATATCGGTTAAAAGAATATTATAGAGATGATTTTCCTCTAGATATTTTAAATGGCTATCAAGATGAAGATGGATATGCATCAAGGACGCTATATAATGGAGCACCAGCTATATTATATAGTCTGCAAAATAATCTATTTAAAACTGGCTACTTTTCTGCTCCACAAGTATTTAAGATTGCTATTATAACTAAAGACGGAAATATCATAACTTCAAATGTGGTAACTAGAAAGTTATTTAGATCTACAATGACTTTTGATTTAACTGATGTTGATTTAAGTAAGTCACAATCGAATGTAGGTGTTGTAAAGGAAAACATTCCAATGGGTCATATATCGTGGAGATATATTGTTAGAGTTGCTGCGACTATTGGTGTTGAATTAATTATTCTTGCTTTGTTTATGTATAGACTAAGAAAAAGTTTCATCATTGTAGGTATTACTAATTTTATTACTCAGTCTATTTTAACTCTTTTTATGTTTATAGGTTACTATTCATGGGGAGCTGATATTGGGCTCTTGAGTGTTATAGTAATAGGTGAGATTTTAGTCTTTATTTTTGAAATGGTCTTTTATAGATATATGCTTAAAGAAAAGTCAAAATCTTGGGCTACATTTTATGGTTTTATTGCAAACCTTGCAACATTAATTATTTCTATTCTAACAATTAGTTTTATTTAAACAAGGAAGCCTTTTTAGGCTTCTTTAAATATATATGTGTTGTATAAAAAAATATAAAAAGATAATGTTATAATTTTATTGGAGGAATTTATGGAAAAAAAGAAAATATTATTTTTATGTTTAAATAATTATGCAGAATGGGAAGCTAGTTATTTAGCATCCGCTATAAATGAATTAAGTAATAAGTTTGAAGTAAAGGTTGTATCAATTACGAAAGAACCAATAAAAACTATTGGTGGATTTACTACACTTCCTGATTATGATATTATAAATATTATAGATAATTATGAAGCTCTTTTCTTGATAGGTGGTTATTCTTGGGTATTAAAGGAAGCCAAGAAAGTAGTGCCATTAATTGAAAAAACAATCAAGGAAAATAAATTACTTGGAGCAATATGTGCAGCATCAGAGTTTTTGGCTGCTAATGGATATTTAAATAAGATAAAACATACAAGTAATGGGTTAGTAAGCTGTGAAGGTTGGGAGAACACCTTATATAATAATAGCGCTAATTATATAGATGCTCCTGCTGTTATTGATCAAAATATTATTACTGCAAATGGTACAGCTGCATTAGAATTTGCAAGACTAAGTTTATTAGAGTTAAAAGTTAATACAAAAGAAAAAATTGAAGAGTGGTATGAGTTTAATAAACTCGGACTCTGTGGATTTGTTTCTAAATATAATTTATAATAATTGTTGACATTGACGTAGCGTAATAGTTTATACTATTAGAGGTGGTGAAAAAATGAAATATAAAACTAATGAATTAGCAAGTCTTGCTGGTATAAGTAGTAGGACACTAAGATACTATGATCAAATTGGCTTATTAATTCCTAAAAGAGATGAAGTCTCAAATTACCGTTATTATGATAGTGAGATGGTTGATGCTCTCCAACAAATCCTTCTATTTAAAGAAATGGGTATAAAGTTAGAAGATATAAAGGTTTTGATGAAGACTTTAGATAAAGCAAAAAGAGTTGAAATTTTAAATGAACATTTAAAGGTATTGGAGTTAAAAAAAGTTCAATTAGAAAAGTTAGTTAAGAATGTGAAGACCACTATAAGCGCATTGAAAGGAGAAACTATTATGAGCGATAAAGAAAAATTTGCAGGTCTAAAAGCTGAACTTATCAAAGAAAATGATGATAAGTATAAAGATGAGGTAATCTCTAGATGGGGAGTAGACAAATATGAGAAGTCTAAAAAACAGTTTATGCATCTAACTGAAGAAGAATATAACAATATGCTTAAATTAGATTTAAGAATCATTGAAGTGTTAAAAGGAATTAAAGAAAATGATAGTCAAGAGTTAAGGAATGAAGTCGCAAATTTGCATAAAGCTTGGCTTACTTTAACTTGGGGAAATTATAACAGAGAAGCACATTTAGCTTTAGTTGATATGTATTTGGCTGATGAAAGATTTACAAAGTATTATGATAAATTTGGAACTGGTTTAGCAAAAATATTAAGAGATTCAGTTCACGAAAATTTATAAAAAAATTTGATTGACAATTGCTTACAAAAATTATACTCTATAAGTAGCTAATATCTTTGATATTGAACGAAAGGATGAACTATGAAGTATTTTGGAATAGGAATTATTCTCTTAGCTTTTGTATTATTTTTAACTGGTTGTAGAGTAAATAAGCAATTATTTAAAGGTAATGGTTTATTAAAATCAGAAGAGTTAAATAATTTTAATACTTATAATGCATATGAATTAGAAGTGAATTATATTAACCTAAGTACAGGGTCTATAAAAATTAAATTTATTGAAGGTGAAGTACCTTTAATTAAAGTAACAACTGATGAAGATATTTTAAAAACAATTAATTTAGAATTAAAAAACAACACGATTAAAATAATTGGTGATAAAAAATATAGATATGATGTTAAGGAGTTTACAATAGAAATTACGCAAGTAAAATTAAATGCATATAGTCTAGTTGGAGCATTTGATATAAAAGATGATTATGGAAATTATGATACATCATTAAAGATTGATGTGAATGGCGTATTTTCAGGTGATCTTAATTTGGAAAATGTGACAGAAAAGCTAAGTGTTAGTTTTGATGGCGTATTTTCATCTGATTTAAAAAATCTTAATTTGAAGACCGCCGTTTTTACATTAAATGGGACATTTAATCTAGAAGCAGAAGGTGAAGTTGAAAATTTAGATTTATCTTGTAATGGAGTTATTAACATTAATTTTAATAAGTTGGTTGCAAATACTGCAGATATTACAATAGATGGAACATCTTCATCTAGTTTTAATATCACAGAAGATTTAACTTTATCTGTAAATGGACTTGGAAGTGTATCTTATGCGGGAGATCCGAAAAAGACTAATCTTTCTAAAAATGGACTTATTACTGTTACAAAGAAATAAATTATAACCATAGGGTGGTTTTTAAATTTTATTGATTTATTAACAAAAAAACTAAACATCTCATATAATAAAGTATGAATGATTTAAGATTACAAAAGTACACTGTTAAAAAAGGTGATACATTATGGAAGATTGCCAGTTTATATCAAGTAGGGGTAACCGAGTTAATAAATGCAAATCCGCAAATACCAGACCCAGACTTAATATATATCGGGCAAGTAGTTAATATTCCTGCAGGTTCTACATATAGAGATATGGAACAAGAAATTATAAGATTAGTCAATCAAGAAAGACAAAATAGAGGATTAAGTCCGCTAAGTGAAAACTGGGAAATTTCTAGGGTTGCTAGAATTAAATCACAAGATATGATTGATTATAATTACTTTTCTCATAATTCTCCTGTATATGGAACTCCGTTTAAAATGTTGTCTGATTTTGGAATTAAATTCACCCAAGCAGCAGAAAATATTGCATCGGGGCAAACTTCAGCTCAACAAGTTATGAATTCATGGATGAACTCAAGTGGGCATAGAGCAAATATCCTAAACTCTAATTTTAATCAAATTGGCGTAGGTGTTGCTAGAGCTAGTAATGGAACATATTATTTCACACAAATTTTTATTAGAAGTTAATTCAAAAAGCTACCGAAGTGGTAGCTTTTTTGTTATTTGAATATTCCGTTTTTTAAAATATACATTACTTGGTCTGTTATATAATCAAGTTCATCAGTTGATATATTTTCTTTAAATACCACTTGCAAGCCAACAAAATTTGAAATTCCCATTAAAACAAAAGATAGGGTTTCTAAATCAATATTTTGATCAATTTCTTGATTAGTAACTGCTGTTTCTAATTGTTTCATATAAGATGCTGAGAAGTTTTTATAATATTGTATAAAGAGTTCTTTTTCCACAAACAAGGATTCCCAGATTAAACGATACGATAATTTATCTTCTATAGCAAACTCAATGAATGTTTTTAAACCAATTCTTTCTTTTTCGTATCTTGTTTGATGATTAGAAATAGCATCTGATATTCTACTTCGAATTTTTTTTGAATAATCAGCCAATAAATAATCATAGACGGCTCTTTTATCATCAAAATATTTATAGAGTGTTCCTGTTGCTATATTAGCATCTCTAATAATTTCATTAATAGATGTTGATTGATAACCCTTTTTCGCAAACAATTCTTTTGCTGTTTCGATTATTTTTAAAAATGAATTGTTACCTGCTTTTGTTTTAGGTAGTCTAATTGTTTCTTTCATAATTTCACCTTATAAATTATAACGTAAAAATGAATAGTACGCAACCTTTGATTAATAATAAGTTTAAATTAAATATATTTTCTTGACAATGAATAATTATTAATGTTATTATAGAGGCGTAGAAACTGAATAATTATTCATTTTTAAAATAGATATATTTATTCAGCTTAATTTAATATATTTATGCAAAAAAGGACCCTGAAAAGTCCTAAAAATTAAGCATAATTATGAAAGCGTTAACAAGAAAGGAAGATAAATATGGATATCATTATTAGTGTTCTTGTATCTTTTTCATTTCTTTCTCTTGCGACCTTAGGTATTGTACTTATTTTTAAGACAAGTACTACTACAAACTTTGCGCAAGGGATGTTAGGAATTTTAGGTGCATATACCACGAGTTACTTAATAGATCCAGCTGGTATTAGTGATTTTACTGGATTACCAAGTGTTATAATATCTGGTCCAATGCAACTAATCTTACCAATTATTGGTGGTATGGTTGTTTCATTCGTTTTTGGATATTTAATAGATGCACTTATATTTAGAAGAGCAAAATACACAAATGCACCAACAAAACAAATAATAACAATGGGGCTTGTAATTATTTTAACGGGTTTAATTCCAACACTTTTCGGTGCAACCGTAAGAAGAGCTAGTTTTCAGTTTACAACTAAGACTGTAAAAGTATTAGGTGTATCTACACCACTTCATGGAATTATTACATTTTTCCGGTTTTATTAATATAATAAATAAAATCAATAAATATAATAATATATTTCCCCATTGTGCTAAGTTCCAAATACTTAAGATTCTTGGAGTTATAGTTTGACCAACTATTAAACGATTCTGATAGAGCTGTTGGTGATACAACTGCAAAAGCATTATGGGCAAATCCATATGCAATGGCTGGCTATGTAGCTGCTAAAACATTTGTAGCATTATTAGACAGAGTAGAAGATTTTGACACTCTAACATGGGAAAAATTTATTGAACTTGCTGAAGCTGAACCAGTTAAGTTACCACTTGCTGGAACAATTGACTGGAAAGATGGAAAGAGACATGGATTAGCAGAACTTGCTTTAACAAAATTCTCTTATGCTCCTACAGTTTCATTTGCAAAGATTAGAGAAGTTGAATCTAAAAAGATATTAATGCTAAATAAAAAAAGTAGTTAATAGATAGCCCCTTGTTGTATAATAATAGAAGGGGCTATCCATTCCCTCAAAGGTAAACAAATATTCATATTAGGAAGGAGTATAATAAATGAGTAAAGTTTTTATTGTTGCAGCAAAGAGAAGTGCAATTGGTTCTTTTTTAGGAACATTATCACAAATTTCTCCTGCTGATTTTGGTGCTCAAGTTTTAAAACAAACATTAGAGTCTGGAAATGTTGATCCAAAAACAATCGATGAAGTTATTATTGGAAACGTGTTGTCTGCTGGGCAAAAGCAAGGTCTACCTAGACAAATATCAGTTAATGCAGGTATTAGCGCAGAAATTCCAGCTTATACTGTAAATATGATTTGTGGTTCTGGAATGAAATCAGTTCTAAATGCCTATGTTAATATTAAAGCTAATATGGCAAATGTAATTGTTGCTGGTGGAGTTGAATCAATGAGCCAAGCTCCTTA
>JBAYTA010000048.1:0-13380 GCA_041675865.1 Bacilli bacterium | reverse complement strand
GATAAGAAAAGTGCAGAATTAATAGGAAAAAATTACATAGTAACTGAATACAATTTTGTGGATTCACTAATCTCAGCAATCCCATATATTGGAAATATGAGTGTTAAAATTGATGATGAGTTGGATTTGGAAATTCCTGGGCATACAAGTAATGAGAAAAATAGGTTAGGAAGAATAGATATTGAAGATATAAATTTAGATAATATGTTATCTATACATAATCAACAAACAGGTTGGCTAAACGGATCATATAAAGAATTTAGAAATGAATAGAATATATCTTAATGGCTTTAGACAGGACTATTGATGAATCTAGAGGTAGAGATATTAATCAATATTTATATTTATTTTTAAAAGAGGATAATGTACTTTATTTAGGTATTGCTTTTGAAGAAAAAGAGGAGATAATCTTTAGGTTTATCTTCAAATTCGAAGAAGAACAAAAGTAAAAAAGTATTATAGATAAATCGCTTACAATATGTTGAGTAAATTACAAGACTAATATATATACTTATGCTAAAATAGGAATATCTATGATATTTCTATTTTTTATTTAGAAATCATTGAAAAATATATATACATATGAAAGGTGTGAATTCATGGTTGAAGCAAAAACATCAAGCCATTTAGATGTGCTTACTCAAAAAAATCTTCTGATTTTCACAGGAGCTCTAGGATTATTATCTATTGGAGCAATGATTATTTTTGGATTAAATGTCTTATTAATATTAGCAGTTAGTTATGTTACTGCTTATATTGTTGAGCATGCATTTTCGAAAGTTCGAAAAAGACCAATAAATCATGGCTGGTTTGTAACACCAATGGTGTTTGCATTATTAATGCCTCCTACGTCACCGTGGTGGCTTGTGATGATTGGATCTTTCTTTGGAGTCTTCTTTGGGAAGGCAGTCTTTGGAGGATTCGGAAAGAATGTATTTAATCCTGCCGTTGTTGGAATTCTCTTTTTAACAATCTCATTTCCTGATAAGATGTTAACAGAATGGTTAAATCCTGTTACAGGGATGATTGGAGGATCAACACCTATATCAACTCTATATAGAAGTGGATTTAATTACACAGTTACAGATTTATTATTTGGAATGGTTCCAGGTACAGCTGGTGAAACTATTCGAATTGCTATATTATTAATTGGCATTGTCTTGATTGCCTTAAAAATAGTAGACTGGAGAATACCTTTAACTTATATAGGAACAGTCTTTGCAATTAGTTTAGTTTTCTGGTTACTTGATAAGAATGCAAATGCAAATCCTGTTTATGCATTATTAGTAGGAAACCTATTATTTGGTGCATTTTTCTTAGCAACGGATCCTGTTACTGCACCAATTAGGCCTTGGGGTAGAGTTATTTATGGGGTTGGCCTTGGTATAATAACAATAGTTATTAGAATGTATGCTGGATTCCCAGAAGGAGTAATCTTTGCAATTATATTGATGAATGCTACAAGCGGTTTAATTGATAACTGGAAACAACCGGTTGAAGAGACTCAAGAAGAGGTGGAAGCATGAGAGACTACTATAAAATGATTCTTTTTGTATTAGTAATGGGTGTACTTACATCTGTCTTTCTAGGCGGAATGGACCTACTTACTAAGGATAAGATATTGGAAAACCAAGATGCTGAGTTGAAATCAGTAATTTTAAGTGCAAATGATGTAGAATATAATTTCTCTAATATTCATGATATATTCGAAGAAGCAGTTGTAGAAGAAGAACATGATGGTATTGCATTTTATATTGATAATAAAACTGGAACGATAAGTTATATTTTTGAAGGTAGTGGTTTATGGGGAGATATTATTGGAGTTGTAACTTTAGAAAGTGATTTTGAGACTATTCATAAGGTCGCAATTCTTCAACAAGAAGAAACACCTGGTTTAGGTGGAAGAATTGTGGAAGAGCAATTTTTAGTTTTGTTTGTTGGCAAGAAAATGGTGCCAAGTATTCAAATAACAAAGAATGCTACAGATTCTCCTAATGAAGTTAAAGCAATTTCTGGTGCTACAGGAACATCCAATAGATTACAAGGTATTCTAAATACATCTTATGCTGATGCATTAGCAGCATGGGAAGCTAGAAATAATTAGAGGTGATGAATATGAAATGGGTTAGATTACGATATAAAAAATGGTTCAACATTTTAAAAGGTGGTTTATTAACAAATAACCAAGTTGTTGTTGCTGTCCTAGGGATTTGTTCATCACTAGCTGTTACAAATAAAGTTGAAAATGCTATTGCAATGGGACTTGGTGTTACTTTTGTAGTTATGGCAAGTTCTGCTATTGTATCTATGATTAGAAATATTATTCCATCAAAACTAAGAATGGTTACTTATATGGTTATTATTTCCACATTTGTAATTATGGTTCAAATGTTTTTAGAAGCTTATTTCTTCTCTATCGCAAAAGCACTAGGTGCTTATGTTGGATTAATTATTACAAACTGTATAGTTATGGGTAGAGCAGAAGCATTTGCTGTAAAGAATCCTGTAAAATATACTTTAGTTGATGGATTTGCAAGTGGAATGGGATATACTTATATCCTAATATTAGTTGCTATTATTCGTGAATTATTAGCCTTTGGAACAATTCTTAATTTCCAAGTTATGCCTGATGGATTCCCTAAATGGGTAGTTATGGCAATGGCTCCAGGTGGATTCTTCGTTCTTGCAATAATTATCTGGATTATCAGACATGCATCAAAGAACTTTGAAGAAGAAACTGTGGAAGCATAGGAAAGAAAGTGAGGATTTAGTATATGGATAGAATTATAGAATTATTGATCGCAACGATAACTAATCACAATATTGCATTAGCTTATATTTTAGGGATGTGTCCATTAATTGCAATCTCAACTAATATAAGAAATGCAAAAGGAATGGGTATTGCTGTAATCTTTGTTGTTACACTAACTGCGATGATTAATTACCCAATATATATGTTACTTAAGAGTACGGGAACATCTTACTTATCATTATTAATATTTATCATAACAATTGCTGCAACAGTTCAATTTTTAGAAATGTTCTTAGATAAGTTTTTCCCTAAACTATATAATGCATTTGGTATTTACTTACCTCTAATAACAGTTAACTGTGTAGTATTAGCCGTTTCTTTATTCTTTGTAAACAGAGAATATACATTTATTGAAACAACAGCATTCTCATTTGGTTCTGCTGTAGGTTGGTTCTTAGCAATTGTTTTAGTTGCTGGTATTAGAACAAAGATGGCTAAAACTCATAATAAAGGTGATTTACCTAAGGGATTAGCTGGTAGAGGAATAGTATTTGTTATTCTTGGAATTTTAGCATTAGCATTTATCGGATTTACCGGTTTAGCTAATATTTAGGATGGTGAATTATGGGCTTTAATATTTATTTACCAATTATACTAGTTGGAATTTTACTTGTTATCACTATAATATTGATTATTTTAGATAAAGTATTAGGTGGTAATAGTGAGAATGTTATAACTGTGAATAATGACACAGAAATAAGATGTTTAGGTGATGATACTGTATTAAATACTTTATCTAAAAATAAAATATATGTTCCATCAGCATGTGGTGGTAAAGCAACATGTGGTCTATGTAAAGTAAGACTATTTGAAGGTGGTGGAGATGTTAAACCAACTGAAGAACCATTTTTATCTGCTGATGAAAAAAAGAATAATATTCGTCTTGCTTGCCAAGTTAAAGTTAGAGGAAATATTAAATTATCAGTTCCTGAAAGCTTACTTACTGCAAAAGAATATAAAACTGAAGTTACTTATATTGAAGATTTAACATATGATATTAAGTTAGTACGTTTAAAATTGATTAATCCAAATTCAATTGATTTTAAACCTGGACAATATGTACAAATCAAAGTTCCAGGAATTGAAGTTGAAAGAGCTTATTCAATTGCATCTAATCCAAAAGAAACAAATACAATTGAATTAATTATTAGAATGGTTCCTAAGGGAGAAGCTACTACTTTCGTTCACTTTGCTTTAGATGTTGGAGACAAAGTAAATATTACTGGACCGTTTGGTGATTTCTACTTACGTGAAACAGATGCAGAGATGATCTGTATTGCTGGTGGATCTGGTAAGGCACCAATTAGAGCCATCTTAGCTTATCTAAAAGATAAAGGAATGAACCGTAAAGTAAAATACTTCTTTGGTGCAAAATCTAAAAAAGATTTATATTATACAGAAGAATTTAAAGAACTTCAAAAGGAATTCCCTAATTTTGAATATATTCCAGCACTATCAGAGCCACACCCTGATGATAAATGGGATGGAGAAGTTGGGTTAATTACTGATGTTGTTGACCGCTTAACAGGTGACTTAAGTAAAGCTGAAGCTTATTTGTGTGGATCACCGGGAATGATTAATGCATGTATTCGTGTATTAAATAAACACGACATAAAAGACGAAAACGTATTTTACGATAAATTCTAAAACAAAACTCCTATTAGTTTCTAATGGGAGTTTTTATTATCTAAAATCTATGCAAATCAATATTGACAACGCTTTCATCTTTTTGTATAATAAGGTTAGATTAATACAGAGGTGCAGTATTTGGGTATGATGCCAATAGTTAGAGGATGGACACTCGATGTGGCAGAAGAAGGTAAATATTGCCGAAAGAATTAATGGGTCCATCCATTAATATCTTGGTAGTAAAGTGAGTGCTTTACTACTGCCATTTTAATGGTGAGCTGTTATCTTTTTAAGATAACAGCTTTTTTTGGGGGAAAATATGAATTACAAAATTACTGATTTGTTTGTTGGTCAATCTTGTTCTTTAAAAAGAAGATTTAGTGAAACAGATGTTTTAAAATTTGCGGAAGTTACAGGAGATAAGAATCCTGCACACATTGATGAAGATTATGCAAAGACTACTTTTTTTAAAACAAGAATTGTTCATGGAATGTTAGTTGGATCACTATTTAGTGCAATCCTCGGAACTAAACTACCAGGTGTTGGCAGTATTTATACTTTTCAAAGTTTAAAGTTTATTAGACCAGTTTATTTTAATGAAGAAATTACTGCAACTGTTAGTGTAAAAGAGATAATTCAAGATAAGAATCGTGTTTTATTTGAATGCGTTGCGAAAAACGAAAAGGATGAGGTTGTAATTGTTGGAGAAGCAACAATTATGCCTCCAAAATAGGAGGGTAAATGAGAGGTTTTATTGGCAAAGAAGATTTTAAAAAGCATTTGAAATCTGGGCTTACTTTAATGGTTGGTGGTTTTTTAGCTAACGGAAGTCCAGAAGGTTTAATTGATGCTATTTTAGAAACAGATTATACAGATTTCACAATAATCTGTAATGATGGTGGATACGAAGATAAAGGTGTTGGTAAGTTAATTGTAAACGGTAGAGTTAAAAAACTAATAGCTTCCCATATAGGAACTAACCCCACAGTTGGAAGACTTATGCAAGAAGGCAAATTAGAAGTAGAGCTAGTTCCGCAAGGAACCTTAATTGAGGCAATTCGAGCAGGCGGAGCAGGCTTAGGTGGTGTTCTAACTACAACTGGTCTTAATACTATTGTTCAAGAAAATAAAAGAATTATTAATATTGATGGAGTAGATTATTTATTAGAAAAACCATTAAAGGCAGATCTTGCATTGATTGGTGGTGCTATTTGTGATAATTATGGGAATTTAATTTACCATAAAACTATGAGAAATTTTAATCCTATTATTGCACTTGCTGCAAAGATTACAATTGCAAATTGTATTAAGCAAGATATGGTATTTGATCCAGAAGTTATTATTACACCATATCCATTTGTTGATTATATAGTAGTGGAGGATAATGATGGAAGATAAATATATTATTGCAAGTAGAATTGCTTTAGAATTAAATGATGGAGATATTGTTAACTTGGGAATTGGGACACCTACTTTAGTTGCAAACTTTGTTCCTAAAGATAAACATGTTGTTTTCCAATCTGAAAATGGAGTTATTGGTTTAGGTCCAGTTGCTGATTGTGATAATGGTTTAGTTAATGCAGGGGGAATTTGCGCTACTATTAATGAAGGTGGTGCTTTTATAGACTCTGCTACTACATTTGCAATTATTAGAGGTGGTCATGTTGATGTAACAGTTTTAGGTGCTTTAGAAGTAGATCAAGAAGGAAGCCTAGCATCTTGGATAATTCCAGGCAAAAAAGTTCCTGGAATGGGTGGAGCTATGGATTTAGTTGTTGGAGCTAAAAAAGTTATCATTGCAATGACTCATACTAATAAGGGAGCTTCCAAAATATTAAAGAAATGTTCATTACCATTAACTGCCTATAAACAAGTAAACTTAATTGTAACAGAAATGGCAGTTATGGAAGTAAAGGAAGACGGCTTACATTTATTAGAGGTGTATCCAAGTTATACTATTGATGATGTAGTTAAGGCAACTGATGCAGACCTTATTATAAATGATGTAATACCTATGAGAGGAGTGGAAATATGAAAGCAATGTTAAGGCTAAGAATGTCTACAAGTGATGCCCATTATGGTGGAAATTTAGTTGATGGTGCCCGTGTTTTAGGATTGTTTGGAGATGTAGCTACAGAACTACTTATTCGTAATGATGGTAATGAGGGATTATTTAGAGCTTATGATAAAGTTGATTTTCTAGCTCCTGTTTATGCTGGTGATTTTTTAGAGGTTTATGGAGAGATTACTAATGTTGGTAATACTTCTAGAAAGATGATTTTTTCTTGTTATAAGGTTATAACTGCTAATCCTGAAATATCAGAGTCTTCCGCAAGCTTATTAAAAGAACCAATTTTAGTTGCAACTGCAAGTGGTACTTGTATTGTTCCTAAGGAGTTACAAAGAAAAGTATGAATAAATTAATTATTACTTGCGCAATTACTGGTGCTGAGGTAACAAAGGAACAAAATGAAGCAGTTCCATATACTGTAGAAGAAATGGCGGAAAGTGCATATCAAGCATATTTAGCTGGTGCTTCAATTATTCATTTGCATGCAAGATATGATGATGGAACACCAACTCAGGATAAAAATAGATATGATGAAATTATAAAAGCTATTAAAGCTAAGACAGAAGATGTAATAATTCAAGTATCAACTGGTGGGGCTGTTGGAATGGGTAGGGATGAAAGACTTGGTCCAGTATTCCTAAATCCTGAAATGGCTACTTTAGATTGTGGAACATTAAATTTTGGTGGAGATGAAATCTTTGTTAATACTGAAAATGACATAATATATTTTTCAAATGCTTTAGAGTCTAGAGGTGTTTATAAGGAACTAGAATGTTTTGAAAAAGGTCATATTGATACAGTTTTAAGATTGGTAAAAAAGGGTTATATAAATCCACCACTACATTTTAGTTTTGTTTTAGGTGTTAATGGTGGCATGACTGGTGAAGAAAGAGATTTCCTTTTTATGAAAGATAGTATTCCTAGTGATGCAACTTATAGTGTAGCTGGAATTGGCAGGTTTGAGATGAGCCTTGCAAAACTAGCTATTATCCATGGTGGCCATGTTAGAGTTGGTTTAGAAGATAATTTATTTATTGAAAAAGGAAAATTTGCTAGTTCTAATAGAGAACTTGTGGAAAAGGTTGTCTTAATGGCTAAAGATTTGGGAAGAGAAATAGCTACACCAGCTGAAACTAGAAAAATATTAGGAATGAGGAGTAGGGTATGAAAACATTATGTCCATACGGGACTCATAGAGTAATCTCACCAAGCGGAAGTCTTCCTCAAGCTGCTTTAAAACTTGATAATGATATGAAATGTTTTGATAATGAGATACTAATTAGTGTAGAGACACTTAATATTGATTCTGCTTCATTTGCTCAAATAAAAACAGCTACTAATTCTAATTTGAAATTAATGGAAGAGATGATTTTAGATATCGTTAGTACAAGAGGAAAAATGCAAAATCCTGTTACAGGAAGTGGAGGGATGTTGCTTGGAAGAGTAAAAGAAGTAGGAAAAGATTTAAAACTGGATTTAGATATAGGAACAAAAATAGCTACTTTAGTATCGCTATCTTTGACTCCTCTTAAAATTAACAAAATAAAAAAAATTCATTTAGATAAAGATCAAGTAGATATAGAAGGTGAAGCAGTTTTATTTGCAACTGGTATCTATGCAAAAATTCCAAGTGATCTAGATGAGCATCTAGTTTTATCTGCTCTTGATGTTGCTGGAGCTCCAGCACAAGTAGAAAAATTAGTTAAACCAAGTGATACTGTATTAATTTTAGGTGCGGCTGGAAAAAGCGGTGTTTTATGCAGTTATCAAGCTAAGAAGAATGCTGGTCCAAAAGGTAAGGTTATTGGTTTAGTAAATGAGCAAAAATTATATGACGAATTAAAAGAGTTAAATATTTGTGATGAAATTATAATTGAGGATGCGAAAAACCCTGTTGCTGTTTATAATCAGGTATTAAAACATACTAATAATCAACTTGCCGATGTTGTTATTAATTGCGTAAATGTGACTGATACAGAAATGGCTGCAATTTTATCTACAAAACCAAAAGGAATTGTTTACTTTTTTAGCATGGCAACTTCCTTTACAAAAGCTGCCCTTGGAGCAGAAGGCGTTGCTAGTGAAGCAACAATGATAATAGGAAATGGGTATACCGCAGGTCATGCACAACTAACGCTTGATCTATTAAGGGAATCAGAAGTCTTATACGATTTATTTATGAAAAGGTATAACTAGAAGGGGTAAATTATGATAAAAGTAAATGATGAATATCTTAAAAGAAAAGAGAAGTACTTTCCTAATGTTTCAGATAAGGATTGGCAAGATTGGCATTGGCAGGTAAGAAATAGAGTTACGAATGTAGAAGATCTAAAAAAATATATTGATATTACTAAAGAAGAAGAAATTCAAATAAAGAAAGTATTAGTTAAGTTTAGAATGGCTATAACGCCCTATTACTTATCTTTAATTGATCCGCTAAATCCTAACTGTCCAATTCGTAAACAAGCAATACCTTGTATATCTGAAATGACAGTTGGTGAGCATGATTTAGAAGACCCATTAGATGAAGATACTGATTCACCAGTACCTGGTTTAACTCATCGTTATCCTGATCGTGTTCTATTTTTAATAACAGATATGTGTAGTATGTACTGCCGTCACTGTACTAGAAGACGCTTTGCAGGCCAAACAGATCATGAAATGTCCAATGATAGAATTGACAGAGCAATAAATTATATCAAAAACACTCCAAGCGTACGAGATGTTTTGATTTCTGGTGGAGATGCACTTTTAATGAGTGACAATAAATTGGAAGCAATAATTGCTCGCTTAAGAGAAATTGAACATGTAGAAATAATAAGAATTGGCACTAGAACACCTGTTGTTATGCCCCAAAGAATTACAAATGATTTAGTTAATATGCTTAAGAAGTATCATCCAATTTGGGTTAATACTCATTTTAATCATTATGATGAGATAACAACTGAAAGTGTAGAAGCAGTTGCAAGAATGGCTGATGCAGGTATCCCGCTTGGTAACCAAAGTGTTTTACTTAGAGGTGTCAATGACTGTGTTGATATAATGCGTAAACTTTGTACAAAGCTTGTACAAATACGTGTTCGACCATATTATATATATCAATGTGACCTATCGCTTGGTATTGAACATTTTAGAACACCAATAAGTAAAGGGATTGAAATCATCGAAGGATTAAGAGGACATATTAGTGGTTTTGCTGTTCCAACATTTGTAGTTGATGCTCCAGGTGGTGGAGGTAAGATTCCAGTAATGCCTAATTATATAGTTTCTCAAGCTCCAGGTAAAGTTATTTTAAGAAACTATGAAGGTGTTATTACAACCTATAGTGAACCTAATTTCTATAATGATAATAACTGCGGTAGTGAAATTATTAGAGAAGGTATAAGTGGGCTTCTTGCTGGCAAGAAAACTGCAATTGAACCAAAGTATTTAGAAAGAAGGTCTAGAGTATTAAAACGCTAAAAGCTACTGTTGCTGATGAAAGAATTATTTGTACAGTTGGAAATGCGAAAAATGCAGGCAAGACTACAGTTTTAAACTACTTTATTGATGAATTTAAAGATATATCAATTGCAATAACTTCAATAGGGTTAGATGGAGAAAAACTAGACCAAATAACTATTTTACCTAAACCTAGAATTTTTGCTTATAAAGGTATGATAGTTGCGACTGCCCAAAAATGTTTAACTGAATTTGAAGCTAGTTTTAAAGTTTTAGAGACTACTAATTTAATGAGCGCACTTGGATTGATTGTGATTGTACAAATAACAAAATCCGGTAATGTACTAGTAGCTGGACCATCTACAATTCCTCAAACAAAAGCTTTAATTAAAATCTTAAGTAAGTATGAGTTAGAGAAGGTATTTGTTGATGGTGCATTTTCAAAAACAACATTTGCTTCAATTAGTGATGCAATTATTTATTGTATTGGCGCTAGTTATTCTAATGATTTTAATAAAATAATAAGAGATTCAGTTTTAAAATTAAAAGTTTTTAATTTACCACAAATTGATATTAAATTAGACTTAGAAAATATCAAAAATATTGCTTTAATTGATAAATTTAATAATATAGAAATTTTAGACATTTCATCGACTATTATAGATGGGTCTAAGATCTTTGAAAAGATTAACGATAATACAAAATATTTATATATTCCAAAAGTAGTCAGTAAATCATTCATAGAAGCGTTTATTGAAAATAGAGAAAATATAAACTTTGATATTATTTTAAAAAGTCCAACATCTTTAGTTTTGGATGAAAGATTATTGAATAAAATATTTTTATTAAAACAAAAAATTTATGTATTAAAGCAAGTTAATATTGTTGCAATTGCGTTTAATCCTTTTTCACCTACTGGATATAGTTATGATTCAAAGGTATTTAGATGTGAATTAGAAAAAAACATTAATCTACCAATATTTAATGTTTTAGAAGAGAGATAAAAAATGAATAAATTAAATTTAGATAAAAATATAATTAAAGAATGCAGGGAACTTGCGAAAAAAATTGCTGATGATGTTCAAACTTTTATTAATAAAAGGACAACGGTATCAGTAGAAAGAACAGTCTGTAGATTATTAGGAATTGATGGAGTCGATAAGTTTGATGTGCCTATTCCAAATTTATTAGTTGATCAAGTAAAGAAGTATGGTAATTTAGAAAATGGAATATCAAACTATTTAGCTTCTTCAATCTTTCATACAAAAAAATCATTAGAGGAAGTTATTAAATCCGTTTTAAATGACGAATTTAAGATAACAGATTTTGATTTAATAGATAAACAAAAAACAAAAGAAATTTTAAAGCCCTATATTGATAAAAATATTGAGCTAATAAAGAAGAATAAAAAAGACAGAGATAATTATTTGCAAGAGTATCCTCCAAAGAAAACAGAGATCTATGTGATTGTTGCAACTGGAAATATCTATGAGGATGTAATCCAAGCAAAATCAGCAGCTAAAGCTGGTGCAGATATAATTGCGGTAATTCGTTCAACTGGACAATCTTTATTAGATTACGTACCATACGGAATTACAACTGAAGGTTTTGGTGGGACTTATGCAACTAGAGCCAATTTTAAGATAATGAGAGATGCTCTAGATGAAGTGAGTAAAGAAGAAGGAAGATATATTAAATTAGTAAATTATGCATCTGGATTATGTATGCCAGAAATAGCCGCCTTAGCAGCTATGGAAAGACTTGATATATTACTTAATGATAGTTTATATGGAATTATATTTAGAGATATTAATATGCAAAGAACCTTAATTGATCAGTCGTTTTCAAGAAAAATTAATGCTTTAGCTGGGATAATAATAAATACAGGTGAAGATAATTATCTTACAACAGCAGATGCATATAAAGAAGCACATACAGTTCTTGCTTCACAGTTTATTAATGAGCAATTTGCATTTAATGCTAATCTACCAAGTGACCTTATGGGCTTAGGTCATGCATATGAAATAGACCCACAAATTGAAAATAGTTTTTTATATGAAGTAGCTCAAGCGCAAATGGCTAGAGAAATATTTCCAAATGCTCCTTTAAAATATATGCCACCTACAAAACATATAAACGGAAATATCTTTACTGCTTATTTACATAATACATTATTTAATCTAGCAACAGTAACAACTAACCAATCAATTCATTTGCTTGGAATGATGACTGAAGCTATTCATACACCATTTATATCAGATCGCTATCTCGCAATTAAAAATGCACAATTTGTTGCAACAGCAGCAAAAGATTTTGGAAATGATATTTTGTTTAAAGAAAATGGGATTATGCATACAAGAGCAAAAGATATTTTAAATGAAGCTCATAAATTATTAAAACAAATTGCAGATATGACACTGTTTGATGCCCTAGAAGCAGGAGTCTTTGCAGATGTAAAGAGAAGTTTCATAGGTGGAAAAGGTCTAGATGGTGTTTATGAGAAGAATAGCAATTATATAAATGTAATAATGGATGAACTAAAAGGAGGTAACAATGCTAATTAAACCTTATGGTGATACTATAAATGATGGTAAAGTCCAAATTAGTTTTTCACTTCCTTTAGATAATGGGCCAAAAGCTATAGAATGCGCAAAAGAGATTGCGAAAAAAATGGGTCTTATTGACCCAGAAGTTGTTTCTTCAAATAATTTAGGTAAGGGATATAGTTTCTTTATTATCTACGGATCAATAATTCACTCAGTTGATGTAGATACTTTAAAAGTAAAAACTCTAGAGAGTCCAGCATATACAATGGAAGAAATTGAAAAACTTATTGAGGATAACCTAAAAAGAGAAATTGTATTTGTTGGTGCTTCAACTGGGACTGATGCACATACCGTTGGTATTGATGCTATTATGAATATGAAGGGGTATGCTGGTCATTATGGATTAGAAAGATATAAAAATGTCAGAGCATATAACTTAGGAAGTCAAGTACCAAATGAAGTGTTTATAAAAAAGGCCATTGAAGTAAATGCAGATGTTTTACTAGTTAGTCAAACAGTTACCCAAAAAGAAGTTCATCTAAAGAATATGCTAGAATTAGTTGAGCTTTTAGAAGCAGAAGGTATAAGAGATAAAGCACTTTTAATTGCTGGTGGAGCCAGAATCACACATGAACTTGCGAAAGAATTGGGCTATGATGCTGGATTTGGTCAAAATAAATATGCTGAGGATGTTGCAGCTTATGCGGTTTTGGAATTAGTAAGAAGAGAAAAAGAAAAATGATGTCAATATGACATCATTTCAGAGTGTTGACAAACAGGTTTTGTAGGCACTCTTATTTTTGTTTTAAACAAATATTTTAAATAAAATAAAAAAAACAACATTTAGATAACATTATCCTTATGTTGATAGTTTTTTGCTT
>JBAYTA010000047.1:0-13461 GCA_041675865.1 Bacilli bacterium | reverse complement strand
GGAATTTTCCCTTTCTGCGTATAAAAAAAGATATGAAAACATTGTATCATACCTGTAGTGCTAATATGGTGGAATAGAGGGGAATTGAACCCCTGTCCAAACTACGTTCCATAATAACTTCTACATGCTTAGTCAATTGTTTATAGTTTCATTTATTAGTTGAACAATTAACAAACCATTAATAAACTAACCTCTAAATCTCGAATTAAATGCCGAGATACTCATTTAACTCATCCCTTAATTAATGAGCCCGATATAAAACTTAAGGGGAATTTTATCACGAGCAGCAACTATTATTTTAAGCTGCTAAAGCAAATTTATTGTTTCCGGTTATTATAAACCTCGGCGTTTTTATATGCGCAACCATAGCATGCTATTATTACTTCAGATAGCCTGTCGAATCCATAACTATCCCAAATTTATAGAATTTTAAAATCTTAAAATTCTATATTATTATATCATATTTTTTTATTTTATCAATAGACCCATTATGTCAAATACTACCTTAAGAACTATGAATGCTATTGAGAAGTATGCCATACCTTTACCCACGTTTGCGAAAGGTTTTAATTTAACCTTTGCAGGTTTATTTGCTAACTTAAATGTTAGAAAATTAAACAGTACTACTAAAGCAAGGATTAGTATATATATCCTATCATTTACTACAAAAGTTAATGAACTTAAAATAGATAAAACACCAAAGATAAATGCAAGGATTGGAGTATCTACCAAATTACTTTTAACTTTTTCATCTACGTCTGGATCTTCTTGGACTATTACTTTTTCTAGCTTCTTAAAAGCTTCTAAATCAAATCCACAATACTGACAGATTGTAGCTTCATCAGATACTTCTTTTCCACAACTCTTACACTTCATACTACCACCTATTTTTCATCGCTTTTGAAATGTCTTTTTTCATAGCTTCTTCTTTTAAGTCATCACGCTTATCATAATTTTTCTTACCCTTACAAATTGCAATCTCAACTTTCGCATAACCACCTTCAATATAAACTGTTAAAGGAATAATCGTTAGACCTTCTTGGGTAATTTTACCTAATATTTTTCTTATTTCACTTTTATGCGCAAGTAGCTTTCTATTTCTTGTTTCTTTATGATTAAAAATATTTCCTTGTTCATACTTAGCAATATGCATATTAATAATAAATAACTCATTATTTTTTATATTACAATATGCATCTTGAATTGAAACCTTATTAGCCCTAATGGATTTAATTTCAGTTCCAGTAAGAACAATTCCACAATCATACTTTTCTAAAATAAAATAATCATGTGTAGCTTTTTTATTTCTTGCGATTATATTTACCTTCTCCATGTCTTGATCTCCTAGAACGTCTGTTTGACGTAACTTTCTTTGCTGGCTTTGATTTTTTATCAACCTTCTTAGGTTCCCTCTTAGTTGTATGTTGAACAATCTTAAAATCGATTTCTCGTTTTGCTTTATCAGCTTTAGTTACTTCCACAACAACCTTATCACCAAGTTTAAATGAATCACCATTTACACCTAACAATGACATTGATTTTGAATCATATAAGTATCTACCCTTTATTTTACTTATATGCACTAAACCTTCAACTGTATTTTTTAATTGAATAAATAAACCAAATCTATTTACACTAGAAACTTTACCTTCTAGTTTTGCACCAACAAAGCTTTCCATATACTCTGCTTTTTTCATATCTTCTACTTCATATTCACATTCAATAGCATCTCTTTCTTTCTTTGAAGAATGTTCTGCTGCATTACTTATCCAAGTATGAAGTCCTGTTAATTCATCTGCATTAATTTGATGATTAATAATATATTTTCTTAATAATCTATGTACTATTAAATCAGGGTATCTTCTAATTGGCGATGTGAAATGAGTATAGCATGAACTACCCAAACCATAATGTCCTATATTAATTTCACTATAAATAGCTTTAGCCATTGATCTTAGTAGTAATGTTTTTAGATAATCATCTTCTTCTTTAATATCTGCTAAGAATTCTTGAAGTTGTTTTGAATTAATCTTTTGTTTTAAAGTCTTATAACCTAAGTTTTTAGAAATGTTTCTAAAGTTTTCTAATTTCATTTTACTTGGAGTATCGTGAACTCTATAGATAAACGGTAATTCCATATGGAAGATTAATGAAGCTACTGTTTCATTTGCAATCAGCATAAATTCTTCAATTATTCTTTCGCTAATTCCACGATCAATTACTTCAATATCAATAGCTCTACCTTTATCATCAACGATTACTTTGCTTTCAAGAACATCAAAATCTAGGGCACCACGGTTTTGACGCATTTGATTTAAGATATCTCTTAATTCATTCATATAAAGAATGTCTTGATGAATATCTTGATATTTATCAATTAACTCTTTATCTCCATCTAAAACTTTATTAACATTATTATATGATAATCTATATTTTGTTTCAATAACTGTTTCAAATAAATTACTATCTACTACAGTACCTGTAGAATCTATTTCCATTTCTAGAGCAAGAGCTAACTTTTTTGTATTAGGATTAAGCGAACATAAATTATTGCTTAATCTAACAGGAAGCATTGGAATTACTCTATTTACTAAATAAACACTAGTACCTCTGTCATAAGCTTCTGCATCAACATGAGAGTTTTCTCTAACATAGTAACTTACATCAGCTATGTAAACACCTAATAAATAGTTTCCGTTTTCTAATTTCTCAATTGCAACTGCATCATCTAAGTCTTTTGCATCATCACCATCGATTGTTACGATATTTTTTAAATTAGGTTTCTTTCTTTTATTTACTTCTTCTCTAATATCTTCACTAATTGCTTCAACTTCTTCAATTACTTCATCTGGAAACTTTGATGGAAAATTAAACTTTGCAGCAATTTCTAAGATATCAATTCCGATATCATTTTTAAAACCAATTCTTTCAATTACTTTACCTTCAATTGGTTTTTTCTTATAATCTACGATTTCAGCTTTTACAATATCCCCTACACTTGCATCAAGTGTATCAATAATATTTATTTTATTGATTTGAGGATTTTCTGTATCAACGTAATAGTGGTTTTTCTTTTCTTTTAGTTCACCCACAACTACTTTCAAATTTCTTTTTACTACATCAATTACCTTAGCTTCTTGTTTAAAGTCTCCATCTTGATTTGTACCATAAAAATCAACGATACTAAAAACAACTAAGTCTTTATCAAATGCATTATTCATTCCATTTCTATGAACATAAAAATCTTCACTAAAGTTAGGTGATGAAATAAACCCATATTCAGGGTTCTTAATTGAAATTGTACCTTTATAGATATTAACATCTTTAGGTAATATATATCTAGATTTTCTACTTAAAAAGATTTCGTAATCATCAACTAGACCATCTAATATTCTTTTTAATTCATCTTTTTGATATTCTTCAATTTCTAATGTTTTTGCTATCTCCTCAAAATTCTGAGGCTGATATTTTTCATCTGCAAATAATTCCTGTATTCTTGTTTTCATATTTTTTTTACCTCTTATAATTATTTTACCATACTTTTATTATTTTATGTTATAGTGTGAAAAAAAGGGCCTGCAATCAGGCCTATCATAATTTATAAAGGTAATCTATCAACGAAGAATGCAGCTAAGATTGCTAAAACAAAGAATGCAACTGAAAGACCACTAGTAATATAGTTGATCCATACTTCAATTCCACGTGCTTTTTTATTAGCAAATAAATCCGATTTTTCTCCTGAAAATGCTTGAGAAGCATCTTCTTTTGATTCCTGTAATACTATAATAGTTATTAATAAGCATGATACAATTAATAATAAAATATCTACTGTGTGCATATTTCCTCCTATGCATGTGTAATACACATCTAACATTAATAAGGTCATAATAAATTCTATATATCTATATTAACCAACATTAGTATTATACCATATTCTTGCATTTATTGCAAATCATTTTTTCATAAAATTTACAAACATTTTTTTAGTTTTCTACAATTATTTTTTTCATTCTTTCTAGTTTATATGCATCTAGAATTCCAAAAGAACTATATATTATCCCTATAACCGGATTAATAAAATATACAAATATTGCTAATAATGCAATAAAGGATATTCCATTAGCTGACATACCACTATAAGCGCTAGATAAATAATTAAAACCTAATCTCCTAAGATAAATAGTAAGGAGAATTAAATTTGTAAACATAAACACTTTTGAAATTTTATTCTCACTAAACCTACTATATGCTTTTATATGTAAATATAAATATATCATTAAAAAAATGACAGCAAAGATTGCATATATTACAATAACAATAACAATCCCATAAATGAAAAGTCCAATTATTCCCATTTCATCAGTAATAACTTTTTCTAGAAACGAGGTGTAACCAGCTGCAAAACCTGCAAAAATTAAAAGCAATACATGAAGTAGTAGAGAAACCAAATTGAAAAGAATATTAATTATCCCAAAAACTTTTGTTTTAATACTAACCATTTATCCACCCTTGATTTATATTATATACTAATAAAACAAAAAAGGGTAGTTATTTTTTAAGTCAAAAAGTAGTTAGTGCTACTAACTACTTAATTATTCTCAACTAAAGCATTTCCTAAAACATCATCTATAGTTTCAATTGATACTATTTCTAACTCCTTACGAACACTTTCAGGAATGTCTTCAATATCTTTAATGTTTTCTTTTGGTATTAATATCTTATGAAGACCACTACGATGAGCTGCTATTGCTTTTTCACGAATACCACCAATCGGAAGAACTCTTCCTCTTAATGTAATTTCACCAGTCATACCAACATTATGACGAACATATCTGTGACTGAATGCACTTATAATTGCTGTTGCAATTGTAACTCCTGCAGATGGTCCATCTTTTGGAACAGCTCCTTCAGGAACATGAATATGAATATCATTTTCTTTAAATAAAACCGGGTTAATCTTATATCGTTCTGCATTACTCTTAACATAAGATAGTGCAGCTTGTGCAGATTCCTTCATAACATCTCCAAGTTTACCTGTTAATACTAATCTACCTTCACCTTTATAATAGGTAACTTCAACTGGTAAAGTATCTCCACCAAATTGAGTATAAGCTAGTCCAGTAACAACGCCTACTTGGTCTACTAAGTCAACTTTGTTATAAGCATATTTTGCTTTTCCAAGCCAATCACTTAAATTATCTTTTGTAACTACAATCTTATCCTTTTTATCTAGTAAAATAGATTTAATTGCTCTTCTTATTAAAGTACCAACATTTCTTTCTAGTTCACGAACTCCAGCTTCCTTAGTATAATTACGAATAATTTCCCATAAAGCTTCATCTTCTAATACAAAATCAGTTTTACTTAATCCATGAAGTTCAAGTTGTTTTGATATTAAATGTCTTTTTGCAATTTCAAATTTTTCAAATTCAGTATAACTACTTAATTGAACAATTTCTAATCTATCTCTTAATGGCGCAGGAATATTTTCTAAATAGTTAGCAGTTGCAATAAAGAATACTTTTGATAAGTCATATGGTTCTTCTAGGTAATGATCAGAGAAAAACTTGTTTTGTTCACTATCTAATACCTCAAGCATTGCACTTGTAGGATCACCTTTATAATCTGATGATAACTTATCAATTTCGTCCAATAAGAACACAGGATTCATAACTCCAGCACGCTTCATACCTTGTAGAATTCTACCAGGTAGAGCTCCTAAATAAGTTCTTCTATGTCCTCTAATTTCTGCTTCATCTTTAACTCCACCTAATGATTGTTTAATAAACTCTTTATTTAAACTAGAAGCAATGCTTCTAGCTAATGAAGTTTTACCAACTCCAGGTGGCCCAACTAAGCAAAGGATTGCTTGTGGGTTTTTCTTAGTCATAATTTTAACTGCTAAGTATTCTAAAATTCTATCTTTAACTTGATCTAAGCCATAATGATCTTTATCTAATTGTTCTTTTGATTTTTTAATATCATTAGAATCCTTAGATTCTTTAGACCATGGTAGAGCAATAACAAAATCTAAATATGTTTTTATAATTGCACTTTCACCACTAGCACTAGAAAGCGAAGAATATCTACTTAATTCATTTAAAGCTTTTTCTTCCATTGATTTAGGCATTTTAGCTTTTAGAATTTTTGTTTTTAACTCTTCAATTTCCGTATCTTTTTTAGCCTTATCTCCAAGCTCATCTTGAATAACCTTCATTTTTTCACGAAGATAATATTCCTTTTGATTTTCGTTAATAGATTTACGAACTTCGTTTTCAATATCCATTTCTAGATTACGGATGAATTTTTCGCGTTTTAAGTCTTCTAACATATATCTTAAGCGAAGCCCTACATTTGGTGTACTCAAATATTTAATTTTTGTATTCAAATCTAGAGGCAAATTGTAAGCTAAAACATCTGTTAACTTATCAGCAGTAACACCTTGAGAAATAACATTTGATAATTCAGCATTTCCTTCAAAAAGTTGCCTTGACTCAGTTTGTAGTTCTTCAATTAATAATCGAACATATGCTAACTCTTTATCCATATCATCATTCTCAATTGGTACAGTAACAATTGAAGCATTCCAATATGGTTCAGTTTCAGTAAATTCTAATAATTTACATCTTACAACACCAAGTAACTTAACTTTATGAACATTTTGTCCTTCCATGTTATAAATAACCTTTGCAACTAAACCATTGCGATTAATATCATTTATACCAGGGTTGTCTTGATTATGATCCTTTTGTACAAACAAAACAATGTACTTGCTTTGGTTGACAGCTTCTTTTAATGCTAGGATACTTTCTTTTCTTCCAACTTCAAGTCTTATTTCGTTGTTTGGTAATGGAACTCGTCCACGAACAGCCATTGCGGGAAGAATAGCAGGAACTACTGTTTGATTAGTAAACATTATTTCACCTCCTTATGATTTTTTTCAGTTCAAGTCTACGACTTGTTGACATTAAATTTATTAAATTATTTATAATTTAATTAATTTAATTTAATTATATTAATTTAATTATATTAATTTAATTATATTATTATCAATACAATATTCTAATACACGAGTTTCAAAAACACGTTTATTAATATATTCTTGATAAGAATCTATTCTATTTGGACTATTAAACAAAATTTTATCAAACTCATATTCTTCTAGTATATTATTTAAAAATCTTGGTTCTTCATCTGCATAGCTTAAATTAATTAACATCAATATATATTCTTTAACTAACTCTTTTTTAACTTCTTTCATATATGCATTTTTTTCACTTTTCTTCTTAGGTGCTAAGTCACTATCTAAAAAGTGATTTTGTACATATTCATCAAATTCTATTTCGTTTGATTTAATTACAAATTCAGTTAAGTAGTTGATTAATGCTACTGAGTTTGTAGAGAATGTAAAGATGTCAACTATTTTTTGGGTAAATTCACTAACTGTCTTTGTATTTAAGAAATTTAACTTCTTAACTAACTCATCTGTTAATTCTTTTACAACCATTTTATGAATCTTTGTAACTTTGGCAATTACCTTAACATTATCAGATTCATCTAAGTTTATTATATCATTTTTTTGGCAATTTATGAAAAGAATGCTCTCTTCTTCTTCTTTGCTTAAATCAATAGTTAAATCGTTAATTTCACTTAATTTAAAGTCACCTTGAACATAAGATAAATTGTATGTAACTATTGAATCTTTAGTTGCTTTATCAATTTCTACTTCTGCAAATTCTTCATTTTGAATTAATATATTTTCTGTAAAATCTCTCACAACTTCATCAATAAATGGGACACTTAAAAGTTCTAGAGGTACTAGCGGTGGAAATCTTAATTGAATATCCGGTGATAGTACGCAAAATTGACAAATTATAAGTAGGGGGTTATCCCTACTTATTTCAGTTAAGTAGCGATATTTTCTGCTACATACAGGAACTTGGTCAATTTTATCTAGTTCGTTTTCAATAATCTCATCTTCTATTTTTTCCATTACTAATTTAGTAATTTGTTTGTTCTTCTTTTCTTGATCTTTACGACTAAACCCATGTTTTTTAATAACTTCATCAAAGATATTATTAATAGTTGCAATTGAAAATGTGAAATAGACTTGATGATATTGACTACTAATAGGATTCTCTTTGACTATCATATTACACCTATGCTAGTTTCGAAGTCGAATGTGCTTTAATAAATTTTGCATCAGCTCTTACTTCTACAACATCTTTAGTAATTATACATTTATATAAGTCTTTTTCGTTTGGTACTTTATACATTACATCAAGCATAATATTTTCAATAATTGCTCTTAAACCTCTTGCTCCGGTTTTTTGTTTATGTGCTTTCTTCGCAATTGCAGTAATTGCTTCATCATCAAACTCTAAACTTACACCATCCATCTTAAGCATTGTTTGATATTGCTTAATAATGGCATTCTTTGGTTCTCTTAGAATCTTAACCAAATCTTCTACACCTAAAACTTCAAGAACTGCAATAACTGGAAGTCTACCAACTAATTCAGGTATCAAACCATATTTTTGAATATCTTCATGAGTTACTTGATGATATATTTCATTATCAGGTAATTTTTTAGAAGTTGTAGAATTAAAACCAATAGATTTAACACCTATACGATTATTAACAACATCAGTTATTCCTTCAAATGATCCACCACAAATAAATAATACATTTGTTGTATCAAATGGGATGAATTCTTGATGAGGATGTTTTCTTCCTCCTCCAGGAGGAACATTAGCAACAGTTCCTTCTAAGATTTTTAGAAGTGCTTGTTGGACACCTTCACCAGATACATCTCTTGTAATAGATGGGTTATCAGATTTTCTACCTAGTTTATCTATTTCATCAATATAAATAATTCCTCTTTGAGCAAGCTCAACATCATAATCTGCTGCTTGTAGTAACCTTAATAATACATTTTCTACATCTTCACCAACATAACCAGCTTGGGTTAAAGTAGTTGCATCTGCGATTGCGAAAGGAACTTTTAAGATTTTTGCTAGAGTCTTTGCAAATAATGTTTTACCACTACCTGTTGCTCCAAGTAATAGAATATTACTCTTATCCAACTCAATATCAGATTTATGAAATAAATTGTTTTGAACACGTTTATAATGATTATATACTGCTACTGATAATACTTTCTTCGCATAATCTTGGCCAACTACATAATCACTTAATAAGTTGTTAATTTGTTGAGGTGTAAGATCTAAAACAAATTCTTGTTTTTCTTGTTCTGTTTTTATAGTTTCTTCGTTAAAGGCATTTAGTTCAAACATTTGATAACATATGCCTACACAAACATCACATATATATGCGTCATCACCTTCGATGATGTGTCTATCACTGCTTTCAGGAAGTCCACAAAACGAACAAACGCGTGGCTTTTTTGTTTCTTTAGCCATAGTATTCACCTCTTTCTTTTCTTGTTATACTCTACTATAATATTACGCTTTAACAACAGCTTTTTCTTTTAATAAGTTAACTGTTTTTTGTAATAAGAAATGATAAGTAACTCTATCTAATGGTAATTGTTCTTTAACTGTTGCAACTTCTTGATTATAAGCTTTTGCTAAGTTTTCATATCCTTTTTCGATATCTTCATCAGATAGTTCTAATTTTTCAACTTCCATTACTTTATTTAGAACAACTTCACGAAGTACATCATTTTCTGCAACTTTCTTCATTTGTTCTTTATAAATTTCAAGACTCATTCCTTGGTATTGAAGTAATTGTTCAAAAGAAATACCATAGCCTTTAACTCTTTGTTCTTCTTGTTCAATAATACTATCTAATCTTCTATTAACTAATACTTCTGGAATATCAACTTTCGCATTCTTACATACTTGATCAACTACATCAAATTCAAACGCATTATCACTTGCTTCTTGTTTTTCTTCTTTAATATGTTCATTTAAATGATTTTTATATTCTTCTACAGTTTTCACATTTTCCATTTCTAGGCTAGCAACAAATTCATCATTTAATTCCGGTAAAACTAATTTTTTAATTTCATGAACTTTAATTTTGAATTCTGCTTCTTTTCCTGCTAAATGTTCTGCTTGGTAATCTTCTGGGAAAGTAACTTTAATACTAGCTTCTTCACCACTCTTTAATCCCACCATTTGATCTTCAAAACCAGGAATAAATTGTCCACTACCGATTTCTAAACTATAGTTTTCGCTCTTACCACCTTCAAAAGCAACACCATCTACAAAGCCTTCAAAATCAAAGACTGCAGTATCGCCTTTTTCAATAGCACCATCTTCAACTAATTCTAAGTTTCCTTTTCCTTTTAAATCTCTTTCGATATGTGCATTTAAATCTTCTTCAGTTACTTCTGTGCTTTGTCTTTCAACTTCTACACCAAAATATTCTCCAAGTTCAACTTCAGGATATACTGTTACTACAGCTGTATATTCTAAAACTTTTTCTTTTGATAATTTTTCAAAATCAATATCGATTTCTGGATCATCTAATGTTTGGATTCTTTCATTATTAACTACTTGAAAGTAAGTATTTGATAATGCTTTATCTACTGCATTTTGGATAACTTGTCCATCCCCAAATCTAGACATATAGATATTACGAGGAACTTTACCTTTTCTAAATCCTTTAATTTCTACAGTACTTAAGACTTTTTCAAATTCTGATTCATAATATTTATTAAAATCTTCTTTTTCTACAACCACAGTAATCTTTACTTGATTACTACTAATTTTCTCTACATTAAAACTCATTATTTTCTCCTTTATTTATACTTAATTTTATAACTTATATATTATACCAAACTTAACCTAAATTTTCAAGGTAAACAACTTTTAAAAACTTAAATACTTATTTATATATTTAGGTTAAATATTACCTTTAATGCTTCTGTTAACTTTTGAATGACAGAATCAGGATAGCCAATTTCATAAAGCATATTAATTAGATCAAAAAATCTAAATAAAATATACTCATTATCTATGTCAATATTTCCTACTACTTCCTTTGAAATCCCATCAATAAAGTTCACTAAAATCAAGGCAAGGGGGCCATATTCATCTACTTTACTTAAGAATAAGATATTAGAATAATTTGCTCCATCCTTCAGGAAATATTCCTTAAATGCACTTTGATTCAAAAGTTCGCTTCTTTTTATAAAGGACATTGCTTGGTAAATATCAGTATTTGCAAGCATACCTAATAGCCCATAATAAATGAGTTTTAACGATTCACGATTCCTTTTAAAAAGTTCACTAAAGATTAATACAACACTATCAAAATCACCGAGTAAGAATGCACATTTAATTAAGGACTCATAAGCATAATCATCTAATGAATAATTAATGTTTAAGATTTCATCTTTCATTTTTAATACTTCAAAATAATTATTATCATTTAAGTATTCTTTAATTCTATTGTTTATTATTACTTTCTCTTTTGGAAATTTCATATTTACCCTCTTTTATTATGCTCTTAAAATCCTAAATTTAACCAATCATTTATATAACATTCTAAAACAATTATTTTTTAACCAAGTTTACTTTGATCAAAGTTTTTTAAATATTCAACTAAATGTGATGCAACTTTTTTCACTGTTCCATCAACAAATGGATTATCAAGTTCAGCAACTTCTACTAACTCTAAAAATGACTTGCTTCCACCTTGTTTACATAATTTCAGATAAGACTTCCATGCTTCATCTTTATCTTGATTATTTCTTACCCAATATTGTTGAGCACATACTTGTGCTAATGTATAATCTATATAATAGAAAGCAGTTGAGAATATATGAGATTGTCTAAACCAGAAAGTACCTTTTTCTAAGAATTCATTTTCATATACTTTATGAGGTAAATACATCTTTTCTAATTCTCTCCATTTTGCTTTTCTTTCTTCTTTTGTCATGCCCGGATTTTCATAAACTACTGTTTGGAAATGATCTACTAATACCCCATAAGGAATAAAAGTAATTGTTCCAGCTAAATGATGATAACGATAGCGATCAGCATCTTCAAGGAAGAATAATTCCATCCAAGGCCATGCAAAGAATTCCATACTCATTGAGTGGATTTCGCAAGCTTCATAAGTTGGGAACATATATTCAGGAATTTCAAAATCGCGACTAGAATATACTTGGAAAGCATGCCCAGCTTCATGAGTTAAAACATCAATATCACCACTTGTTCCATTAAAGTTTGAATAAATGAATGGACTTCTATAATCATTAATATAAGTACAGAAACCTCCACCAGCTTTTCCTTTTTTAGCTTCAAGTTCTAACAACTCATGTTCAACCATGAAATCAAAGAATTCACCAGTTTCCTTACTTAACTCTTGATACATCTTAGATGCTTGTTTCACTAAATGATCTTTATCACCTACAGGTTTTGGATTTCCAGATTTAAAATCAACACCTAAATCATAACTCTTTAAATCTTTTATTCCTAATCTCTTTGCTTTATCTTCATAAATAATGCTAGCAACAGGAACCAAATCTTCTAGTACTTGCTTTCTATAATTAGCAACCATCTTAGAATCATAATCAGTTCTTCCTAATCTTAAATAACCAAAGTCAACATAATTTTCAAATCCTAGTTTTCTTGCCATCTTAGTTCTCACTTGAACTAATTTATCATAAAGTTCATCATACTTTTCTTCATTAGCAGCAAAGAATTCCATTACTTTTGTTTCCGCATTTCTTCTTACATCTCGGTCTAAAGAAATTGCATATGGTCCCATTTGTGATAAATTGTTAATCTTACCATCAAATTCAATTTGTGCTGAAGCACTTAATTTTCTATATTCACTAGTTAAACGATTTTCTTCTTGAAGGTCTTCAATGATTTCTGGACTAAACACTTTAAGATTAGCTTCCATTAATCTAAACCATTGCATTCCGTATTTCTTTTCTAAACCTTCTCTTAATTTACTTTCAACTAAGACCTTACTTAATTCTGCTTCATAAGATGAATAAACAGGTGAGTTTTCATCAAAGAAATTTTGTTCTTCTTCATAAAACTTATCTGTTGTATCTAGTGATGCTCTTATATAGCATAAACTTTGCATTGTAGAGTAAGTGTTTCTTGTTTTGTTTATCTCATCAATTGTGTTAATAACTTCATCAAGATTAGTTGATGAAGAAATAGTTTCAATAGCTTTCTTAAACTGAACTTCAATTTCTTTTAAGTCTGGACGACTGTATTTGTAATCATTAAATTTCATAATATTATCCTTCCTTCTCAAATCTTTAGAGATGAGATTCTTGTATAATAATTATAGCATATTATTTTTGTTTTTCAATTTTTTAGAAAATTAATATTTTATTATTATTACATATTTTTATATTTGTGTCATTTAATAATTATTTTTTAAAATATAAGCAAAAAAATTATGAAAAAACAACACAAGAAAGTATTATATAATAAGTGTTTGTAGAAAAATGTAGAAAAATATATG
>JBAYTA010000046.1:0-13835 GCA_041675865.1 Bacilli bacterium | reverse complement strand
TACTGTAAATATGATTTGTGGTTCTGGAATGAAATCAGTTCTAAATGCCTATGTTAATATTAAAGCTAATATGGCAAATGTAATTGTTGCTGGTGGAGTTGAATCAATGAGCCAAGCTCCTTACTTAGTTGATGGAAAAGTTAGAAATGGCGTAAAAATGGGTTCATTTAACTTAGTTGATTATATGATTTTAGATGGCTTAACTGATGCATTTAATGGATATCATATGGGAATCACTGCAGAAAATGTAGTAGATCAATATCAACTTACAAGAGAAGAACAAGATGATTTCGCATGGGTTTCTCAACAAAAAGCAATCAATGCTGATGATAAAGGATTATTTAAAGACGAAATTATCCCTGTTGTTATAAAAACAAGAAAAGGTGATATTGTCTTTGAAAAAGATGAATATATAAACCGTACAACCACAAGAGAAAAAATCGGTAGTTTAAGACCAGCCTTTAAGAAAGATGGTAGTGTTACTGCAGCTAATTCATCAGGAATTAATGATGGAGTTAGTTTTGTAGTAGTTGCTAGTGAAGAAGCAGTTAAAAAATATAATTTAACTCCGCTTGTAGAAATTATTGGTGTAGGTCAAGCTGGTGTTGATCCAAGTGTTATGGGACTTGGTCCAATTCCTGCAATTAAAAATGTTTTAGAACATGCAAATTTAAAACTATCTGATATTGATACATTAGAATTGAATGAAGCTTTTGCTGCACAATCTTTAGGTGTTATTAAAGGTTTAGCTAAAGAACATGGCATGAGTGAAGAAGAAATAATTGCGAAAACAAATCCAAATGGCGGAGCTATTGCTTTAGGTCATCCAGTTGGAGCATCAGGAAATAGAATTATTGTTACTTTAATTCATAATATGTTAAGAGATAAAAATAATAAATTAGGTCTTGCTAGTTTATGTATTGGCGGCGGTATGGGTACTGCTGTAGTATTAAAAAAGGTTTAAGTAGGTGAAATAATGAAAAAATTAGAAAATAAAATTGCAATAGTTACCGGTGGGGCAAACGGTTTAGGAAGGGAAATGTCGTTATTATTTGCAGAAAATGGTGCAAAAGTAATTGCGGCTGATTTAGCTGATTTAACATATTCTCATGAAAATGTAGAAGGAATGAAACTAAATGTTGCTAATGTAGAAGAAGTGAATAAATTCTACGAAGAAGTAATTAAAAAGTATGGACGCGTTGATATATTAGTTAACAATGCAGGAATTACTAGAGATGCTATGACTAGAAAAATGACTGATGAACAATGGAACATGGTTATTGATGTTAACTTAAAAGGTGTATTTAATCTTACAAGATTAGTTGGACCTGCTATGCAAGCACAAGGCAGTGGATCTATTATCAATATATCTTCAGTTGTTGGTGTATTTGGTAATATTGGTCAAGCTAACTATGCAGCTACAAAAGCTGGTGTTATCGGTTTAACAATGACTTGGGCAAAAGAATTTGCATTAAAAGGTGCTAATGTTAGAGTAAATGCAATTGCTCCTGGATATATAATGACTGATATTCTAAAAACAGTTCCTCAAGATTTATTAGACAAATTTGCAGCTTTGACAATGCTTAATAGATTAGGTGAGCCTATTGAAATAGCAAAGACTGCACTTTTCTTAGCATCTGATGATGCATCGTATATAACTGGTCAAACAATTAATGTTAATGGTGGAATGCGTTTATAAAAATGCATTGCACAATAAAGGAGTGATAATATGGCTAACCATGTTGGTATAATGAGTACTGGTATTTATTTACCAAAAGGAAGAATGACTGCAAAAGAAATAAGCGAAAAGACAAATGGTGTTTGGAGCGAAGAAGCAGTTATTGAGAAATTAGGTATTGTAGAAAAGGTAGTACCAGGAGATGGGCCAGAAGATGGCACACAAGAAATGGGTGCACTTGCAGCCATTGAAGCAGTTAAAAATGCAAAAATTGATCCACTTGAAATAGATGTTATTTTATGTGTGACAGAAGAATATAAAGAATTTCCTCTCACTACCTCTGCATTATATGTCCAAGATAGAATTGGGGCATTTAATGCATGGGGTATTGATGTTCAAAATCGTTGCTGTACAACTGTATCTGCTATGAAAATGGCAAAAGATATGCTTTTAGCTGATGATGAAATTGATACTATTATGGTAGTTGGTGGATATAGAAATGGTGATTTCGTTGATTATACAGATAGACATATGTCGATGATGTATAATTTAGCAGCAGGTGGTGGAGCAGTTATTTTAAGAAAGAACTTAGGAAAGAATATATTACTTGGTTCTCATATAATAGCTGATGGTACATTATCTAGAACTGCTGGTGTAGAAATAGGAGGTATATGTAATCCTATTACATCTAAAAATTTAGAAGAAGCAAAGAGATCACTTAGATTATTTGATCCCGAAAGAATGAAAAATAGACTTAATGAAGTATCAATGCCAAATTGGTTAAAGTGTATTGATGAAGCATTAAGAAAATCAGACTTAGAAAGAAAAGACATTGACTTCCTAAATATCCTTCATATTAAGAGAAGTGGTCATAAAGCAATGCTAACTGAATTTGGCTTAAATGATGATCAAACTATCTATTTAGAAAAATATGGTCATATTGGTCAAGTTGATCAAATTCTTACATTGCATTTGGCTCAAAATGAAGGTAAAATAAAAGATGGCGATGTTATTGCTACAATAGTGGCTGGTATTGGTTATGTATGGGCAGCTAATATAATTAAGTGGGGACCACTTAATAAGTAGCAAGGAGGATATGAATGTATAAAGATAAATTAATAACAGCAGAAGAAGCGGTAAAATTAGTTAAATCTAATGATCATATTGTAGTTGGAATGATGGGAGCTGAACCACAAAGTTTTATGAATGCTCTTTATTTGCAAGCTCGTGAAGTTAGAAATGTAACCGTTTCTTCTTGTCTACCTATATTAGAAGCAGAATTTTTTATGAATCCTAAATATAAAGAATGCTTTAACCTTAATTTACGAAGGAGCAGGGCATTCAATAATAGTTGATGAACCTGAAAAATTAGTTAAAGATATTTTGGATTTTATAAAATAGTATTAAAACAAGCATCTTATTATATTAAATAGGATGCTTTTTATAAATATTTAGTTATTGGTTTTAATCTAATCATTAAAACATAAAAAACTAAAATTAATGATATAATAAATATGGATGGATTTACCATATTTATCTATTCAAATATTTAAGAAAGGGAGTTAAGTATTAATGAAAGAAAACCCAATGGCAAAAAATGGCTTAAAAAGTTATTCGCCTAGTAGAAACGACAATGTAAGTGAACATAAACATATGACTCATGAACATGGAGCACCAGTATATGATAATGAAGATACAATGACTGCTGGTGTTAGAGGCCCCGTATTAGCTCAAGATGCATGGCTATTTGAAAAACATGCACACTTTAATAGGGAGGTTATTCCAGAAAGAAGAATGCACGCAAAAGGTTCTGGTGCATTTGGTACTTTTACAGTTACACATGATATTACAAAATATTCTAAAGCAAAGATATTTTCTGAAGTAGGTAAGAAAACAGAAATGTTTTTAAGATTCTCAACTGTTGCTGGTGAACGTGGGGCAGCAGATGCAGAAAGAGATATTCGAGGATTTGCATTAAAGTTTTATACTGAAGAAGGTAACTGGGATTTAGTTGGTAATAATACACCTGTGTTCTTCTTTAGAGATCCAAAGAAATTTATTGACTTAAATCATGCAGTAAAAAGAGACCCAAGAACTAATATGCGTTCTGCAAATACAAACTGGGACTTTTGGAGTTCACTTCCAGAAGCTTTATTACAAGTTACAATTACAATGAGTGATAGAGGAATACCATCAAGTTATAGATTTATGCATGGATTCTCATCTCATGCTTATTCATTGATTAACGATAAAAATGAAAGAGTATGGGTTAAATTCTTCTTTAGAAGTCAACAAGGTATTCTTAATTTGACTGATCAAGAAGCAGAAATGGTTGTAGCAAAAGATAGAGAAAGTCATCAAAGAGATCTATACGAAGCAATTGAACAAGGAAAATATCCAAGATGGACTATGTTTATCCAAGTAATGACTGAAGACCAAGCAAGAAAGTATAAGAATAATCCGTTTGATCTAACAAAAATGTGGCCTAAAAATGAGTTTCCGCTCGAAGAAGTTGGCTATTTTGAATTAAATAGAAATCCTGATAACTACTTTGCAGAGGTTGAGCAAGCTGCATTTAATCCAGCTCATAATGTACCTGGGATTGGTTACTCGCCTGATAAAATGTTGCAAGCTCGCCTTTTAACTTACGGAGATGCACAAAGATACCGTCTAGGTGTTAATCATCACCAAATTCCTGTAAATGCACCTAAAGGTGTAAAAAATCATCATCCATTCCATAGAGATGGACAAATGAGAGTCGACGGTAATTTAGGTAGTGAGCTTCATTACACACCAAATAGTTATGGAGCACATAAAGACCATAAACATTTAGAAGAACCTCTTCAAGATGGTGGAGATATTGCATTCTTCGATTATAGATCTGATGACCATGATTACTTTACACAACCTGGACAGCTATTTAGAGCAATGTCTAAAGAACAACAATTAGTTTTATTTGAAAATACTGCACGTAATATGGGTGACTCCACATTACAAATTAAACACCGCCATATAACTCACTGTTATCAAGCAGATCCTGAATATGGAAAAGGTGTTGCGAAAGCACTGGGCATAGATATTAATGATGTAGATCTAACTCCAATGAAGAGTGATTCACGCTCTACTTGGGAAAAAGATAATGCACGTGGTTTTGAGAAACTTAATGTTCCAACAACACCTGCAATGCCAGCTAGCGCTAAAGATCTTCCTCCTCATGGAAGAGATACAAATGCAAAAGATCCTGTTTCCTTATATGATTGGAAAACAGATCCACATGTACTATAAATAGTTTTAAAAAAAAGCAAGATTTAGATTTTCTAAGTCTTGCTTTATTAAATTCATAATACTTTAAATATTATTATGATATAATTTTATAAAAGGAGATATGCGTTATGGGTAACAGTCCAGTTTTAACTGCAATAATTATTGGTTCAATTGTGGAATTAATTAATTTTCCTATAAGTTATTTATTTGCAAAGATTAATAAAACCTTAGCTTTTCTAGTACCTGGGTTGTTTATTGTCTTTGGTTTATATATGCTTTATTTAAGCTTTTCAACTGAAGGACTTGGTTTGTTAATTATTGGAGTATACATTGGCTTTGCCATAACTGGCTTTATTGGTAGTATGATTACATCATTACTAGTCTTCTTTAATTTCAAAAAGCAAGAAAAAAATAAAGCAGAGATTCAAGAATAAAAAAGGCTATTCGCCTTTTTTTAAAATCTCTCTTACTATTTGTTTTAGGATAGGAATAACTTCATCTTCAAACCAAGGGTTATTTATATACCAGCCAATATTTCTTGGAGAAGGATGAGGTAGTGGGATGAATTTTGGAAGGAATTCCCTAAACGCTAAAACATTTTGAGTTAAATTACTTTTCGCATTTTTCAAATAAAATTTTTGCGAATATATTCCAATTAGAATTATCAATTCAATATTTTCTATATGTGATAGAAGTTGTGGATGCCATAGAGGTGCGAAATCTTTTCTTGGAGGTAAATCTCCAGATTTTCCTTTGCCTGGAAAATAGAAGTCCATAGGGATTTGCGCAAAGTTATCAGGATTATAAAATTCATCCCTTGTAACACCTAACCAATTTCTAAGTTTATCTCCACTTAAATCATTCCAGGTCATTTTTGAATTTTGGGCTTTAATTCCTGGTGCTTGCCCAATTATTATTATTTTTGATTTGGGACTAATAGTATAAAGTGGTTCAATTCCTTTAAGAGTATACTCTTTATTACTTGGATGATTAATTATTGCTTGCCTTATTTTTTCTAATTCTTTATTCATATGGTTCACCTTCTATCTTTATTATACTACATTTTTTTAAATTGATTTAGCAAATACATTCTTTAATAAAACATTGAAGAGGAGAGTCAAAGAGAAGTAGAAATAAAACAATAAAGGCTATGATTAAAAATGCAGATCTTCCTCTTGGATTATGATAATAAAATGGATAATATGTTCTCATAATATAATTCTCCTTTCTACTATATTATATTAATTTAAGAGTCTGATTGTTAATAAATATAAGAAAAAGAAAGAGTTTTAAAACTCTTTCTTTTCGACAAATATGGGGTTAACTTCTTTTAAGGATAGAATATTCTTTCGATACATTTTCTTCCCTACTATATAATATTACAGATGTATAAAAAGTGTTAATGTTTTTTTAAGTAAAGATTAATTGCATTATAAGTGCTGTTATGATAAAATTATCAAAAGAGTAGGTAGGAAGAGATGAAGAAAATAACAATTATTGTTCCAAGTTATAATGAAGAAGAAGTTTTAAAAATCTTTTATAACGAGGTAAAAAAATATTTAATTGAAGATTATGATTTTAATATCTTATTTGTTGATGATGGATCTAAAGATAATACATATCAAGTTATCAAAGAATTAAACAATATAGATAGTAGGGTTAAGTATATATCGTTTTCCAAGAACTTCGGGAAAGAAGCTGCAATGTTAGCTGGGCTTGAAGGAGCTAAAAGATTAAATAGCGATGCTGCTATATTAATTGATGCTGATCTTCAAGATCCTCCTTCACTAATATTAGAAATGCTAAAATATTATGAATTAGGATATAAACATATATATGCAAAACATAGAAAAAGAGTTGGAGAACCATTTTTAAAAACTCTTTTCGCAAAACTTTTCTATAAAGTATATGCTTTTCTTACTAAAGATAAAAATATGGCAAAAGGTGCTAGAGATTTTTGTTTGATGGATAGATCTGTAATTGATGCGTTTTTAGCAATCAAAGATCAAAATCGTTTCACAAAAGGTATTTTTTCTTATGTAGGATTTGAAAAGAAATGTATTGAATTTGATTATGTACCAAGAGCAGCTGGTAAAACTAAGTGGTCATTTAAGAAATTATATAAATATGCATGGATGGGGATTAAACAATTTAGCCATGTACATTTATTAATTCCTAGACTACTTATAATATTCTCATTTTTAGTTTTAGTATTTGATACAGTATATAGCATTATAAATAAGAACTTTAATTATCAAATAATGCTATTTGAAATCTTGTTTGTATTTGTATTTCTATCCATCTATATATTGGTGAAATTAGTTTATGAAGTAAGAGATCAAAGTTTAAATAGACCAATGTTTATAGTTGAGGATAGTAATATTTATGATGAAAGACAAAGTTAAGAATTTAATTCAAATTATATTCTCTGAAAAATTTATCCGATTTTGTATTATTGGTATTATTAATACAATTATTCATTTAATCGTTTATAATCTTTTAAGAGAAGAACATGGTGGAACTATCGCAACAACAATTGCATTTATTGTAGCTAGTTTATTTTCATATTTTGCTAATTCTTTATATACGTATAAAACAGCAATTAAGAAAAAAACTTTCTTCCTTGCGATGTTAGTTTTTATTATAAAGTTAGCACTTAACGATGGTTTAGAGTTTGGATTTTCTTATCTTTTCAATAGATTTGATTTAACTGAATTTATAAAATTCAATCCAATATTTATTACAGCAATAATTTTACCAATGCAATTTTTAGTTTTTAATAGAATATTTAAGGAACCAAATTATGGAAGCAAACAAGCAGCTAAAACAGAGGAATCTTCTGTTTAAAGAAAAATTTAATAACTTAAATTTATATCTAAAATATACAATTGTTTTCATCTTTATAATGCTAATTGGATTACTTCCAATTGAAATAAAAAACGGATCATTTTTATTTAGTGGTCTGTTTGTTTCTAGAGATGCAGGATTTGATGGACTTAAGCAGCATTTGCTTTTTATGAATGATTTTATTTCGCATATAAAAGAAAACTTATTTAGTGGTGGAATATCCCTTTTTAGGTATGATATTGGCCTTGGAAGCGATTTTATTAACCACTACACATATTATTCACTCTTTGACCCTATATTGATTGTAGCGTATATTATACCTCTTAGGTATATAGAATTTAGTTATTATTTGTTGATAATGCTAAGACTTTTCTTAACTGGTATATTCGTAGTTATGCTTGCAAAGAAGTTAGGAATTAAAAAAGATAAGTCACTTTTAATAGTTGCAATTATTTATGTATTTAATACAGCAGTATTATTTAGTGCATTTAGGCACCCTATGTTTATAAATGGACCAATGTATTTAGCTTTAATTTTCTTTGGTTATGAAAAGATAAAGAAAAATGAGAGTCCTGTTTGTTTTATCTTTGCTGTCTTTTTAGCAATCATAAGTCAGTTTTATATTTTCATTTATCTAACTTTTGGTTTTGTATTATTTGAAGTAATTGATTTCTTTAGAAACTATAAAAAGACTCTCATTATAAAATATATAAAAATAAATCTTTATTACTTTTTAGGAGTAATGTTAGGAGGATTTGTATTCTTTACTCAAGTTTATGCTACATTAGCAGGAGCTAGAGTTGGGTCTAAAGGTTTTGAATTATATCAAGCAATTGATTATGCTGTAATTATATTTTCTAATTTTCTACCTGCTGCAGGAGATCATTATACTGCGGGTATTGGAAATTTCTTTGTGTTTATTATTTGTGCTTATTTTATATTTAAGGAAAAGAAAAAATCTAGTTATTCAATATTTTTTGTTGTGTTATTAATTCTATCTTTTTCTGCATTATTTAGTTATGCATTAAGTATTGGTAGTTATGTAGTAAATCGCTGGCTATTTTTACTAGCCCTTCCTAGTAGTATAATAGTTGGGAAGTATCTTGATACTAATGTAGAAACAGATGAAGTAAGTATTAAAAAGACTGCAAGAGTTGTTTCTATATTATTTATTTTTGGTATTTATAGTTTATTATCTTATGGGATATCTAAAGTATTCTTAAATGAAACCTTTCTAACAAGTCTAGGAATTCTCCTATTTGTATTAGCAATTTTAATTAGTTATTTAGTATATAAAAAACAAATAGGATTTAACTTTTTAAAGAAAATTCTAAATAGTAAGAGATTATATAAATATATAGTATATAATAGCTTATTTGTAATCTTAATAGTATCTGGGATATATTGCTTTATCCTATCCCCTAAAGATGCACTAACTACCTATTATTCAGATAGTGATTTATATGCTGATGTAATTAATGATACAGACTTTTACAGGGTTGAACAAGAAAGGTTTGTTGCTGGTTTAAGTGATTTTAGTAATGATGGTATATATTATGGCTATCCTTCAACTTCAAGTTACAATTCTATAACTAATGGAAAAGTTTTAGAATTTATTGAAGATTATAATATTGTAAACAGTAATAATAGTGTTGGTTATAATGGTCTAAATGGTAGAACAAGATTGTTAGCTTTAAATCATGTGAAGTATGTGATCATTAGAGAATCAGAAAACACACTTCCTCCAGCTGGATTTAGTTTTTATAAAGCAATAAATGTTCATAAATATGATGAAGTTAAGAATATTTATGATAAAGGTGGAAACATCTTAAAAGATAGTAATAATGAATTTGTTTATGAAAAGGCAAATATTTATATTAATAATCTATATTTAAACTTTGGTGTTATTTATGATTCTTATTTAACTAAAAAAGATATTAAATATTTAAGCAATGTTGAAAAGGAAAAATTACTTACAAAAACAATTGTTTTAGATATTGATTCAGCAGATTTTAATAAGTTTAGCGGTTCATTTAAAGAAAAGAAATCTCTAGTTGATACAATAAACTCAAATAATATTTTAATAACTAACAAAGAGATAGAAGTTTTAGAAGATGGTTATTTATCGTTTAAGATTTTGAATGTACAAACGAGTGAAGTATATGTAGAGATAAAAGGACTAAAGAGTATTAAAGAAAGAAAATCCTTTAATACAATTTATTCAACTCATGCTTACACTAGAGAAGTTAGAAACTATGGTTATGCATCTAATATGTATATAGAAAACGAAAACCATTTAGTTAATTTAGGATATTATGAAAATGAAGATGAATTAGAAGTTACTATAAAGTTAGATCCAGGAGTTTATGAATATAATGAAATTGGTTATTATGTTGTTGATTTAACTGAACTAGAATCTGAAATAAATTCCTTGAATCAAAATTCTCTAACAGAGTTAGAGATAACTGCAAATAGCCTTAAAGGAAAAATTAATACAGCAATTGATGGTTATATGTTTCTATCAATACCTTATTCAAAAGGATTTAAGGTATTTATTGATAACAAAGAAGTAGAAGTATTAAATGCTAATACAGGGTATATGGCTGTTTTTGTACAAAAGGGAAATAAGGAACTAGAAATTAAATATTTTACACCTGGTTTAGAAATAGGTTTATATGTAAGTGCTCTTTCCTTAATAATTTTAATTCTTATTATAAGGTTTGAACTTGTGCATAAAACGACTAGAAATTACCAAACTAATAAAAACGAGGAAGAGAATGAAAAAAATAGTACAGTTTATAAATAGCATATATTTCATTATATTAGTGAACTTACTTGCAATTATTTTTTGGTATCTTAAAGAACCAGCAACTGCATATATAATCTATTTAGTATTTTGTATTATTATCATTCTTACAAAAGCTAACAGGAGTGTAATTGCATCCTTAATATTAAGTGCAATTATAACTTATAGAGTAGAAGACGAATCAAGTCTTGCAATGCATGAGGTTTATGCAAAGATATTTATTCCTCTAGGAATTATTGCAATAGTTTTATTTGTTATTGATATTATAAGAAGGAAAACAAGATTTAAGTTTAGTTTAATATTTTTTGGATTCTTAAGTGTTTTAGTAGTTAATATTTTATCCTTTATTAATGTGGAAGGAGAAGATTTAACATATATTGCAACTTTAGGAATATTACAATTACTAGCGTTTGTGATTATTTATGTTTATTTACTTAATACTCATGATAATGAAGGCAAGAAGTATATCTCAAGTGTAGCATTAATTACTGCAACTGCAATTACTATTGAACTTGCAATCAGTTATATTATGCTAGATGGTTTACCTAATAAAGGCGATAATGATTTATTCTGGGCAGTAAGTAATACTATAGCAATGTTTTATTTAGTATTAATACCAATAGGTTTATATAATTACTTTAGGGACCAAAAAAATTATTATGTATTACTTATAACTGGTTTTAATTTCTTTATGATGTTATTTATGCTATCAAGAGGAGCTTATTTAGCACTTGGAATATTAATTATACCAACTGTTATTACAATGGCCTTAATAGCAAAAGACAAGAAAAGATTATTAATTGATACTTTCGCAACCACATTAATTTGTATTATAGTTTCCTATGCAGTTGGTACTAAATTAGGGTTATTAGAAATGCTTAAGGAATATTTTGAAGAAATTACATTTTTTGAAGATAATGGCAGAAAAGAACTTTATATTATGGGATTTGATTTATTCAAAGAATACCCAATATTTGGTGCAGGAAGTTATAGTGGTGCTTATTACTTAAAAGATTATAGTTTAGGAACATATCATAACTATATTGTACAAGCTATAGCAACAACTGGAATTCTTGGTATAATTAGTTTAGGGTTCTTTATCTATAGTGTTATAAAAACAAGTTTAAAGAAGAACTACTTCAATATCTTATATTTAATTAGTTTCTTATATATATTAATTCATGGTTTAGTTGATAACTCATTCTATAATCCAATTATTATGATATTCTTAGCTTGCACAATGCCATTTTTAGAAGAGTATCATGAAAATTTAGAAGATTTAAAAATAAATTAAAAATGCAAGAAATAAAATCATCTTGCATTTTTTTGTATTGAAAGTAGTTCAACTAAGTGATATAATATATAAGCATATGCCCCGGTAGCTCAGCAGGATAGAGCACCGGTTTCCTAAACCGTCGGTCGGGGGTTCGAATCCCTTCCGGGGCGCCATATTGAATGCATAGGTTTGATACAATATCAGACCTTTTTTATTTGGTGGCAGAAAGGGAAAAACCTCCTATCCGCCAGTTTTATAAAGCAATATAGAGACCTGTAGTAGCCTTAAAATAGACTATTTATAGGTCTCTTTTTCTATTCATAAACAACTTTTGAACGATTACCTTACTTTTGAACGATTAGGGCTAGTTTTGAACGATTACTCAACTTTTGAACGATTTGAGAAAAATATGATTTAAATCGACAGTTTATTTAATAAATTATGGACGATTTGATAAAAAAGTGCTATACTAATTACAAGACGGTTACAAGCAAAAAGGTGAATATTATGAACTATAAGAAATTAGTAAAAGAGATAAGAGAAAAGCTGATTATCACTCAAGAAGAGTTAGCAGCTCTTTTAGGCGTTTCCTTTGCATCAATTAATAGATGGGAAACAGGAAAACATGAACCCACAACTAAGATCAAAAGAAAAATTGTGGAACTATGTAAAGCAAATAATATTGATTTGGAGGATAAGGAATAATGCTACATTTTAATGAAGATACAAGAGTAAAATTTCCAGCAACCATTCAATTTTTAAGATTAGGATATGAATATCAAACATTAAAAGGTGCTAGGGTTGACTTTGAAACTAAAATTTTTATAGATAGATTTAAAATCGCAATAGAAAGAATAAATAAAAGATCAATATCAAATGACGAATTGTTCTCGCTTTTAGCTGAAATTAACACATTAATTAAAAATAACGATTTAGGAAAAGAGTTTTATAAGAGACTAATTTCATCTGAATATCCAATTCGAATACTCGATTTAGATGACTTTAAAAACAATGACTTTGCTGTTGTTAATGAATTACCTTTTAGTATTAAAGAAGGAACAGAAGAAGGTTCATTTAGACCTGACATTAGTATTCTAATCAACGGTATGCCTTTAGCATTCTTGGAAGTTAAGCACCCTGATAACAGTGGTGGAATTCAAGTTGAGTTTGAACGAATGATCAATAAGAGATTAAAGAATGATGACTATAAAAAGTACTTTAATTTAATTCAAATTATCTCTTTCTCAAATAACATGGAATATGAAGATGCTGATGATGACATTGCTGATGAAGTTAAAGCAGGTTCATTCTATACAACTCCTAATGGACAAAGCACAACATTCTCATTCTTTAGAGAAGATATCAAAGAGTATCATTCCAAATATAAACTAAAAGAAATCGATGAAACAATGATCAAATATGTCGTTAGAGATGGTGGATATAATCCAGATGAAACTGAGACACCAGAATTTAATACTAATCTTTCTGACCTAACTCCATGTAACAGATTTATAACATCTCTATTTGATAAAGAGAGATTTTTGTACATGCTCCGTTATGGCATTATGTTTTTAACTGAAATCAAAAAGGTTCGTAATGTTACAACCAACACAGAAGAAGAAATTCCAATCAAACAAAAACATATCATGAGATATCCTCAGTTCTTTGCAACTAGGGCCATCATCAAACGATTAAGTGAAAAAGATAAGAACGGGATTATTTGGCATACTCAAGGTTCTGGTAAAACTGCTCTTTCAGCATACTCAATTAAGGTTATTTCTGATTACTTCGCTAAGAAGAACGTTAATACCCGATTCTTCTTTATCGTAGATAGACTTGACCTTATGACTCAAGCAACTACTGAATTTGCAAATAGAGGTTTTACCGTTACAAATGTTTCAAGTAAGACTGAATTTGCTAAAGAATTAAAAAAACCATTAGATGAAGATAATGATGGTATTGGT
>JBAYTA010000045.1:0-14388 GCA_041675865.1 Bacilli bacterium | reverse complement strand
TTAATTTTCTCTTAGCTTTAATTGTAGGATTAAATTTACCATTTTCCCATCTATTAACAGACACAAAAGAAACTTCCAGTAAATCTGCAAGTTCTTTTTGTGAAATAAACATCTTTTCTCTTAGTAATTTTATACTTTTCGAATAGTCCATAAAGATATTCTCCCTATCGTATGATTATCACTATTATATCACTTTTTTATATAATTTGATATAGTTATCCGATTAATTTTGTCATATATATATTTATTTATCAAATTACAGAATTTTACTATATTTATAAGAGTTATATAAAATAAGGTTATCAAAACTCTGCCTTATTCTATTATCAAAAGTAATCGTTTAAATTGTTGGTAATCGTGTAAATTGTAATGTAATCGTTAAATTGTAGTTATAGTTTTTCTATTTCTAACTATTTTTAACGTTTAATCGTCCAATTGTCAAGAATATAATGTTTATATTTTACTGGCAGAAAGGACAAATCCCCCTATCTGCCAAACAAAAAAAGGCCTGATACGATTGTATCAAACCTATTCTACTAACTTGGTGCCGCTAGCCGGAGTCGAACCGGCACGCCTTGGAAGGCGCTTGATTTTGAGTCAAGTTTGTCTACCAATTCCAACATAGCGGCATGCCCTAATATTATACTATTTTTATTACATTTTATCAATCATTTTCACTGATTTTTTATATAAGAAATAATTATAAACAGCCTATAGAATTAATATATAATTAAATATGAATTAGTTATAAAACTAATTCATATAAATTAATAGAGGTGAGTATATAATGGGAGAAAACTTTTTTGAAAAGCAATCACTTGAGATTAATTTATTCTTTTTAAGAATAATGAAAGAACACTCTTTATTCTTAGCAGTTGCGTTTATTCCAAATCATATTGATGGATATAGGGACGCATTGCGATTTAATGAACACTTTAATTCATTGTTGAATAGTGCAGTAGAATTATCAAGAGGTGTTGTAGATATTAATAATGATGCAGTTACAGATTACACTCTAGATGCAGAAAACGCAACATCTAGATCATCAAATCTTACAATTGATACTGCATTAACACAAAATGAATTAGCCTTAAGAAATCAATCATTAAATAGAATTAGTTCAAATGAACTAAGTAATGAAATCAGAAAATTAAATGATCAAGTAATTCATGCAACAAGGAACTTAATTAGATTCAAGACAAAAATACTAGATAGTATGCTATCTTGCAATATGATGTTTAACATATATCCATTATTAATAGAACATATTCGTAGGGAAGCCATTTTGTTCGTAGATATTCTCAGTTGTTTACAAAGTGGTCAATCTGATAAATTAAATAGTTTAATAGAAAATGAACTATTCTGGAATAAAATTATGGAAGAACACTCAGAATTTATAAGAGGTCTTTTAGATCCAACTGAGGTTGAGTTAATGAAAGTTGCAAATGATTTCGCAATCAAATGTGAAAATTTAAATACGAAAGTATATAATACTTTAAACAACCAAAACAATATTGCTGCAGTTACCAAGGAAAGTTATAATCTTACAAAAGAAATCCAAGCATTTAATACTCAGGCTACAATAGCATTAATTAATTGCGAAGTAAGATCTATCTTGAACCCTTTATTAGCAGATCATGTATTAAGAGAATCAAATCACTATTTAAGATTACTAGATGCAAAAAGAAAACACTAGCTTGTAAACTAGTGTCTTTTTTTATGCTTCTTGTATTTCAAATACATATTCTTGAAGGGAAACTTGATTTATAACATCTTGGAATTTTCTTGATTTAGGCAAACTAAAGTAAATAATTGATTCCTTTAGATGTTTTTCTTCATGAATAAATTTATTTAATAAGTAGCTTTTTCTAACAATAACGCCTTGTGTAGAAAAATTATCAAACAAATCTTTTTCGTGTGCTTCGTCAAATACAATTCTAATTCTTTGTACTTTTTTAGTTTGTGTTAACTTTTCAGAAAGTCTTCTTGAAAACATTGTTAAAGGAAGAATAATTATAACTGTTGTTCCAGCTATAACATAATTATTAATTCCACCTGTTCCAATTAACAAACCTAAAGCAGATGCTAACCAAAGCATTGCAGCAGTTGTTAATCCTTTTACATTCCCTCGGTTATGAATAATGCTTCCAGCACCTAGAAAACCAATACCACTAACAACTTGCGCAATAATTCTACCTGGTTCTGACCCAGGATAATCAGTTAAGATGTTTTGTTGCAAAATCGCAATTAAACTACTTCCTACACAAACTAATGTGAATGTAAAGAAACCAGCTGGTTTGTTTTTTATTTCTCTTTCATATCCTATTGCAGCTCCAACTATTGCAGCAGCAAGGACACGAAGCATTTGTTCTAATAAAGGTTGCATCTGTTGCCTCCTAATTTAGTGCATCATACATTGCACGGTATTTTCCATTTTCTATTTTGTATAATTCTTGATGATTTCCACTTTCTACAATCTTTCCATCATCAAGCACATAAATAATATCAGCATTCTTAATAGTCGATAATCTATGAGCAACAACAAATGTTGTTCTTTTTTGCGCTAAAATTGTTAGTGCGTTTTGAATTAACATTTCTGTTTCTGTATCAATATTAGCAGTTGCTTCATCTAAAATTACTATAGCAGGATTTCTTAATAAAATCCTTGCAAATGCAATAAGTTGTTTTTCACCAGTTGATAGGTTTTCACCCATATAGGCTACTTTTGAATGAATTCCCAGTGGATAATCATTTACAAACTTATCTGCACCAATCTTTAATAAAATATCAACAACTTCTTCATCACTAACTTCTAAACCAAAAGCAACATTGCTTTTTATAGTTCCTTCAAAAATAGATGGGTCTTGAAGAATTAAACCTATATTATTTCTAATGTCTTGTTTTGAATATGCATGATAATCAACACCGTCAAAAAGAATTTGTCCTTCTTCAATATCATAATATCGCTCAAGCAAACTAATCAAAGTTGATTTTCCACTTCCAGTTGCTCCAACGATACCTACAAACTTTCCAGATTCAACTGTAAAATCAATTCCCTTTAAAACATAATTATCTTTCTCATATTTAAATCTAATATCATTAAAGGAAATGTGACCATCAAATTTAACACCAGTTACTTTCCCTAAACCGGTATCTTCTGGTTCGTCTAAGAATTCAAAGATTCTTGAACTAGACACTAATGAATCTTCTAGTGCGTTTAAGTTACTAAAGATTTCGTTTATAGGTCCCATTATTTTTTCTAGGTATTCTATATATACATATATAGTTGTTCCAACAACAACAGCAGTTGGTGAGAAATATTGTAAACTAAAATAAACAATAATTCCTGCGATAATTAACCTTCTAATTAAATTTATTAGATTAAATCCCCAATATGTATTAACATTAAGATGTTTAATCTTCGTATTATAATTATCAGTTAATAAATAATCATATTCGTTAGCCATCTTCTCTTCTTTATTAAATACTTGAATAATTTCTACAGTATTTACAAATTCAGCTAACTTACCATTAATTCTTGAATTCATTTCTCTTATACGATGGTTAAACTTATTAACAATCCCACGATAAATCTTCATCCATAGATAGATTAAAGGAAAAGCAAGTAATGTTATTAATGCTAACTTCACATCTAAATAGAAAAGACCAGCATAAATCATTATTAATGAAATTGCTGCAGATATTATATGAAAGACGACTTCATATAAACCTTGTACACCTTCACTATCATGAATCATTTTTGTAACTGTCTTACCCTTAGGTTCTGTAGAGAAATATGCTATCGGAAGTCTATTGATCTTTTCAAATGCACTCTTTCTCATATCAAGTGTAAGTTTCATAGCACTTGCTCTAAATGCAACATTTTGTACATATCTAGCAATAATTATTATTATAGATACTATAGCATAATAAATAATCATTAGAGTTATTGGACTAATACTTGGTTTATAAAAATCAAATAAATCATCTTTAGAAAGCAATTTATAATCTCTTAGATATGTATCTTCTTCATTTGTTTGTAATTCAATTTGAGTATCAACTGAATTAATAGTATCTTTTTCTTCTACCCTACCAGTTATTAAATAATAATTATCTTCAAAAAATCTAATAGTGTATTCATTTCCAATAATACTTTTATCTTCTAATTGTTTTCTAAAGTACCTACCATCAAACTCAGCAATTGAATCATCATCATTACTACTTACTTCAACCCACACTGTTTGTACTCCAGCTAATTCATCATCAATTACCCTTTTCACAATCAAGGGTTGAACAATATCAAATGCTGAATAAACAATTAATGCAAATAATGCAGTAAGCAATAATAGTCCACTCTTCATTGCATACTTAAATACTCTTACGAAAATTTCTTTTGTACTAATATAATACTTTTGTTCTTTTCTTCCTCTACTCATCACTATCCTCCATTTGTTGGACTAGATATTGTTCGTAGTACCATTTTTTGTTTTTAATTAATTCTTCATGTGTTCCCCTCTCAACAATTCTACCTTTTTCTAAAACAATTATCTCATCAGCATGTTCAATTGCTGAAAGTCTATGGGAACTTATTATATTAGTCTTACCTTCTCGGTAACTCTTAAGTGCTTTCACAATATTTGCTTCAGTTACACCATCTACAGCAGACAAAGAATCATCCATGATTAGAATATCACTATTTTTTAGAAATGCTCTTGCAATAGATAGTCTTTGTTTTTGTCCACCACTTAATGTTACACCAGATTCACCAACAATAGTTTGTAAATCATCTGTTAAATATGCAAGATCCTTTTTAAAATCTGCCATTTCCACAGCTTCATCAATACTTAAATCAGTATCATTTGATAATCCAAGTTCTAGATTTTCTAAAACTGTTCTTGAAAACAAGATATGTTCTTGAGGAACATAAGCTATGTTTTCTCTTATGCTTAATTTTTCATATAAGCCAATCGGAATATTATTTATTAAAATATTTCCTTTATCAATTACATACATTCTTAGTAATTGTCTAAGTAATGTAGTTTTACCACTTCCTGTTTTACCTACGATTCCAAGTGTATTACCTCTTTTAATTGTAAGGTTTATATCTCTAATTGTATATTCTTCATCTAGTGGATATTTAAAAGATAAATTTTTAAATTCTATTCTTTCAATATAATCTAATTTTTTTGCCTTTTCCACATCTTTAATTGTAGGTACTGCATTTAAAACAGCATTTACTCTTTCAAATGAGACTCTACTTTGAGAAATAACAGTTATTTGATTACCAAGTCTAAATAATGGACCAGCAAACATTCCTAAATATAAATTAAAGGAAACTAAATTACCAACTGTAAATCCATTTTGTGTCATTATAAAGTAAGCACCAAGACCAAGCGCAATCCCTTGGCTGATCAAGGTAATCAATCTAAATGAAGGCATAAACACAGATTGCATTAAAACAGATTTTCTAGCTGTTTTATAAACTAAATCTGCCTTATCACTTAATTTTTCTTGATCTTCTTCTTCCTTCACAAATCCTCTAACTAACTTAACATGTGTTACACTTTCCATAACTAAGTCATTCAAGTGACTAACTTCTTTTCTTACTTGTCGCCAATTTTTCATTATTTTTGGTCTTAAAAATAAAACAATTAAGAATATTAATGGAAGCGGAATAATTGCATACCAAGTTAATTCTGAATTTAATGAATACATTGCTATAAATGCAAATATTAAAGATACAATAGTATCAATTGTATTAAATAATAAATGTGTTGCAACTCTTGCAATCATATTAGTATCACCAGTAGCTCTAGATATTAAATCTCCAGAATGATACTCTTCAAAAAAATCACCGTCTTGTTTAAATATATTTTTTAAAAACCTGTTTTTTAATTCGTAGAATAATTTATGATTTATTCCACCCAAAATTCTATTTTTTATAACTGCTGATACATAAATAATAACTGCAACAGCTATCATAATAACAAATATTTCAATTGCATATTCTCTTGTCAGATTTGTATTTGCAATCTCTGTTACTACATCTCCTATAATTTTAGGAGTTACTAATAATGAAAAAGTATATATTAATGTGAAAACCAACACTAATAAATACTTTGGCCATTCTTTTTTAAAGAACCATCTTAGTTCTTTAAACATATGCCCTCACCTCTTTTAATATATAATTTCTAGTACTATCTTATTTTCCCTTTTTTCTTCTTTTCCTATAGTGTAAGCATTAAGAATTCCCTTAATCGCTTGATCTACATTTTTATCATTAGCATGTACTTCAGCTAAAACATCACCTTTATTAACTTTATCGCCAACTTTTTTAAATACTTTTACACCAACAGCCATATCTATTTCTTCATCTTTATGGCTTCTTCCTGCACCAAGAATCATCGCTGCATTACCAATATCTAATGTATTGATATTATGTACATAACCTGCAACTTCACTTCTTATTTGAATTACACTCTTAGCTTCACCTAGTAAACTGTAATTATCAATTACTGAAGTATCTCCACCTTGGTGGGCAATCATTTCTCTTAATTTATCTAATGCTTTTCCGCTACTAATCTTTTCTTTAATAATCGAAATAGCTTCTTCTTTTGTTTTTGCTGCCTTGCACATTATTAAAATCTCACTAGTAAGTTCAGTGCATAAATCGCTAAAGTCCTTTGGCCCATTACCTTTTAATGTTTCAATTGCTTCAATAACTTCTAAGGAGTTTCCTACAGCACAACCTAATGGTTGATCCATATCAGTTAACATCGCTACCGTAGTTTTACCAGATGCATTTCCGATTTTAACCATTGCATTTGCAAGATTTCTTGCTTCATCAAGATTTTTCATAAATGCGCCATCACCAACTTTTACATCTAACATAATATGTGTAGCACCACTTGCTAACTTTTTAGACATAATTGATGAAGCAATTAAACCAATTGAATCAACTGTTCCAGTAACATCTCTTAGAGCATATAGTTTCTTATCTGCTGGAGCTATATTAGCTGTTTGACCAACTACCGCAATAGATATATTCCTAACTTGCTTCAAAAACTCTTGTTCAGTTAGACCTACTCTAAATCCAGGAATAGCTTCCAATTTATCGATAGTTCCACCTGTATGCCCAAGACCTCTTCCGCTCATTTTAGCCATAATTAAACCACAACTTGCAATTAGAGGAGCTACAACTAAAGTAGTTTTATCACCAACTCCACCAGTAGAATGTTTATCAACCTTTATACCATCAAGCGAGGATAAATCTATTTTATCTCCACTTTCAAGCATTTCATAAGTTAAATTAACTTGTTCTTCAGTTGTTTGACCATTAAGCGAAATAGCCATTAATAAAGCTGACATTTGATAATCAGGTATTCTATCATGTACATATCCATCAATTAAAAAATGGATTTCTTCTTTTGTAAGTTCTTTTTTTAACTTCTTTTTTATAATTAAGTCTACAACACGCAAACGTTATCACCTCTTTTAGTATATACTATTATAGCATATGTTCCCCAATTATGCTATAATTTATTTAAGTAATAAAAGAAAAGAGTGAAGATAATGATTATATGTTTAGTTAGACATGGCCAAACAAACTGGAACAAAAAAACTCTACTGCAAGGCCTAACAGATAATGAGTTAAATGAAAACGGGATAAACCAAGCAAAATTAGTTGGTCAATATTTAAAAACCCATGACAGTTCATGGGATGCATTTGTAAGTAGTCCATTAAAAAGAGCTGTTCAAACTGCAGAAGTTATAAAAGAAGAATTAGATTTTAAAGATGAAATTATCTTAGATGAAGCTCTAATCGAAAGAGATTTTGGAGTTTTAGAAGGAATGGTTTTAGATAAAGAAAGTTATGATTTAATATTTCAAGAAGTTAGTGAAGGTTTAGAAAAGAAAAAAGATCTAGAAGCAAGAAGCTTTAATGCTCTAATAAACTTAGAAAAAAGATTTAAAGATAAAAAAATACTAGCGTTTTCTCATGCACAGTTTATTAAATCAATCATAACTCAATTAGATCCCAACTTTAATTTTAGATCCTTATTAAAAAATTCCTCTATGAATTATTTTGAAGTAAAGAACGGAAAAATAAGTATTATAAAAATTAATATCTCCGCAGAAGAATAAAAACCAGTTCACAAAACTGGTTTTTATTTTATCCAAGAATATTTTACTCTTGCTTCTTCTTGATTTTTAATTAAAATATCTCTAACTTTATCGCCAATTTCATTTGTATGTAAATCCTTAATATCTTCATAAGGAATAACTTCACAAATTCTAATCAAAGCTTTTGTTCTTTTAAGTGGAAATCTATTTCTTACAGCATAGAAATTATCAACTAAGCAAACAACAATTGGTGCTTCAACTTTTTGCGCAATCTTAAAAATCCCATTTCTAAAACCGCCAATATTTTTTGAACCACTTCTTGTTCCCTCGGGGAATACTGCAATAGGATGACCTTCCTTTAATCTTTTTCCAGCAGTAATAATAGTTTTTAGTGCATTACGATCATTTTTTCGATCGATTGGTAAAAAACCAGCAGCATAAAGCCAGCGACCAACAAAAGGTATTTTCATAATTCCATCCTTCATAATGTAAGTCATTCGCTGTTTTCCAGTAAAACCAATTATTGCGACTGGATCTTGTAATGATTGATGGTTTGATACGAATAGAAACTTTTTATTAGGAAGTAAATCAAAGTTTTCTTTGATTACCTTTACACCAGATAAGAAACTAACAGCCATAGCTACTTGGGTTGTGAAAAAGGAATAAAATCTAGTTGGTTCTGTTTTGCTTTTTGGTCTAAACAATAAACATATATATAGAAATATAATTAATAATATAATTAAAGCAATAAATGAAATGATAAATACAATTGGAATTGTATAATAAAGAACCCCATTTTTAAGATATTCTATAAAATAAACATATAATCCAGTAACTAGTATAGATAATATTGTAAAAGCTATTAAAAGAATCATTTACTAATCCTTTCATATAAACAAAACGATAATTCACCATCATCATTTCTACTTATTAATTTAAAGTCATTTTGATTATATTCTGGAAAGAATACATCTCCATCATAATCTTTATGAATATGAGTAATATATAATCTATCTGCATATTTAAAACTATCTTTAAATATTTGGTTTCCACCAATTATAAAGATTTCATCTTTATGATCTTGTTTTAAATATTCCTCAAAATCATGAATTACTTCTACATCTTCATATTTAAAATTCCTATTTCTAGTTACAACAACATTCTTCCTATTTGGAAGTATTTTTCCATTTCTATTTATAATTGACTCAAAAGTATTTCTTCCCATTACAACAGTATGATTAGTTGTAATTTCTTTAAAATACTTTAAGTCATTTTTATAATGCCAAGGTAATTGATTATCTTTACCTATAACATTGTTTTGTGCAATTGCTACGATTAGAGAAATCATACAGCAACAACTCCTTTAATTCCTTTATGTGGATTATAATCCACTAATTCAAAATCTTCATATTTAAAATCATCAATTGATTTTTGATCACCATGGATTATCATTTTTGGAAGACTTCTTGGTGTTCTTGATAATTGCTTTTCAACTTGTTCTTGGTGATTAAGGTATATGTGAGCATCTCCCATAGTATGAACAAATTCACCTAGTTCTAAATTACATATTTTCGCAACCATCATTGTTAATAATGAATATGATGCAATATTAAATGGAACACCTAAAAACGCATCTGCACTTCTTTGATATAATTGACATGATAGTTTATTATTTTGTACATAAAATTGAAACATCATATGACAAGGAGGTAGTGCCATTCTATCAATATAAGCTGCATGCCACGAATTAACTATTAATCTTCTTGAATCAGGATTGTTTTTTATTTGATCAATAACATTAGCTAACTGATCACATACAGCATCCTTACCTTCAAAATGGCGCCATTGATATCCATATACTGGACCTAAATTACCCCATTTTTTCATAAACTCATCATCAGTCTTAACTTTTTCTACAAATTCTTCCATTGTTTCATTTTGATACTCATTTGATTGTTTATAATCTTCAAAAGGCCACTCATTCCATATTCTTACATCATTATCGACTAAGTATTTAATATTAGTATCTCCACTTATAAACCACAATAATTCATGAATAATTGATTTTAAATGAACTCTTTTTGTAGTCAATAATGGAAATCCTTCGTTTAAATCAAATCTCATTTGATAACCAAAAGTAGAGATAGTTCCTGTACCTGTTCTATCTTCTTTTACTACACCGTTTTTCTTTATATGTTCTAAAAACTCTAAATATTGTTTCATGTTGGCCTCCCTAATTTCAATTTATATTTTTTTATATTATAGCATACTATGACATTTTTTCAATGTATTTCACAAAATATTCTTTTTTATTAAATTCCAAAGTATATCAAAACCAAAAAAGTAGTAAGTATAAACTTAACTACTTTCTTTTTCGTATTAGAATGTTAGCGTCCACCTCTTATTTTCCAACTTTTACTGCGTGATCCCGGATTGTTTTGGGCACTTTTTTGTTGGCTAGAAAGGTTTCTATCCTCATCATTTAATCTGCTATATTGTTGATTAAACAATTCCTCTGAAAATTCTTGTTCGTATTCTTGGTTAACATTATTTAAATCATTATTTAGACTATTATTAAAATTATTATTTAGACCATGATTCAAGCCTGTATAATTATTGAATACTGAATTTTTTCTTCTTTTGCTCACTCGTTTTCGACCTCCATTCTATACAACAATATTTTTTGCATGAATGGAGATATTATTATTTTTTCCTTAGGTAATTCTTGCCTTTAAAAATTTCAGGTTCTTCAAGTTCTAAACCAACAAAACCTTGTTGGCGTAGAGCTTCATATGTAATAATAGCAGCACAATTACTTAAATTCAAAGATCTAACTTTATCAGTCATTGGTAGACGAATACATCTATCAACATTTTTTTCTAATATGTCTAATGGTATTCCAGATGATTCACTTCCTAAAACAAAATAATAATTCTTAGAAGTATCACTTGCATCTACATCATATAAACCTTTATGTCCATAACGAGTTAGAAAATAAAATTCACCATCTTGATTTTTTTCCAAAAATTCTTCCACATTTTTATATAAGTGATAAGTAAAATCAGGTGTGATTTGATAATTTGCAGCACTTCTTTTAATAATTTTTGTATCTAAACTAAAACCAAGCGGTTCAATTAAATGTAAAACTGTATTTGTTGCTATACATGTTCGCATTATATTACCTGTATTCTGCGGTATTTCTGGTGCATATAAAACTAGATTAATTGTTCCCATTTAGTTTTCCTTTCAAATATTCCAAATGAAGATCAAACCATTTAACTGATTTATGTTTTCTTTGAAAATAATTTAATTTTTCAATCGTTATATTTTTATTATTTGTATCAAGTGTTAAAATATTTCTTAACATTTTTAAATAACCAATCCAATTAAAGGATTTATTTGCATAAAATTCTTTGTAAGAATGTTTATCTAAAGTTTTTATAATATCTAAATTAATTATTGATTTGTAATTGAAATCAAATCTTTGATCATAATCATATTCTTTATTTTTATTAAATGGACAAACAACTTGACAAATATCACAACCAACTGCAAGTGATAAAACTTTGTCATATAAATGAAATTCATCACTTATATATTGTGTTAAAAATGAAATACATTTTGTCCTAGTATATCCATCTGCTGTGATAGCTTTAGTAGGACATGCTCTTAAACAAATTATACAGTCACCACAAGGACTTTCTAAAAATGCATTATTATAATCAAATATTTTATCTGTTATTATTTCACCAATTGCAATATTAGTTCCATATTTTTTAGTTATAATTAAGTTGTTTTTCCCATAGCCACCAAGACCACCAAGATAAGCTAATAATTTTTCATCCAAAAAACTAACATCTGTCATTGTATGATAATTATTTAAACCTAATTCTCTCGCAATATTTTCTAACTTTTCTTTTACAATTATGTGATAGTCATCACCATAAGCAAACCTTGCAGATAAGTAGCGTTTCTTCTCTACTGGTTTATTAGAAAATGGAAAAACAAATACAAGTACTGACCTCATCCACGGATACAATTCTTTGTGTTTTTCTTCGATTTGTTGATACTCTAAATATCGATCTATTGATACAAAGTTATAATCTATCCCTTTTATATATCCTAGGTCGCCCAATTTTTTTAAGCTGGACATGGTTCAATATCATTATGCTCATCATCATGTTTAAGTGGTTTTACTTTTGATTCAAAATTACATTTTGAATATAGAATTACACCAATATATGCTGCTCCAAAATTACTTATAGTCATTGCATACCATAAACTTGATGGTGGAAGCCCAAATACATTTTTAAATAATAATACTAATGGAATTCTAAGTGCCCATAGTCTAAGTAGGGATAAAATCAGACTAAACTTAGTTTCACCACTTCCTTGGTAAGTTCCCATATAAACTTGGAATATACTCATCAATGGAAGACCAGTTAATAAGAAGAACATATAATCAACACTTAAATAAAGAGCATCAGCTTGAACATCTTCTTTTAAGAACAGTTTAATTAAATCTTCTCTAATTGGCATAATAATTATAGCCCCAATAATTGCCATTAAAACCGAAAGCTTCATAGCTGCTTTCACAGATTTTTTAGCTCTATCTATATTTCCTGCACCAATGTTTTGGCCAACAAATGTTGCAGTTATACTACCTATTCCCATAGCAGGAAGTAGGACTAATGAATTAAGTCTATTTCCAGTACCAAATGCATTAACAGTAGCTGGACCATAGGACAAGATTAATGAGTTTAAAATAATAAACCCTAAAGAAGTAAGAGCTTGAGAAAATGATACTGGCCAAGACATATTAAAGATTCTTTTAATCTCAAGCGTATCAATCTTCACATCTTTCCTACCTATCCTCACATGTCTTTCACTACCTTTAAACATTAAGAATATAAATATAGGCATTATAATTAAATTACCTAAAACAGTACCAATAGCAGCACCCTTAATCCCTAAATTAAAATACTTCATCGCAACATATGTTAGAGCAATATTAGCAACAATCATAATTATATTTAATAAAAATGGTGTTAATGTATCACCACTTGATGTTCTAGATGCTTGAAATGCAAAGAAGGCAAAAAGCGGAATCATTTCAAAAGATCTAATTCTTATATAGTCAATCATATATTCTAATGCTAATCCTTCAGCTCCCATTAATCTCATAATAGTAGGAGTTAAGATATAAAGCAATATACCCATAAAAAATCCAGCAATAATACATAGAGCAAGCAATTGACCAGCTATCTTATTAGCACTTTCTTTTTGCTTAGCACCTAGGTACTGGGCAATAATCGCTGCCCCCGCTGTCATAAATCCACCTGCAACTGCATAAGTAATTGTAATTACCGGATTAGGAAGATTTAAAGCAGTTGTAGCTGCTTCTACATTTTCTGGCGATGTTAAATTAGTAATGAAATATAAGTCTACCAAATCATTAAATGATTTCATGAAGTTACTTAAAAATATAGGAATTGCAAGCCAAAGGATGCTAAGTCCTAAATTTTTATTTTCTAGTATTAATTTTTGCTTCTTTTGTTGTTTTAGAAGCATTTTCTCGTTTATCATTATACATCTCCATCTTTTTATATTAGTATATTATACTACAAAATCACTCTCAAAACAAGTGGCCAAAACTTAATAATGAATTATTTTAATAAAAAATAATTTAAAATGATATAATATATATATCTTAGGAAAGGAGATTCTTATGAGGTATAATAAGTTTTTATCAATAATTGCCCTTGTATTTTTATCGCTTCTTTTAGTCGGTTGTAGTAAATTTAACTCGATTAAAAAAGGTTTTGAGAAAGCAGGTTATGAATACCATGAGATTAGTCACAAAGACATTGATGCACTAATGGAAGAGTTTGAAGATAACGATATTTTTGTAATCCCTCATCTTTTCACAAAAGGATTCAATTATCCAGTAGTCCTAGAATTTGAAACTACTAAAGAAATGAATGAACAAATTGAAAATTCAGAAACTCTTAAAGGTTTTCTAAAAGATCTTCAAAAATCTGATTATGTTAGAGGAAATTGTATACTTATACCTTTGGGTATAAACCAAGAAGAAATGGTTAATGCATTTCAAGGTAAATAATTAAAACTTGCTTATGCAAGTTCAGGTTGTTGACAAAGTCAGCAGCCTTTTTTGTTTCTATCATGGAATTATATTAACTATTGACTTTTTATAACATTTATAGTATAATTTAACTATATAATATTGTTTTGTGAGGTTTCTTA
>JBAYTA010000044.1:0-14584 GCA_041675865.1 Bacilli bacterium | reverse complement strand
ACTGAACTTTTAAAAAATGATAAATCAAAGTTTGAAAACTTAGTAGATATATCGTTAAGAAGACATTTTCAAGTAATAAAAGAATTAGTAAATAGAAACACATATTTCTTTGATTATGGGAATTCATTCCTTAAAGCAATTTATGATGCTGGAGTTAAGGAAGTTTGTCTTAATGGAGATAATCCAATAGATGGATTTATTTACCCTTCTTATGTAGAAGATATAATGGGTCCTGTATTGTTTGATTATGGTTATGGTCCATTTAGATGGGTTTGTTTAAGTGGGAAAGAAGAAGATTTAGATCTTACTGATAGAGTTGCAATGAGTACTATTGATAAGAATAGAAGATTTCAAGATTTAGATAACTACAACTGGATTAAAGATGCAAAAGCAAATAAATTAGTTGTAGGAACTAAGGCAAGAATTCTTTACCAAGATGCAATTGGAAGACTTAATATTGCTCTTAAATTTAATGAATTAGTAAGAGTTGGTAAATGTGGACCAATTATGTTAGGTAGGGACCATCATGATACTGGAGGCACTGATTCACCATTTAGAGAAACATCAAATATAAAAGATGGTTCTAATATTATGGCAGACATTGCAACTTTAGTTTATGCAGGTAATGCAACAAGAGGTATGACTTATGTTGCTCTACATAATGGTGGTGGTGTTGGAATTGGTAAATCCATAAATGGTGGTTTTGGAATGGTATTAGATGGCTCCTCAAGAGTTGATAAAATCTTAAAGACTGCAATTCCTTGGGATGTAATGAGCGGAGTTGCTAGACGTTCTTGGGCAAGAAATGCTAATGCTATTGAGACTGCAAACAACTTTAATGAGTTAAATACTGGAACAAATATTTTACTTCCTTATCTTTCTGATAATGACAAATTAAAGGAATTAGTTAAAAGTAAATATAAATTAGGAGGGAAATAATGTTAATAGTACATAGTATCTCTTCATTAGTCACATTAAGAGGTTCAAACCTTCCGAGGTTTGGTAGTGAAATGGACAATATCGAGATAATAGAAAATGGCTATATAGTTATTGAGGATGGTAGATTTATAGAGATATGTAGCGGTAATAATTATAAAAAATACAAGAATGCTATCCTAATTGATGGTACTGGTAAAACTGTTACACCGGGTTTAGTAGATTGTCATACTCACTTAGTGCATGGTGGTAGTAGGGAACATGAGTTTACCCTAAAGCAACAAGGTGCAAATTATCTAGATATTCTAAAAAGTGGTGGGGGGATTTTAAGCACTGTAGAGAAAACTAGATATCAAAGTTTTGATGAGTTATACGTAAAAGCAAAAAAGAGCTTAGATATTATGCTCTCATTTGGGACTACTGCTGTAGAAGCAAAAAGTGGTTATGGCTTAGATATGGACACTGAAGTAAAACAAATGAAGGTTGCTACTAAATTGAATGAAAAAGATCCTATTACTGTTGTAAGTACTTATATGGGTGCTCATGCACTTCCAAATGAGTATAAAAATAAAAGAGAAGAATATATTCACTTAGTAAAAGAAATGATTACAAAAGTTAAATATGAAAATCTAGCAAAATTCGTAGATGTTTTTTGTGAAGAAGGAGTATTTAGTTTGGAAGAATCAAAAGATATCTTGGAATATGCGAAAACCATTGGTCTTGGTGTAAAAATTCATGCTGATGAAATCCATGATACAAATGGTGCTCTACTTGCTAGTGAATTAAAATGTATATCTGCTGAACATCTACTTGCTTCTAGTTTAGATAATCTAAAAAGATTAGCAACTGAAAAAGTAATAGCTGTTATGTTACCTCTGACATCTTTTAATTTAAATAAAGATTTCTTTAAGGCAAGATATTTTATTGAAAGTAATGGTGCTCTTGCTATAGCAACTGATTATAATCCTGGAAGTAGTCCAAGTGAAAATATTCAACTTGCAATGCAAGTTGCTGCTATAAAAGCAAAACTTACACCCAAGGAAGTGCTTACTGCAACTACTATTAATGCTGCAGCCGCAATTGATTTAGCAGAAGAAATAGGGTCAATTGATATAAATAAACGTGCAAACTTTGTTATTTTTGATACACCTAATTTAGATTATTTGATTTATCATTTTGGTATAAATCATACTAGTGAAGTGTATATTAATGGTGATAGGGTCTATAGCGCAAAAAAATAAATTTAATTCTTAAATTTAATTAGATGGGAGAAATATATGAAACTATATGAATTAAGTATAAATGAATTTCTACAAAGAGTAGACTCACAAACACCAACACCTGGTGGTGGAAGTGTTTCAGCACTTGCAATTGCGCAAGGTATTAGTTTGATTAGAATGGTTGGTCATTTAAGTATTCCTAAAAAGAAATTTATTGAACTATCAGAAGACATAAAATTAGATTATATGAGTAGAATTTCAAGTTTAGATGAAATTAAACTTTATGTTTTAGAATTAATTGAAAAGGACACTAATGCATTTAATCAAATTATGGAAGCATTTAGACTACCAAAAGTAACAGATGAAGAAAAGAAATTTAGAGTTGAACAAATAAATCGTGCTACAATTCATGCAACTGATGTTCCTTTAGAGACTGCAAAATATGCTCTAAAATCATTAGAACTAGCTGAACCAACATTTTTATATGCAAATAAAACTGCAACATCAGATTTTGGTGTTGGAATAACGATGATATATGCAGGACTTAAAGGTGCAATTTTAAATGTGAAAACAAATATGCATGAGTATTCAGATCATGAACTAGCTAAGAAATATTATGATGAAGTTAAGCTTATTGAAGAAAAAGCAACGAAAATATTTTTAAAGCTTGAAGAAGCTGTAAATTTCGAATTTTCATTCAAATAAAATCATAGGAATTAGTTTAGTGACTAGTTCCTTTTAAATTTACCCATATTCCTTGCATTAAAGAAAAAACAATGATATAATTAAAAAAAGGATATATTTCAACAAATATTTCAAGAAGGAGATATGCTATGCCAAGAGCAGATTATACTTTTGCCCTCGATAAAGACGAGAATTTGTATGCATGTTTTGGAAGGACCGTTAAGTATATCTTTGTTGATGATCATTGGGAATCAATTGAAAATCCAGATGACTATGAATTTTTATTTGATTATTTCAGCCCAACTAAAATAATATCACTTGAAGAAGCACTAAAATTATCAAATAATAAAGAACCGATTGATTATTATACAGTACATAAAAGAGTGTACATGACCGAAGATGAAATAAACAAAGAATTAATGGAATTAATGGGAAAAAGAAAATACAATAAAGAAACGGAACAATTAGTTCTTGCAGCTGACCTAGATACTAGAGTTTTGGTTTTGGAATGGTTATTTAAGAGTCCTAATTTGCATGAATTAACAATTCAAATGTTAATTAACAATATTTAATGAAGTTATTAGAAATCAATGATTTCTAAATTTTTAGATTTGTAGAAAATCCTTTTTTAAGGATTTTTTTAAAGTTTAAATGATTTTGACTTCCTTGTTTGGATTTGATATAATTGATAAGATGTTTTTAAAAAGGAGATATTATAATGATAAATACTGTATTAATAGATTTAGATGGGACATTATTAGATTTTAACCAAGATGAGTTTTTAAGACTATATTTTACAGGAATAGTAAAGAAATTTATCCCCCATGGATTTGAGAAAGATATAATAATGAATGCTGTCTATGAAGGTGTAAAAGATATGCTTAATAATGATGGAAGCATTAGTAATGAAGAAGCGTTTTGGAATAGGTTTACCTACTTCTTACCGGATAATATTTATTTCTTTGAGAAAACATTCTTAGATTATTATAATAATGAATTTAATGAAATAAAGAATATAGTAACGGATAATCTATATTGTCATATGGCGATTGAGGAATTAAAAAAGAAAAATATCGATATCATTATTGCAACAAATCCATTATTTCCGAAAGTAGCTACTCATAATAGAATTAAATGGGGAAATTATAATATTGATGATTTTAAATTAGTAACAACTTATGAAAATTCATCATTTTGTAAACCCAATCCAAAATACTATCAAGAAATTTTAGATAAAATTGGTAAAAATGTAAGTGAATGTATTATGATTGGCAATGATGTAAGTGAAGATTTAATAGCTGAAGAGTTAGGTATGGATACATATTTAATAACAAATAATATTATAAATCTAAAAAACACGGATATTTCTAAATATAAAAATGGAACTTATAAAGATTTTTATGAATTTATAAAGAAAATATAAAAATATTCATTTATGAAAAGGTTTCACCATTGAAATTTGTTCCAATTTTTAGTATACTATACAATGTATGATTTTTTTTAGGAGGAAAGAAAAAAATGAGTTTATTAAAAGGTGCTTGCCTATTTGGTCAATCAGGCGGACCAACATCTGTAATTAATGCTAGTGCTGCTGGTGTGTTTTTAGAGGCATTAGAGCAAGAAGCAATTACTGATATCTATGGTGCAGAACATGGAATCGTAGGGATTTTAAATGAAAGATTCTTTGATATAAGAAAAGAAGATGTGAAGGAGTTAGAACTTTTAAAAAACACTCCATCTTCAGCACTTGGTTCTGTAAGATATAAATTAAAATCTGTTCAAGAAGATGAAACAGATTATATTAGATTATTAGAAGTATTTAAAAAATATAATATTCGTTATTTCTTCTACAATGGTGGAAATGATTCAATGGATACTTGTAATAAAATAAGTAAGTATTTACAAAGTAAAAACTATGAATGCCATATTATTGGTGTTCCAAAAACAATCGATAATGATTTATTTGGTACTGATCATTGTCCAGGATTTGGTAGTGCAGCTAAATTTGTTGCAACATCAATGATGGAAATCTATTTAGATACTCATGTTTATAATACGGGTATCGTAACTATAATTGAAGTTATGGGAAGAAATGCTGGTTGGTTAACAGCAGCAGCTGATCTTGCTAACTTAAAAGGTTATGGACCAGATTTAATCTATCTACCAGAAAAAGTTTTTGATGTAGATAGTTTTGTGAAAGATGTAGAAAAAGTAGCAAAAGAAAAAAACAATAAAGTTATTGTTGCATTCTCTGAAGGAATTAAAGATAAGAGTGGAAGATATATTTCTGAATATGCTGCATCTCTTAAAAAGGATTCATTTGGTCATGCACAACTTGGTGGAGCTGCATCAGTATTAGCTGGTATTGTAAGTGATCAATTAAATATTAAAGTACGTCCAATCGAATTTAGTTTACTACAAAGATGTGCTGCTCATATTGCATCAGGAACTGATATTGAAGAAGCATTTAATGCAGGTAGAGTTGCAGTTCAACAAGCAGTAGCTGGTGAAACTGATAAGATGGTTGCATTTAAGCGTGATGAAAATTCAAGTGAATACAAAATCAATTATGAATTAGTTGATTTATCATTAACTGCAAACACAGAAAAGAAAGTTCCATTAGAGTGGATTAAAGAAGATAACTCAGGATTAACAGAAGAATTTTATAAATATGCATTACCTTTAATTCAAGGTTCATCTAATAGAAAAGTAGAAGATAGTCTTCCAAGATTTGCAAAATTGAAAAAAATCTTAGCTACAAAATAATTATTAAAAATATTATAAAATATTTTTCAAATATCTTTGCTTATTGAATTCTTTGTGGTATAATAGATGTAGAAACGTAGTCTTTTTATAAGTTTTCCTTATTGGCAATTATCCTATAAAAAAATACATTTCAAATATTACCAAGGAGGAAACATAAAATGACAGATAAGAAGATTATTTGTAAAGATTGTGGTCAAGAATTCGAATTCACAGTTGGTGAACAAGAGTTCTACAAAGAAAAAGGCTTAGCTAGTGAACCAGTGCGTTGCCCTAAATGCCGCAAAGCTCGTAAAGCTCAAAGACCTATGAGATAGTAAATGATATGGACCCTAGTGTCCATATTTTTTATTTGTATTTTATCTATATTTTATATATAATATATATAAGATATCTAAAGTGAGGTTATTATGCTTAAACTACTTAAAAATATATTTAGATTCTTTATGAGTAAGGTATTTATTATATCTTCACTTATTTTAATTCAATTTGCTGTAATCATTTTTCTAGCAATAAAACTTTGGCAATTTGGAATAATAATTTATATTATCTTTACAGCACTATCAGTGATTGCAAGCTTATTTATTTTAAATAGGCCATTTAATCCTGCTTATAAACTTTCATGGATTATGCTTGTTTTAGTTGTTCCTTTTGCTGGTTACATATTTTATTTAATCTTTGGTAGTTTAAGATTATCAAGAAGAAGAAAAGCAAAAATTAAATTTCTTCATGAGCAACTACTAGAGGAATCAAAAAAATATTCTTCTGAATTAGTTATTGAAGATCCTAATATGAAAAAGTTAGCAAATTATATCTATAATGTAACTGGTTTAAAACCATGGGATAATACAATTTCTAAATTTTTACCTTCTGGGGAAGAGTTTCATGAAAACTTGCTTGAACAATTAGAAAAAGCTGAAAAATTTATTTTTATGGAATACTTTATTATTAGAGAAGGAGAAATGTGGGAAAGCATTAAATCTGTCCTAGCTAGGAAAGTAAAAGAAGGTGTAGATGTAAGACTTATTTATGATGACTTTGGAACTATTAATAAGGTCGGATATAAATTTAAAAGCGATTTAATTAATTTAGGAATAAAGGTTGTAAATTTTAATCCATATAGACCAAGGCTTACGATGATTATAAATTATAGAGATCACAGAAAAATAACAATAATTGATGGAAATATTGGCTTTGTTGGTGGAGCAAATCTTGCAGATGAGTATATTAATAGGGTAAGAAAATTTGGTTATTGGAAAGATGCAACAGTAATGATTAAAGGTGAAGCTGTCTGGAATCTAACATTACTCTTTTTCCAAATGTGGGAATATTCTACAGAAGATAAATTTGATTATACATTATATAGACCAACCCTTTCATATCCAACTACTGGGTGTGTCCTACCATTTGGTGATGGACCACTTGACGGACATCAAACTATTGAAATGAGTTATATTAATATAATTTCTAATGCGAAAAAATATGTTTATATTACTTCCCCATATTTGGTATTAGATAATGAATTAGCAACATGTTTAAAAACAGCTGCTCAAAGTGGAGTTGATGTAAGGATAATGATGCCACATATTCCTGATAAAAAAATTGTCTTTATGATTTCAAGATCATATTATCAAGATTTGGTTGAAGCAGGTGTAAAAATTTATGAGTTTTTACCTGGATTCTTACATTCAAAGTATTTAGTTGCAGATGATGAAGTTGCAATTGTTGGAACTGCTAATTTAGACTATAGAAGTTTTTATTTGCATTATGAGGTTGTAACCCTTCTATATAATAATGAAAGTGTAATGGATGTGAAAGCAGATTTTGATAAAGCTACTGAAGTATGTCATTTAGTTACACTTAAGGAAGCAAAAAATATTCCAATTTTAAAAAGAGCTTTAGTTTCATTCTTAAGAGTCTTTTCACCAATGATTTAAGTATATTAATTATTTTTATACAAACAATAATTTTGGTGAAATTAATGAAAAGTTTATTTAAGAAGATTGGCTTATTTCTAAATAAAATAAATAATTTTGATAATAAATTTCAAATAACTAAAAACAGTGCAAGCTTATCCTTTTATATATTGTTATCGCTTGTGTCTGTTTTTTTAATTTTATTTCAAATTTTATCATCAACCAATGCATTAGAATCATTTTTTCTAACAAAAGCAATTAATTTGTTTAGTGATAGTTTTTCATTACAATTACAAGAAATAATGCCAGCATTTAATTTAAGTGGTTTTTCTGTAATATTATTGTTTAATACTTTCTATTCAGCTTCGAAAACTATTAATGGTTATAATAGGATTGCTGATTATATTTATTTTGAGATTAAAAACCGAGTTGGTTGGAAAAATAGAATAAGTGCATTTTTGATGTTTTCAATGTTGATGCTTGTCTTTTTATTTGAAGTATCTATTGTAATTTTTGGAAATTATTTAATAAAGAATGTTTTAAATTTAAATATAATTTTAATAAAATTTATTCAACTTATTTTAGAGTTTTCATTAATCTTTGCAACTATTTTGATTTTATTTTTATATGTACCACCAAGGAAAATGAGAGTTAGAGATGCATATAAAGGAGCATTTTTTTCCGCAATATCAATTTATTTATTATTAACTTTATTTGTTATAATAATTAATTTTATTAATCGATATTCTATTGGTTTATCAGTTTTAACATTAATCTCTTATTCCTTGTTTATTTTATTTATTATAAATTATATTTTAATTGTTGGATTAGTTATCAACTACTATGGGAATATTTCACAGTTAAGAACCTCACTTTTAAGTAAATAATAATATTGAATACAAAAGGAGGTTTACTTTGAAAAAAATATTTATTACAATTTTTGTATTCGTCATGGTTTTAATGAGTATTCCAAGTACATTAGCTTATGGTTGGGGGTTTAAAAGAAATTCAAATAATGTTGTTCCAGATATAGGTAAATATGCTAATGAAATAGAAGGAACTTCATCATATTATGTTGGAAATCCTGATGAAAAAATAGTGTATTTAACTTTTGATGCTGGTTACGATAATGGAGTTTTGGGCAAAATACTTGATGTTTTAAACGAGAAAGATGTAAAGAGTACAATATTTGTTACTGGAGATTTTCTTGTTAGAGAACAAGAGTTAACCTTAAGGATGGCTTACGAAGGTCATACAGTGGGCAATCATACATGGAAACATAAGAACATTACCAAACTTACATTTGAAGAATTAAGTGATGAAATTAAGAAAGTAGAAGATGCTTACTTTAAATTAACTAATCAACATATGGTTAAGTACTTTAGGCCACCTGCTGGAGAATTTAATAAGGAGTCTTTGAAAAATGTGCAAAAATTAGGTTATAGTACGTTTTTCTGGTCCCTTGCTTATAAAGACTGGGAAACTAATCATCAAAGAGGATCTGATTATGCATTGAATCAAGTAATGAATAATATTCATAATGGTGCAATAATCTTAATGCATACAGTTTCTATTGATAATTTAGAAGCTCTTCCTAGAATAATTGACGGTATAAGAGATGCTGGATATGAAATTAAAAACCTTGATTATTTATTAAAAAATTTATAATTTTTTAGTCGCTTAATGATAGCGACTTTTTTAATTTTTAATGGGTGATTTTCTAAGCTAATTATGGTATAATAATAAGGATTAAAACTTATATTATGAGGAGTATTTATGAAGAAGTTAACTAATTTTTTATTGTTATTTTTAAGTTTATTCGTTCTTTCTGCTAGTTTTGTACAAGCAGAAGAGATAGATGACTTATTTGCTGGTGCTAGATGGGTTGAAGATGAGATTATAGAAGAAAATAATCTTCCTTATGGTGTAAATCATATAAAAGTTCATGGACAGACTTCAACTTCGATGACTGGCTATGATGTTGATGGTTTTGAGGGACTTGAAGGTCTTGTGGAACCTGGTAAATTATATGATCAACAAGTTAATGTAATTGAAGTTCCAAGTTCGGAAAATGTAAGAGTGACAACTTGGGCTTATTTAAATGGACATAAATGGACTCTTAATACGGTAAGAGCATTAATCCATGATTATGAAAGCAAACATCCCGGGTGGAAAGTTATTGGAGCAATTAATGGAGACTTCTTCGATATTAGTGGAAGTGGAGCACTTCCTTATCAAACTAGTGGTGCTTTAGTTAGTGGCGGAGAATTTTATAAGACTACTACTGGAAATTTAGTAGGTTTTCGTAATGATGGCAGTACAGATTCATTAGTTGGAAATAAACCAGTAGAAAGAACCCCAAATATGATCCTTTCGATTTATGATAATGATGGGGAAATAATAAAAGAGTTTAATATAGATAAAATAAACGCTAATCCTTCTGAAAATGAAACTTCAGTATTTTACTCCTATTATAATAATAAAAAAATAGGTGAAGATGCAAATGGTAAAGCTATATATGAAAAAGAATTTATTGCAACTGAAGTTACTGGTGAAGGTTATTATGTAAATTCTGCTGAGTTAGCTCTACCTAATAATGCTAATGATTTCTATGGTAAAGGAAAGATCTCAACTTTTGAACCTAAAACTTTAGGAGTTGGTGAATTTGCTATTTTAACAAATAACGATGAAGTTAATGAATTCTTAGATAAAGATGTAGTAATAAGAGTACAGTATAAATATATTGGTGCTTATGAAGGGATAAACGATATAAGCGGTGGTGGAACAACAATCATGGAAAATGGAGTTGATTCAGGCCAAGGTATAGCTGATCGAGCTCCTAGAACTGTAATTGGCCGTAAAGCAGATGGAACTATCGTAATGATGGTAATTGATGGTCGTCAAAGTGCTTATGGAATGTATGGAGCAGATAGAACTGAATTAGGTGCTATAATGAATTATTATGGAGCTGTTGAAGCGTATAATTTAGATGGTGGTGGATCTTCCACAATGATAATTAGAAAAGATGGTGAATTAGTTGTTCTTAACTCACCAAGCGATGGAAGAGAAAGAACTGATGCAAATGCTATCTTGGTTGTTGTGAAAGACCCAGAGATTAATATTGAAGCTACAGCAACAATTGATTCATTAAATCTAGACGTTGATTTAGTTGCAATGAATGATCATGATGTTGATGAATTATATGTAACTCTTAATGGTGAAACAAAATTAGTAACAGATGGTCAAGTAGAATTTACTAATTTAAGTAGTAATACAGATTATCCATACCATATAGAATATAAGGATTCAGCAGGAGAACTAGTTAGAATTGTTACTTCGGGTAAATTTAAGACTTATAAGACGAGTCCTATATTTAATGGTATAACTATTATTGAAAAAGGAGACTCATTTGAGTTTTTACTTGATTATGATGATCCTGATTTAGCAGCTAGTTATGATAAAGCAGCTCTAAAACTTGATGGTACAGCTGCTGGATATTTCTTCCAAGCTAAAAAGACAATCCCAAGATCATTTATGTATAGTTTTAATACTATAACTATTACAACTACTATAAGCATAGGTGATGGAAAAAATAAATCTGTTTCTATAGAAATAACTGAATTTGATATTATTTTAACAATAGATGGCCAAATCCAAAGAATCTTAGACATTCACAATGAGTATGCCTTAAAAGTATATGGATAAACTGGAATTAATTTTATATTTTATAAATAAAAATATTGTGATATAATTAAATAAATTGAGGTGAAATATGAAAAAACTAGCTAAATTCTTGTTGTTGTTTTTATCTATTTTTGTACTAAGTGGTATTGTAGTTAATACTGCTGATGAGTTTGTGGAAACGGGTGGTGCAGGATATAGAGTATTAGAACGCAGGGAAACTAACGAATTGATGTTTGACGTACTGCATTATGCTGATAAAGGCGAATCTAAAAAGTCTGGATTAACTTATGCTCAAGAAGTAAATATATTAGAAGTTCCAGCAGATTCAAAAGCTAAGATTATTTCTTATGGTAACTTAAGCGGACATAGATGGACTCTTACTACTGTAAGTAATCTTGCAAGACAGTTTGAAGCTGAAAATCCAGATTGGAAAGTATTAGCTGCAGTGAATGGAGATTTCTTTGATATTAATGGAAATGGTAATTTACCATATCAAACAAATAATCCATTAGTAACAAATAGTGAATTTTATAAAACAAATGGTAATAATGCCGTTGGATTTAAAAATGATGGATCTACTAACTCAATTGTTGGTGGAAAACCTACTAAAACTGAATATATGGTTTTAGCTGTATATGATGAAAATGATGAAATTATTGAAGAGTTTGATGTACACAAAATAAATCAAACACCTGGTGCAAATGAAACAGCTGTATATTTTGGGACATATGGGTCTGATAAGAAATATGTTGCAAAACAAGTTGATCAACAAGCTAATAAATTTGTTGTTACTAATGCAGAATTTGCACTTCCTAATAACACGAATGACTTTTATGGTAAAGGTGTAATTGAATCAAATGAAGCAGTAAATTTACAAGTTGGTCAGTTTGCAATTTTAACAAATAATTCAAGTGTTCTTGGAGCCTTAGATATTGGAGTTAAAATAAGGGTACAATATGAATTTACTGGAAATTTTGCAGGTGTTACAAATGTAACTGGACAAAACGGTAAGTTTATAAATGATGGTGAATATAGTAATGTAGGTTTAGCTGGTAATCTAGCAGAACGACATCCTAGAACTGTTGCTGGTATTAAAGCTGATGGAACTCTTGTACTATCAGTTATTGATGGTAGAAATACTGGTATTGGTAGATTTGGGATGCACGGCGATGAAATGGCTGCATTTATGAAGAGTATAGGTGTAGTAGAAGCATATAACTTAGATGGTGGTGGATCATCTGTTATGGTAGTTAAGGAAAATGGTGAGTTTGTTGTGAAAAACAAACCATCTGATGGTGCAGAAAGAAGAGATGGTAATGCTCTTTTAGTTGCTGTTCAAGTTCCAAATATAAATCTTGAAATAGATCAAACTACAAGTTCCTTAACATTTAATGCTGATTTAGTTAAAGCGAATGGTTATGACTTATCTGAGTTATTTATAAAAATTGGAAACATAACTAATAAAATTGTGGATGGGAAAGCTGAGTTTATAGGACTAGATGCTGATACAAGTTATTATTATGAAATTTTATTTAAGGATAATAATAATCGTGTTCAGCCTTTATTGATCGATGGAAATGTGAAAACATTAAAAGCAACTCCTATATTTAAATATATAAAGATTGAAGAAGAAACAAGTGTTTATAAGATTAGTTTGGAGTTTGAAGATCCAAATGGAGCAAGTGACATGAACTTTGGAAAATTAGAAATTAATGGAAGCAAAAAGACGCTTGCAAATAATCAACTTCTAATTTTAAAATCAACTTTTAATGATACATTTAAAACATTTAATCTGAATTACTCTTACAATGATAATGGTGGAGTTTATGATATTGAAATAATAAATGCTCCTTATAGAATTCTAACATCACCAGTTACTGAAACACTGTATGATATGTTTAGAGTTCATAATGAAATCATTTTAAGAATGTATTCATAAATTTGAAAAGCACTGGAAGCAGTGCTTTTATAAATTTAGGATTTTAAATATATTGTTTGTAAAAAGAAAGAATTTGTCGTATAATATGTAATGATAAGAAAGCAGGATAATATGGAACATAATTTAAATATAAATGATTTAATACTTTTAACAATAAAACGACTTGGAATAAATGGTGAAGGAATTGGCTATTACAAAAGATTAGCTGTTTTTGTTAATGAAGCAATTCCTGGAGAAGTTGTAGAAGTTAAAATAACAGATATAAAAGAAAAATATGCATATGGAGAAATTGTAAAATTCAAAACTAAATCTCCAGACAGAGTGCAACCAAAATCTCCCAAATTAATGAAATCTGGTTTAACTTTACAACACATTAAATATGAAAAACAATTAGAGTTTAAAAAACAAATTTTAGTAGATTCATTTGAACGATACTATAATGGAAATTTAAACAAAATTAAATTTTATAATATGATTGGCATGGATTATCCTTGGGAGTATAGAAATAAAACAGGTTTACCAGTTCGACATGATGGTGATAAAGTTGTAGTTGGTATGTATGAACATAATACTAATAGATTAATCTATATGGATGATTTTATTGTAGAAAATAAATTAGTTCAAAAGACTTTAACTGATATTTTAAAATACCTTACAAAAGCAGAAATTAATGTATATAATCCAAGATTTCAACAAGGAAATCTTAGATATATAATTATAAGAGCATTTGAAGAAACAAATGAAGTTCAAGTAACATTTGTAATAATGGAAGAAGAACCAAGAATATTAAATATCTTTAAGAATGTCATTAAATTAGATAATATAAAAAGTGTAAATTATACAATTAACAATGACACTAAAGCAATTGAAATGATTAATAATAAAGTAATAAATTTAGCTGGATCTGAAAAAATTAAAGGAAAACTTGGAAGACTAGATTTTGAAATTTCACCTGAATCATTCTTTCAATTAAACACAAAGCAATCAATTGTTTTATATGATCAAATTATAAGAGCAGCAAATATTAAAGAATATGAGAAAGTTCTTGACTTATATTGTGGTATTGGTAGTATTGGTTTATATCTAGCAGATAAGGTAACTGAAGTTAGAGGAATTGATAATAATGAAGAAAACATTAAAAATGCGAAAGACTTCGCAAAGAAAAATAATATCGAGAATGCGTCATTCTATTATGGAAATATCTTACCTCATTTAAACAAGTTTTCTAAGGAAGGATTTGTACCAGATATTTTAATAGTAGATCCACCACGTAAAGGAATGGAATTAAGTCTATTAAATTATTTACAAAAAGCAAAAATTAAAAAGCTAGTTTATGTATCATGTAATCCATCTACTCTAGCAAAGAATGTTAATCATTTACAAAAAGCATATGATACTAAATTCGTAGTTCCAGTAGATATGTTTCCAAATACTCCTCACGT
>JBAYTA010000043.1:0-14869 GCA_041675865.1 Bacilli bacterium | reverse complement strand
CCCATAGGGAACAAAGTACCCATTGGGAACATGGTTCCCATTGAAAAGGAGCAAAATCTGATGAGCAAAAAAAATTTAGTTATGCTTATTATCCTAGATGGCTATGGAATAAGTAAACAAGTTGATGGTAATGCAGTTATGGCTGCAAACAAACCTACAATGGATTACTTATTTGCAAATTATCCTAGTACTACACTTGGAACAAGTGGTGAAGATGTAGGTCTTCCTGAAGGACAAATGGGTAATAGTGAAGTAGGTCATTTAAATCTAGGAGCTGGAAGAATAGTTTACCAAAGTCTTACAAGAGTTAATATCTCTGTAAAGAATGATGAACTTATTAAAATGCCAGCAATTGACAAAGCAATAAAACATGCATTAAAAAATAACTCCAAACTACATATTATGGGGTTATTAAGTGATGGAGGAGTTCATTCTCATATAAATCACATCTTATACCTTTTAGAAAAAGGTGTAGAAAGTGGGATTAAGGAAGTTGTTGTTCATGCCTTTTTAGATGGACGAGATGTTCCACCACAAAGCGCACTTACTTATCTTCATGAATTAGAAGCTAAATTAAAAGAATTAGGAAATAGTAAAATTGGTGTAGTAAGTGGTAGATACTATGCTATGGATAGAGATAAAAACTATGCTAGAACTAAAAAAGCTTATGATGCCCTAGTATACAATGATGCACCAGTAAAAGGTGTAGATGAAGGAATAAATGCTTCATATGCTGCTCGAGTAAATGATGAATTTGTAGTGCCTTTTATTGTTAATGAAGATAGCAATATTAATGATAATGATAGTATAATCTTTGCTAACTTTAGACCTGATAGAGCAATTCAAATTTCTACAGCACTTACAAATCCAGATTTAGTAGATATTGATACAAAGAAACATTTCAAAAATTTAAACTTTGTAAGTATGATGTTATATAGTGAGAATGTGAAAGGCGATATCGTCTTTGATTTGCAAGAACTAGATGATACTTATGGAGAAGTTATTTCTAGAAATAATTTAAAACAATTAAGAATTGCGGAAACTGAAAAATACGCACATGTTACATATTTCTTTGATGGAGGAGAAGATAAGGAAATTCCTGGGGCTACTAGAATATTAGTTCCTTCTCCAAAAGTAGCTACATATGATCTATTACCAGAAATGAGTGCATATGAAGTTACAGATAAAGTAATTGCTGCTATTGAAAAAGATGAATATGATACAATAATTTTAAACTTTGCTAACTGTGATATGGTTGGCCATACTACTGTATTTGCAGCTGCAAAAAGAGCTGTTGAAGTAGTAGATGAATGTTTAGGTAGAATATATAAAGCAGCTAAAGATGTTAATGGAACATTAATAGTACTAGCCGATCATGGAAATGCAGAAAAATTATTAGGGGAAGATGGAACACCATTTTCTGCTCATACAACTAATCCAGTTCCATGTATAATTACTAAAAAAGGTATTGAAATTAATAGTGGGATTTTAGCTGATGTAGCTCCTACTATGTTAGATTTATTAGGTATTGATAAACCCGCAAAAATGAGCGGTAAAAGTTTAATAAAAAAATAGAAAGGAAATTATTAAAATGCCATTTATTAAAGAAGTTTATGCACGTGAAGTAATGGACTCACGCGGCAATCCAACAATTGAAGTTGAAGTTTACACTGAAAGTGAAGCTTTCGGACGTGCAATGGTACCAAGTGGTGCATCAACAGGAGAACATGAAGCTGTTGAATTACGTGATGGAGATAAAAGTCGTTATTTAGGAAAAGGTGTATTAACAGCTGTTGATAATGTTAATGACATTATAGCTCCAGAAATTATTGGAATGAATGTTTTTGATCAAGTAGGAATCGATCAATTAATGATTGAATTAGATGGAACTCCAAATAAAGGAAAGCTTGGAGCTAATGCAATCTTAGGTGTATCAATGGCTGTTGCAAGAGCTGCTAGTGAATTATCAGGACTTTCATTATACAATTACTTAGGTGGATTTAATGGTAAAGAATTACCTACACCAATGATGAATATCTTAAATGGTGGAAGCCATGCAGATAATAATGTTGATTTCCAAGAATTTATGATAATGCCAGTTGGAGCTCCATCATTTACTGAAGCTCTAAGAATGGGTGCAGAAGTATTCCATAGTTTAAAGAGTGTATTAAAAGGTATGGGGTTAAATACTGCTGTTGGTGATGAAGGTGGATTTGCACCTAACTTAAAATCAAATGAAGAAGCAATTAAAGTTATCTTAGAAGCAATTGAAAAAGCAGGTTATGTTCCTGGTAAAGATGTATTCTTAGCTATGGACGTTGCATCAAGTGAATTCTATGATAAGAAAACTAAACAATATGTTTTAGCTGGTGAAGGTGGAAAATCATTTGATTCCAAAGGATTATCTGATTTCTATAAAGAATTAGTAGACAAATATCCAATTATCTCAATTGAAGATGGATTAGATGAAAATGATTGGGAAGGTTGGAAATACTTAACTGATCTTTTAGGTGACAAAGTTCAATTAGTTGGTGATGACTTATTCGTAACTAACACAGAACGTTTATCTAAAGGTATTGAAATGGGTGTTGCTAACTCAATTTTAATTAAAGTAAACCAAATTGGTACTTTAACTGAAACATTTGAAGCTATTGAAATGGCTAAAAAAGCAGGATATACAGCTGTTGTAAGTCATCGTTCTGGTGAAACTGAAGATACAACAATTGCAGATATCGCAGTTGCTTTAAATACTGGTCAAATTAAGACTGGATCACTTTCTAGAACAGATAGAATTGCGAAATACAATCAATTATTAAGAATTGAAGATGAACTTGGTTCAACTGCAGTTTATAGTGGATTAAAAGCATTCTATAACTTAAAAAAATAGTAAAATGAGATTAATTGATCATTGGGTTTTCCAATGATCTTTTTCTTTTTCTAAGATACACTTGAAAAAATTGGTAAAAAAACATATAATTTAGATTAAGGAGCCAGATTATGAAAGTTGCTATTATTGGTTTAGGAAATGTTTCAAAATATTATATTCAAGTATTTAGTTCTAGTCCTAATTATACATTAGTTGCAGGAGTAGACTTAGAAGAGACAAGACAATATTTAAATTTAAAAGGTCAAGGTGTAAAACTTTATAAAGATTATCAAGATTTAAAAAAAGAAGACATTGATTTACTATGTATTCTTACACCATATGAGAGGCATAGTGAAATTATTAAGTACTTTATAGATTCTGATATTAAAATTCTTGTTGATAAATTAGTTTCACTTAATTTAGATGAAGTAAAAGAAATCTTAGATTATACAATATATAATAAAAGAAAATTAAATATTGTATATCACTACAGATATGGAAGTGAAGTTTTATACTTAAAAGAACGGTTTGATTTATCAAATTTTCAAGATATTTATATTAATATCCAAGACCCCTATTTTATTAATAATCAAATAACAAAAGATGGAAAGTCTCTAGGAGGTGCATGGATGGATAGTGCACCAAATGCCCTTAGTTTTCTTTCACTTTTTCTTGATGTTTCTAAATTAAAATTAGAGAAGATAGAGGAAAGAGAAAAGAATGGTGTGAATATTTATAATTTAAGGGTATATAGTTATTTTGGGAAAAGAGTAATAATTGAAATAAACTGGAATGAAATAAATAATAAAGAGACTATTATTAAAACTAATTCAGATTTAATTAAAGTTCAGCATAGTAATCAAGAAATTATTGTTAATGGTAATTTAGTTTTTAAAAACACAAGCGAAAGATTACTGACTCACTATAATAACTTTTTTAAAATATTTAATAATGAACAACAAGTACTAAAAGAAGTTTTAGAAATTCACAAAAAGCTTTTGGAAAGAGAGGAAATATGTACTTAAGTAAATTTCAAAAAGCAAATAAAATTTTTACTGATCGAGTTGAACCAAAGGAATATCTAGAAAATGAATTTAAAAGATTAAAAGAATTAAAAGATTATAAAAAAATAGTAAGCTTTTATGGGATTGGTGGAATTGGTAAAACTAGATTTTTAAAAGAAATGAAATATATGGAAGAAAAAAATGATTCCATTACCTTAATCCAAGTTAATTTCGATATTTATGAATTTGATAGCCCTGTAAAAATTATCTTAAGTATGAGAAAACAACTAGATAATATTGATTTTACTTTTTTTGATTATGCTTTAATTCAGTATTATATAAAAAATGGTTTTAATCATAAAGATATTTTAGAAAAAGTTAAGAGCATGAAAAGTGGAATTGGTGATGCTTTAATTAGTCTAAGTGATACTGGTGCATCAGAATTAATACCTTATTATAGTCTTGCGAAAAATATATATAAAGGTATCAAAAAAGCAAGTAGTTTTTTGAAGTATAAAAAATACGAAGAAGATTTTAAGAGTATAGAAGCACTAGATGCTAATGAAATTTATAAATTTTTACCGAAAATGTTAGCAGCAGGAATAAATGAGAATAATAAAAAAATCATCTTTTTCTTGGATGATTTTGAAAGTATGCTTAAGAGAATTAAGGATATGAGTATTTCTGATGATGCCTTAAAGTGGTTAATTGATTTCTTTAATAATACTAATTCTATATTATTAGTTATTGCAGCAAGAGATAAGCTAAATGTAGAACAAAAATATCCGGAAATTTCAAAATATGTATATCAATACTATTTAGATAAGTTAAGCTTAGAAGATTCTAAATTATTCTTAAGAACTGTTCCGATTAAAGAAGAAGAGATTGTAGAAGAGGTAGCAAATTTATCGCTAGGAATTCCTCTATATTTAGATATGTGTGCAGATCTTTATGTTAATAGTGATAATTTTGATTTTAGAAACTTATCAATTAGAGAAATAATTGATCGCTATCTAAGGCACTTAGATCCTCAAGAAAGAGATTTAGTTCTTTATTTATCGTACTTAAATACTTTTGAAATTAATTTTGTGGAATATCTTGCTAAGCAAAAAAATATTGCAATTTCTAAACTTCATTTGAAAGAATTTTTAGAATTATCTTTATTTATTGACAACAATGAATATAAAAAAATAGATTCAAGTATAAAAGCACATATTTTTGAATGCGGGATGAATGATAATATTACAGGAATTTGTGGTGTTATTAGAAAATATTTAAATGAAGTAATCAAAATTGAAGATGAACATTATATCCATTACTTTAATCAAATAATATATTTATATGGAAGAACTGAAAGACCATTTGAATTAAATGAAATAGAAGATGTACTTTATATGGTTGCAAGATTAATTGACCGTGGATATGGAAGTAATATTGAAAAAGTCATTATTAATGCAAATAAAACAAATAGTCATTTTTTACCTTTTTATAATTACTATAAAGTTTTGTATTTTAGAAGAATAGGTAAAATAAAAGAAGCTAAAGAGTTTTATGAAAATGAAAAAGCAAATGGCTTTAAGAGTAATGTTTTTGGTAAATTGGAATCTAGTTATGAATTTATATATACACAAGTTCTCCATTTACTTGGAAATTATGATTTAGCAATGGCTAAATATAAAGAAATTATTGATGACTATGAATTGTTTGGTGCTAGTGAAATTGAACTAAGAACAGTTCATCTTGCTAGGATAAAATATGCAGATATAATGTTTTTAAAAGGAGACTTCATAAAGTCTTTAGAATTAGTTAATAGAATAGATCTTAATAGTTTAGTTGAATCTGAAATTAAAATGGAAGTTTTAAGAGTTAAAGCACATATATTTAGATTTAACTATATGTACGATAAAGCAATTAGAATCTATAATTATATATTAGAAAATGAATCAAAAAATGATTTAAAAATAATGGGTAATATCTATACTAATCTAACAGAATCTTATGCATTTATAGATCCTCTAGTAGCACTAGAGTATTCAGAAAAATCATTAGAGATTAATAAAGCTATAAAATCTAATGTGGAAATAGGAAAAACTCTAGCTGCAAGAGCAATTGCTTTAAGTAGACTTTCAAAATTTGGTGAAGCTTTATTAACTGCTAATGAAGCTATTATTATACAAACCAAAACTGGATATAAATCTGGAATACTATTTGGTTTAATTAGCAAACTATATATTGAGTATTTAAGGAGTAGTGCTAGTGAAGAATTAGATTCTCTAATAAAGCAGATTAATGATTTATTTAGTGAACTTGGAGTATATAAGCATTTAGGTTTATTGATTAATAAGATAAGTGGTAAAGATTTATTTATATTAGATAATATTAACTGGTTAAATTTTGAAGAAACATTGAATAACTTAATAGAGTTATAAAAATAAAAAAAGGTCTATTCACCTGAGTAGACCTTTTTAGTTTAACCCTTTGAATAAACCTAATTATTCCTTTATTTTACCTATATTGTTGTAACATTCTACTACTTTATCAAAATCTGGAGATTTGATTAATTGTGTAGTAATAGTTTTTTCAATTTCTTCATCAGTTTTAGGAAGAATTTCTACTTCTATATCTAATGAGTATAGAGGTGTATGATCATCTTCATGTAAAAAGTTTTTTCTGATTAAAGCGTAGACTACAATTTCGTTGTATCTGTTCAGTTCTTTGCGATACTCTTCATAAGTGTAACTTTGCATATTTTCCCTCCACAATGAAAGCTCTTTCACTTATAATACCAAATATTTCTATATTTATCAAGTTTATTCGTAAAGTTTATAAATTAAAAATGTAAAGTTTATAAATTAAAATAAATTGAAGTTAATATTTAAAAATTCCTAAAATTTTGTTATAATATATATAAGGTGAAAGGAAAGATATATGAAACTATTTTCTTTTTTTAAAAAGCAAAAAGAGACCATTGACATTAAAATGCCAGATGGTCCTGTTAATAAATCTTCACAGATAGCAAAAGATGAGGAAATATATTACGAAAGAGTTGAATATCAAGCTGATAAATTTAGTTTGAAAGACTGTGTGAGTGAAGAAGAGCAAAAAAATAAGTTAATAAATACAAACGATAATATTGAAAAGAAATTTGGGTTTCTTTTTCATACATATAATTTTTTAAAACTATTTTCAAGATCTGCAGATAAAGATAATAAGTTTAATGAAAAAATGATTGTACTTGATAAACAAATCAATCGTATGAAGAAAATGCATGATGATATAAAAAGACGAATTGAACTTATTAAATACATTGAAGCATCAGACCATGAATTAGAAAGTGTTTCGATAGCTATTAATGATTTAATAACTTTTTATAATAATATAGAGTTAGAATTAGCAGATTTGAAAGCAAGATACTATAAACATTTAAAGATGGCATCATTTAGTATTTGTAATGATAAATCTTATCAAGAATTAGATGCATTAAATAAAAATATAAAAAAAATCATTGATGGGTATAAAAATTTATCTGAAGCATATGACTATATTTATTATAATAGTGGTGATTTAATTGTTGATACGGTTAATGCACTTATGGATTGTTTTGAAAATTCAAATAATAAAGAACTAAGAAATAGTTATAAATTTAATTATTTCTTAAACTCTGATTATGTTGTTGCATTATCGTTTGCGGAATGGATTGAGTTATTTACAAAAATTAAATATGTTATGCGAGTTGCTTCAAAAGTTGAATTATTTGATTATTTGAAATTTAGAGACTTATATACAGAATTAGAGAAGAGGTATATATTAATGTTAATATATAATGAGATGAAAAGATGAAAAAAGCAGATTTACATATGCATACCACATATTCAGATGGTGCATTAAAATTAGAAGAAGTAATAAATCTTGCAAGAGATGCAAACCTTGATTATATAAGTATAACTGATCATGATACATTAAAGGGAAGTATTGAAGCTTATAGAATGCAAGATAGATTTACTGATATAAAGTTTATTATTGGCCTAGAACTTTCTACAGAGTTAAATGGTGAAAGTATTCATATTTTAGGATATTTTAATGGTGATTATAATTTAGAAGGTTTGGAAAGCTATTTAGAAAATCAAAGGAAGCAAAGAGAAATTAGAGCATTTAAAATTAAAGATGCACTCTTAAAATACTTTAATATAGATTTAAATATGGATTTCGCAAATAATTTACTTAGTATTACAAGAGGAAGTATTGCAAGAGAAATTATCAAGCAAGGTTATCCATATACTCATAAAGAAATATTTGATAAGATGATTGGTCAAGGATGTCCAGCATATTATCCAAGTACAAAATTAACAACAAAACATGGAATTAAACTAATCCATGAATATGGTGGATTAGCTGTTCTTGCTCATCCATGTTTATTAAGACATAATCGCCCCTTAGATATTATAAGTTTAGGTATAGATGGGATAGAAGCGGTTTATCCGAGTAATAAGGATAATGATGAAGCAAGGTTTAGAACCTATGCAAGAGATAATAGTTTATTTATTACTGCTGGTAATGATTTCCATGATTTTCATGATGGAAAACACGGACATATTGGTGAATTATTTTTAAGTGATAAAGAGTTAAATATATTTTTAGAAAAATTGGATGTGAAATAAATGGATGCTAGACGCTTAGCAATAGAAGCAATAGAAAAAATTATAGATAAAAAAGGATTTACGCATATTGTTGTAAACGAATATCTCAATAAATTTGAACTTAGTATGGAAGACAAATCATTTTTTACTAAACTTACCTATGGAACAGTTGAGAATTTATTAACAATTACTTATTTGCTTGAACCTTATGTTGGTACAAAAAGACAGAAGAATTGGCTTAAGTATTTACTTTATATTTCAGTTTACCAATTAGTATATTTGAAAACACCAGATTATGCTGTAATTAATGAAGCGGTAAATATTGCAAATATTAAAGATAGAGCAGTTGGTGGTTTTGTAAATGCAGTCTTAAGAAACTTTTTAAGAAATCCACTTAGAGAAATTACTGGTATGGATGAGATTAATACTTTAAGCATTAAATATTCTTATCCTGCTTGGCTAGTTGCTTATTTATTAAAAGATTATAGTTATGAAGATGTAGAAAATATATTTATTGAATATTCTAAAGTTAAAAAGATTGCTGTTAGAGTTAATACATTAAAAATAACTAAAGAAGAAGCTTTAGATATTTTGAGAAATGATGGTTTTAATGTTGAGGTAAGTAGTTTTGTACAAAATGGTTTAGTAATTGATGGAAACATTCAAAGTAATAAATTATTAAAAACAGGTAAAATTGTTATTCAAGACTTATCTGCTCAACTCGTAAGTGAGATAGTTAATCCAAATAGAAATGATAATGTTTTGGATGCATGTAGTGCACCAGGTGGAAAAGCTAGTCATTTATCTGCTATAATGAATAACACTGGAACCATTCATGCATGTGATATCCACCAACATAAAATTAAGTTGATGGATAAGTTATTTGCAAATAACGGTAATACTAACATAAAAACCCAAATTGTTGATGCTAGAGATTTAATAAATCATGGTTTGGAAAATAGTTTTGATCATGTTTTAGCTGATGTTCCATGTAGTGGATTTGGGGTAATGGGTCATAAGGTTGATTTAAAATATCATATGAATTTAGATTCAATTGAAGAAATTAAGCTTCTTCAACAAGAAATATTAGAGTCAACTTGGCCACTAGTTAAAAAAGGTGGATATTATACATATTCGACTTGTACAATCAATAAAGAAGAAAATGAAGAACAAATTAAAAATTTCTTAAGTGAAAGAACTGATGCAGAAGTTGTTTATGAAAAAACAATCCTTCCTCATATATATGGTAGTGATGGATTTTATATCTGTAAGATAAGGAAAATATAATGAATAGTATATATAATTATTCAAGAGAAAAATTAGATTTGTATTTTTTAGATAAATCTCAAACAAAGTTTCGTTCTACACAAGTGTTTGAAGCATTATATAAACAAAAAACAACTGATTTTTCTGAAATTACAAATTTTAAGTTGGAATTAAGAGAACTCTTAAAAGAAGATTTTTATATTCCAAAGTTTAAGATTATGAAAATGCAAGAGTCACTTGATGAGACAAAGAAGTTTTTATTCGAATTAGAAGATGGGAATTTAATAGAAACTGTTTTAATGAAGAACTCATATGGGTATTCTATTTGTATTACAACCCAAGCTGGATGTAATATGGGTTGTGCATTTTGTGCTAGCGGTTTAACAAAGAAAAAAAGAAATCTTACAACCTCAGAAATGGTCCAACAAGTTTTAGAAGTTGATAATATTATTAATAAAGAAGGTAAAAGAGTATCTCATATTGTATTAATGGGAATTGGTGAACCTTTTGATAATTATGATAATGTGTTAGAATTTTTAAGAATTGTAAATGATCAAAAAGGTTTAGAAATTGGAAGTCGTCATATAACTATTTCTACTTGTGGGATTGTACCTAAAATATATGAGTTTGCAGAATTTCCGTTGCAAGTAAATCTAGCAATTTCATTACATTTTTCTAATAATGAAAAACGAAGTAAATATATGAAAATTAATAAAAAGTATCCATTAGATGAATTATTTAAAGCTGTTGATTTTTATTTTGAGAAGACTAATAGAAGACTTACATTTGAATATATTTTACTTAATGATGTAAATGATTCATTAGAAGATGCGAAAGAGTTGGTAAAATTAATTAAGGGAAGAAATGCTTATGTTAATTTAATACCATATAATAATACAAATATTTTCACAAACTCAATTCTTCTAACAAGATCAACTGAAGAGAAAATGAAGGCTTTTTATGATTATTTAAAAAAGAATAAAATTAATGTTACATTAAGGAAAGAACAAGGGCATGATATAGATGCAGCTTGTGGACAGTTAAGATTAAAGGAGATTCAATGAAAGGTTTAATTATCAAGTCGATAAGTGGAGATTATACTGTTTATGCAGATGATAAAAACTCCTATGTTTGTAAACCAAGAGGAACATTTAGATTAGACGAAATCTCTCCAAAAGTTGGAGATAGAGTTATAATTGATCCAAATACAAAAACAATTCTTGAATTAATACCTAGAAAGAATGAATTAGTTAGACCTTTTGTTAGTAATGTCGATAAAATGTTTTTAATTTTTTCTGTGAAAGAACCCGATCTTAATTTGAATTTACTTGATAGAATGCTGTCTATATTAGAATATAACGGAATTGAAAGTATAATTGTTTTTTCAAAAATTGATTTATTAACTGATATTTCTGAAATTGAAAAAGTTAGTAATTATTATACTAATATAGGATATAAAGTATATCACACAAGTAAATTTTCTGATTTAAAATTTCTAGAACCCGAGTTTAAAGATAGTATTTCTGTTTTTGCTGGTCAAAGTGGAGCAGGAAAAAGTAGTTTATTAAATATCTTGGATTCTAAACTTGATTTAAAAACTGCAGAAATTTCATTTGCTTTAGGTCGTGGCAAACATACTACAAGACATACTGAACTCCATCCATTATTTGAAGGCTGGATTGCAGATACACCTGGATTTGGTAATATCGAATTTCCATTTGAAGACTTACTTACTTTTTCTCATTCATTTAGAGAATTCTTTGAAGTAAGTAAGAATTGTAAATTCAATGGCTGTATTCATATTAATGAACCAGGTTGTGAGGTTAAAAGATTAGTTAAAGATAATGCTATACTTAACAGTAGATATGAAAACTATTTAAACTTTGAAAAAGAAATTAGTGAAAATATAAAAAATAAATATTAGGAGTATTATTTATGATAGTAGCACCATCATTACTTTCTTGTGATTTTTCAAATCTGGAGAAAGAAGCAAAACAAGTTGTTGAATGCGGAGCAAAGTTTCTTCATATAGATGTTATGGATGGACACTTTGTACCAAACATTACAATGGGACCAATGATATATAAAAATTTAAAGGGGAAAGTTGATGCGGTTTTTGATGTTCATTTAATGATTAGCGATCCTTTATTTTATGCGAAAGATTTTATAGCAGCTGGTGCTGATTATCTAACATTTCATTATGAAGCAGTTAGCGATGTTAAGGAAGTAATCAATCATATAAAATATTTAGGTGCAAGGGTTGGAATATCAATAAAGCCTAATACTTCGCCTAATGTATTGGATGAATATTTAGAAGACTTAGATTTAATTTTAGTAATGAGTGTTGAACCAGGTTTTGGGGGGCAAAAATTTATTACAGGTGCCCTTGATAAAATAGAGTATTTTAAAACTAAAAAAGATAATAATAAATATAATTACTTAATTGAAGTAGATGGGGGAATAAACTTAGAAACAGCTAAGCTTTGTAAAAACGCGGGAGTAGACGTAGTAGTTGCTGGTACATATATTTTTAAAGCAACAGATAGATGTAAAACTATAAAAGGATTAATAGAATTATGATTATAAAAATAGTTTGTGCAGGTAGAGATCAATTCAGAAAATTATATAGACCCTCAGAAGATGAAATGTTAGTTGGTGTTGATGGTGGTATATATGAAATTGTAAAAATGGATAAAAAGGTTGATTTAGCTGTGGGTGATTTTGATTCTTGTAATATTGAAGATGTTGTAATGCATTGCAATAAAATAAGAGTTTTCCCTAAAGATAAAGACTTTGGTGATCTTGAGTTAGCAATAATGGAAGTTAAGGATCTTGAATTTGAAAAAATTGAGATATATAATGCTACAGGTGGAAGACTTGACCATTATCAAGCAACAATAAATGTGCTTTGTAAGTATCCTGAGTTAAATATTGAAATAATTAATGAAAGAAATAGAATTAGAGTCATTGATCAAAATATAAGATTAGAAAAGCGTGATTATAAATATGTTTCTTTATTTGCAATTGATGAAGGTGCAAGAGTAAGTCTTACTAACTTTAAATATGAGTTAAATAATTACTTATTAAATAAACTTGAAAACTTAGGTTTAAGCAATGAAATAGTTGCTGACTATGGAGAGATTGAAGTGAATGGTAAGAGGATCTTATTGTTTGAAACTAAATAGTCTAAATTTCTACTCTACTACATATAATTTATTAGAATAGAGGGGTTGAAATGAGATTTTATGTTATAAGATTACCTAGATTTTTATCATTTATAATAAGCAAAATATTACTAATATTTGGTGGTCGTAAACCGAAAAAAGCTTGATTATTCAGGCTTTTTTTGAATAACTGTTAGATATTTCTTAATAATAATTAATGACAGTTATAAAGATAATATGTATGATTGTAAATGATATGAGACCAAATAATTAAAAAAAGAAGAAGAAAACAAAGGGGTTAAAGGGGGAATGTGTCCCCCTTAGTATTATAAGCGGACGAAATTTTTTAATGGTAAATAATTTGTCATGTTATAGCAATTGGTCTTTTATTCCTAAAATAGGTGATAATGTTGTAGATGCTGACGGCAAACGTTACGTAATCGCTAAAGCGACCATTACTAACCGGAATAACAGCTATGATTGTATTTTCCAACTGAATGAAAACCACATTAGGCGAAGTGAATTTGTTGGGGCAGATACGTCATATATGTTATATGACATTCCTAACTCTGAAATTGTTAATAGGTTAACATTTGAAAGAGATATTATAAGAATAAGTATGATTGATGAAATTAAAAATAAAAACACTGCTAGAATATCTAGCATTGGTGAATCAGCATACTTAAATGTCTTCGGTGATACAAATCAACCAAAGCATGTTGCGATAGAGTTTTATAACAAAGACGGATCTGGGAATGTATATTTCCAGTATATTTTTGATACAATGACATATATTTGTGCCGGCAGCAATTTGTTGTTCAATATCAAAGCTAGGGATAACCGAGTTTATGGTAGAAAAACCGCTAAGAAGATTTATACTCAATTATACACATATACAAGCGAAATAGGCGAATGCGATTATTTTAAGTTGAAGATTTGCAAATTTCCTTTTACTTTTGGGTACGATGAAGAATTTGACTTTATTGCGGAGAATGCTCCTATAAGCTCATTAGAAGTTAATCAAGCAATACATTCACAATATATTACAGCTGCATTTTCAGATGTGTTTTATCAAAAAGATGCATTCGAGAGATTTAATTTCACTTATCAAGTATCATATATAGGATCTAAACAAACTATAGTAAGAAATGAATTAGTTAAAGAAATGTTAACTTATGGAATAACATCAAGTCTTAAAGTTTTATTTAGTAATCAAGTCGTAGGTGAATACGACAAACTTCCTTCGATTTATGATGTAAGAAATGTATCATTAGTAACTCTTGGCGCAAATTCTGGATTGCAAACTAAATATATAAATATAACTTTAGCATCAACATATACCGGGAATGTAAAATCTATAGTTTTATACAACCCTATATCTGGATCTCCGTATTTAATAAAAAATTACTTTAATGGTTATACATTTGATTCTAATTCAATTAGAATTTATATTAGTTTTGAAAAAGCGAGTTAAAATGGTATAATTGTTATGGTATCGGAGGGAAAAATGAATAAAAAAAGTAATAATGGACATTTACTGATTATTTTGACAATATCTATTTTTGCACTAATAGTATATTTGGCTGAGAGCGATACGGGAGCAAGAACACTCCAAAAGGTTGCTATCTCTCTTTGGTGTATTGCTGGAATATTATTGATCGTTTGGATTGCAAAATCGATTATTAATCAAATTAAAGAGTATATTAATTCAAGAATTAATAATTTGCAAAAACAAATAGAAGAACTCAAACAAAAGAGCAAATAAGCTCTTTTTATTTACCAAATATTGTAATGTAACTCTTATTATGATATAACCCGAGTTTGCCACTTACATAATAAAAAGGGGCCTTGAATTTTAGGCCCTTTTTCAAAATTATTTCGTTTTCACTCATTTTTAATACTTTTTTGCGTTTTTTTAACTGTTTTATTACT
>JBAYTA010000042.1:0-15243 GCA_041675865.1 Bacilli bacterium | reverse complement strand
TTCACATAGTCACTTACAGCTAATGAAGTTCCACCTGCACCAGTTTGCATAGAAAATCCATTCTTAATTAAACCTAGCGCATCAATCAATTTTGCAGTTTCATCTGCAATTCTTAAACCAATTGGATCTTTAGTTATTTTTGTTGTTCCACTGACTATTCTATCCTTATCACCAATAGAATCAATCGCAACGATATAGTCTATAAATTCTGCTTTTATTTCAGGATCAACAACTTCATCAACTAAGTTATCAGTTATCAAAACTTTATTTTTCGCATAATACATATCAGGAATAGCATAGCCAAGTGATCCACATGCACTTTTACCACTTCTACCATGCCCATTACCTAATTTATCTGTTGTAGGACAAGCAATAAAAGCAACATCTATTTTAATATTTCCAGACTCAATTGCTACACTTCTTCCTCCATGAGTATCCATAATTAATAATCCTTCAAGATGTCCAGCATTTATTGTATTTGCAACTGGTCCATTTAAATAATTTGTATAAATATTAGTAACATTTTTATTTTCAATTAATTCGCATAAAGAATTATGAACCGGAAAAATTGAACTTGGAGCAAGAGTTATATTTTTTAAGTTTCTATTCTTTATTTCTTCTAAAACTAGATTTAAAACATAATCTCCATTTCTTAAATGGTGGTGAAATGATAAAGTCATACCATCTTTAATAGCTAGTTTATCAAAGACTTCACTGATACTGTTTATTAATTTTTCATCTTTATTATTTGCATATACTTTTTCTAGTTTAGGAAGAGGATTATCCTTATAGAAATTACTATTTACAAAACTCTTATATTCTTTAGGTAATCTCATCATAATAAATCATACTTTCTTGCTTTTTCTAGGATTTTTTTGCTTCTTTCAATAATAGGTTTATCAACCATTTTTCCATCTAAGCTAAATACTCCTTTATTATTTTTTGCAGCAATTTCAATTTTTAAGGCATTCTCAATTTGTTTTGCAGTTGGCTGGAATGTTTGATTTATGGTGCTAATTTGATTTGGATGAATTGCAGACTTAGCATTCATACCCAAATTTTTTGCTCGCAAACAATCCTTTATTAAACCATCTAAATTGTGAACATCAGTAAATGGTGTATCAATTGCATCAATACCATATGCCTTACATGCATATGCAATTTTTGCTCTTGGATATAATATTTCATCTCCTACTAAAGTTCTTTCAAACTCCATATCACTCGATAAATCTTCAGCACCAAGTAAAACTCCATCAATTCTAGGTAAACTAGCAATTTGATCAACTTCTAGTACAGAAGATGCAAGTTCTATAATTGGAATAATTTTAATTTTCTTTTTAATTTTTTTTGCTTTTTCAAAATTACTCAATATTTCATCTAATCTCTTTAAGTGAATCTTGCTAGCTTTAGGTAGCATAATAGTATCTACTTTATCACTTAAAATAGTATCTAAATCATCAAGGAAATATGGAGTATCCAAATCATTTATTCTAATAACTACTTCAACATCTAAAGCAAAATAATCTAAAAAGTTTTTTAAAAGAATCCTTGCGCTATCTTTTTGATTAATACTTACCGCATCTTCTAAATCAAAAATCACACTATCTGCTTTAAATACATTAGAATTTTGAAGCATTCCCGGATTATTTGCGGGAATAAATAATAGTGATCTTCTCATTAGCTTTCCCTCATTCTTTTTATTGCTGTTTCAAGCCTAGATTTTATAGTATAATCTAGAGCTCCTTTATCATCACAAAAAACCTTAATATGAACAATTCCTTGTTCATTTAAGGTTTCAATTATCACTTTCTTGATTTGGTCAGCAAAAAAATCATAAACTATACTTTTAATATTTATTTCAAAAGTATCGCTTTCTTCGACAGTTATTAAACAATCATTAGATTCTAAGCTTCCACAAATACCAGTTTTCATATTTATTTTCCTCTTCTATTAGCTAATGCAAGGACACGATTCATTTCATTTTTCACAAGCATAATTGCTTCATCAACACCCATACCAGGTTTTGCAAGAATTTGGACTGCCTTTGCACCAATTGCAATATTAGTTGTAGTTGCACAAGAGATATTAGTTTCATTACAAGTACCACCACAATAAGCACCAATATTTTTGTCATTACAATAAATAATAGCTTCAACAGTATTATTTACCCCACCTAAATCTGGTGTTTTAATTTGCAACATATGTCCTGCTTTATTGTCTGCAAAGTATTTAATATCTTCTAAATTGTTACACCATTCATCTGCAACAACCTCTACATTAACACCTTCTTTATCACATAATGCTGTAATATCTCTTAGAGCAATCATTGTTCCTTCTCTAGTACCATCATCTACTGGACCTTCAATCCTTAATTTAAATGGTTTTGCAGCATCTTCTAATACTTTAAAGTAATCAACGATTTTTCTTGGATCATTATCAAATATAATCCCAATTGTTCCATAAACATCAATATGGAAGATTGGATTATAATCTTCACGACTTCTAATTTGTAATACTCTTTTGCTTAAATATTTTAAATAGTTTACTAATAATTCACCATTTAAACCAAGTTTAGTTTCTACATGATTAATTAATGCATGAGGTAGAACTTCTACTTCTTTAATAATCATCTTATCAGCATTTGTATATCTATCATCACCACTTTGAGTAAACACATCAACTGCTTCGTAGTTTTTATCATCAATATTATATTCTTCTCTAATTACTTCAGCCATAGTTAGGCGTTTAACTAAACTAGTTGCATTTAATAATGCTTGAGTAATTCCGTATCTAATAGCAGTATGTAATCTCTTACCATCAATTGTTAGATGATCATATTTTTCAGCTAATTCTCTGAAATTAGAAACATCTTCACCAATTAACATTGGTTTAAGATTTTTTTCAATAAATGGAATAAATTCATCAGCTAAGAATAATGGATCTCTTCCACCAGTTCCACTATATTGAACAGCTGCACAATCACCTACAGCAACTAAACCATCTTCTAATACTAATTGAACTGATATTGCTTCTCCTGGAATTCTAATCTTTGAAAATCCTGGAGTTTTTGTTTCACCTACATAAATAAATCCATCTGTTTTTGCGCCTTTTTTGATAGCTTGTTGGTCATCAAAATAAAATCCTGTATACGATTTTGATAATACTACATCGATTATTTTCACTTTTTTTACCTTCTTTTTTTTATATTTTTGGTTTTCCAATTAATTTACCATTACTTACTGCATATACATCATCTACAGTTAATTGGAATGATACTTCTCTATTTTCTGATTTTGCACGTTCACTGATTTTACAACGATGGAAATCTTTAATTTCTTCGCTGAAACCAATATTTCCAAACTCTAAAATACGAATGCATCCATCATTATCTCTTGCAGGGAGTACCTTACCTGCATTATAAATACTAGGTGCAAAAGGAACATCAAGAATTCCTTGTTCAAAAGCTTTAACAGTTCCTACTGCTAAATCACCTTCACCTAGAATAAATATATGATCCATTATTGAATTAACTTCTTTTTTTATTTGATTATATTCTTCTTTATATTTTTCGCTCTCTTCATACTTTTGGTCTCTTAGTAATGTAACAACAAATTTTGAGGCTTTAATACCCATTGCATTTGCTTCTTTTGTCGGTACACCAATAGACTCATATGGAGTCTTTGTAATCATCTTAGTTGCCTTTGAAAGGGCAGCTACAGTTGATGCCATAGAAATTAAACCTAAAGCTGCAGCTTCATCTGCAGGAAATCCACCCATCCATTGATGGAATACAGTAGAAACTTCCATATCCTTATATCCATACTTTTCAAGGTATTCTTCTGTTTGGTCTCTTAAAGCATTAACAGCAGCAACGTCTTGAATCAAGTTACCACCTTGTCCATAACCAACCGTAATATTTTTAACACCTTGCTCAGCTGCAAGTAGCGCTTCTATAATTGCAACAGTATTAGAAATACAAGGAGGAACTAAAGTACCTGTTAGAGGTCCAAATGGTTCGCGATTTATCTTTACTTCTCTATCCTCATAATATCCAACTAGTCTATCGCAATATTGCCAATATTTTATTGTGTCCTCAATTGAAACAGCTTTTGCATAAGGAACATTATATGAAATTGCTCCCCCCTCATTAGAAGTCCAACCAGCTGCATGAATAATTTCCGCAAGTAATCTCGAATCAGGTGTACCATGTCTTGCTTGAAGTGGTACAGATACTGCATCATATACTTGTTTACATCCATCAACTCCATAGTTAACAGCTGGAAAGCCGTTCAGCAAACTTCTTTTAAATTTTTTACTTTCTAATATTCCGTTTTCAGCTTCTTGATAACGATTTTGTCTTGTATAAGAATCTATTGTACTTGGTAAGAAATCTGCACCAGCATTTTGTAAGTGCAACATTAATTCAATATGATCCTCTAAAACAGCAACACCAGCACGTGGTTGAATCATTGTTCTTCCATGTAGTTTTGCTTCATTTAAAACGATTGCGAAATTCTTTTCTTTTGGAACTTTTTTTAAGTTCTCTATAACTACATCTAAGTCGAGAAGAGGAGAATTTCCAGTTGGCCAAGATTTTAAAACTTCAGCACGAACCTGTAGAAACTCTTCTTCAGTCCATTTTTTATTTTTTAATTCCATATCCTAAATTCTCTTAATTCTCTTTTTCATAATTTTTAATGCAATCTCTGGATGGTCTATACATAATAGTCCCATTGCAGATAAGATATAATCTTCATCGATAAAATAATTACCTTCTTTAGGTCTAAGTTCAGTAAGTCTTTTTGGATTTACTTTAATTTTTTCTAAAATAGAAACTTTATCTTCACTATGGATAATAACTCCACCAGTACCAATTATAGTCTTACAATCGCTTAAGTCTTTTCCTTCTTGATAATACATAACTCCAAGTGGAGTATAGACAGTCTCAAGTGTCCCAACATGTCTTGATATTGCTGTATCTACACATAAAGATGCGAAAATATTATCAACATCTTTTTCTTCTTTTGTTGTTGGAACCATTTCCACATTCTCTCTTCTAACTAAAGCTTCCTTAACTATATCAATACCCTTTACCTTAAACTCTTCAATTTCTCTAGCACTTAAATTATTAATGATTCCCAGTGTAGAGTACCTCATACCAAGGTCTCCTTCTACTGTCCTCTTAGCAAAAGGTTCTTCTAAACCATGAAGTACAGTATTTGGGGTTTTTGGTAGACCTTTTGAAAATGAATAAATATCAGTAGTAGCTCCTCCAATGTCAACTAAAATAGCATCCCCTAAGCCTTCTTCTTCTAAATAACCAACACTTAGTAAGTCTGCTGCATTTAAGACTGCATGTGGAGTAGGTAAAAGCAAGCCATCAATTTCATCAGCAAGCTTATTAATACCTTTTGCGGAAATAATATTATCTAAAAATATTTGTTTAATAACAGCTCTACTTGATTCTATATTTAATTCATTTAGTTTAGGCATTACATTATCACAAATGTAACCATTTATATTATATTTTGAAAAAATTTCTTGAATTTCATCTTGTACAGATTTATTACCTGCATAAACAACAGGTATATTCACTTGTCCTTCTCCTAACATAGTAGCATTATGAATAACACATTCACTATTACCACCATTAGTTCCACCAGCAAGTAATATAATATCTATACTTTCATTTTTTATTTTTTCTACTTCTTTTCTTGTTATTTTATGAGCAAATACTAGATTAACTTTACCACCCGAATTAAGGCAAACCCTTTTTGCGGCTTCAACTGTTAACTCTTCAACTAAGCCTATAGCAGCCATCTTTAAACCACCAGCAGCTGATGAGCATGCTAATATTTTCTCAAATTCTAAGTTTTCATTTGTTTTATTTTTTAATTCATTAAGCGCTTTATTATAGCCAATTCTAACATCAGTTTCAACCGTTGTATAATGTTTACTCGTTGCAATAATATCTTCCTTTTCAAGATCAACTGCAGTCAGTTTTGTATAAGTTGAACCAATATCAACTAGCAAATATTTAGCCACTTGTTGCACCTATATCTTTTTTAATGATGTCGATAACAGAATCAATCGTAGTTCCTGGAGGAAATACACGGTTAAACCCCATTTTCTTAAATCTATTTTCAACGTCCTCAAATTCTTGCTTACCCACTACAATGTTTCCACCAACATATATAATAATATCATTTAGCCCTGCTTCTATACACTTTTCTCTCATTCCACGACAATCAATTTCGCCATGTCCATAAAGTGATGAAACAAGTATCATTTTTGCGTTGGATTCAATTGCAGCATTAATAAAATCTTCTTGCGTAGATAATACACCAACATTTACAACATTAAACCCTTCCCTCGTCAGCGTATAATCAATTATTTTATTTCCAACTGCATGAACATCAGCACCAATGACACCGATCACAATTGTATTCATTAATTTTCCTCCATATTCTAATGAATTCTTCACATAATATTATATACTAAAAACGCTTTAGTTTCAAGGTAAAACGTAGAAAACAAACTAATATTAAAATAAAAAGATCCGAGCATTAAAACTCGGATTTCAAATAATAAATTTATACCCAGGAAGCCGTTATTACAATGTGAAACCTGAAGCTCACACGGTGGTAGTCTCTTTTTGTACAGCTTCGGGATTCTTGTAAATTCAAGCATTCACACCTGCCATACCTCGACTTCCTAAATTTAATTGTTGGGTTCGCATATATATAAAAAGGCGAACTTCCTAGGCAATTATATTATATATCAAATTTTAAAATTTATCAAATAGTTAACTTCCATTTTTTCCAAATAGAAATACCCAGGAAGCCGTTATTACAATGTGAAACCTGTATTTCACACGACGGCAGTCTCTTTTTGTATGTCTTCGGGATTCTTGAAAATTCAAGCGTTCACTCCCAACATACCTCGACTTCCTATTTATTTTTTGTTCGGTTCGCATATGATAAAAAGGCGAACTCCCCAGGTATTTATATTATAAATTATTCAGCACGGTTTGTCAATATACCAAAAATAGTAATTTATGGATACCAAAAATAGTAATTTATGGATACCAAAAATAGTAATTTATGGATACCAAAAATAGTAATTTATGGATACCAAATTTGAAGTTAAATTATTCTTTTTGAATTATCAAATTTAATTAATTCTAGATCAAAGACTTTTTTTAATTTTAAAATTGCATAAATATTTGCGATACCAAGCAAGATCATTCCTGTATCTACGATAGCAAATATATCTTTAGTATTATTTGTCGTACCTATAAATATACCAAATAAAAACAAACCCTTATATAATATATTATACCATGTTTTATGTTTTTTTTCTTTAATTATATATAGTAAATTACTTTCACCTAAATAAAATTCTCCAACTACAGTTGCTAAAGCAAAAGTAAACATAAAAAACCCTGCTAAGTAAAATCCGAGTTTTCCTAATACTAATTCAAAGATATATATTATTAAATCGACCCCTTGGAAATCAGTAATATTCTGATTAAAAACTAAGATTGTAAAACCTGTCAATGTACACATTAAAAGTGTATCTACATATACACCAACAGTACTCACGAATCCTTGTTCAACTGGATATTTACTATCTGCCATAGCACTTATTGATGGCATCGTTCCAAGACCTGCTTCATGAGAGAACATACTTCTTCGAAATCCAATTAATAAACAAGAACAACATCCACCTGCAAGTATAGAATTAAGATTAAATGCATCTTTAATAATTAATAACAACATATCCCCAACCTTATTAAAGTTGATTATTATGATAAAACTTGTAACAGCTATGTAAGTTAGTGACATAATTGGAACAATAAACTCGCTAAACTTTACAATTCTTCTCGTTCCCTTAAATATTACTACATAAGTAAAAATCACAAAACCAATAAATATAAAAAATTTTTCAACCCCAAAGGTTATATTAATTGTTTCACTTATTGTATTTACTTGCAATGGTTGGAAAAATACAGTATTTGTAAGAACTAAAAATACAGCAAAGATAATTGATAGTATTTTATTATTTAAACCTTTTCTTATATAGAAGCAAGCACCACCACGATTCTCGCCATTAATTTTTTCTTTATATACTTGAGATAGTGTATTTTCTATTAATGAAAAAATAGATGAAAAAATCGCAAAAATCCACATCCAAAATATGCTTCCTGGCCCACCATAAATTAATGCAGTAGAGATTCCAACAATATTACCAGTACCAATATGGGAAGCCATTGATAACATGAAAGTGGAATAAGCTGATCTATTCTTCTCTTTAACTAGAATCTTCCTTGTTTCCCCAAGAGCCCTTAACTGTATGAATTTATATTTAAATGTATAAATAACGGCCATCAAAAAATAGCCCAAAACAATAATACTTATTATCAATAGCTTCACCAATAAAAGTATATAAAAGATTAGAGCTCTTTATGATAAAAAGTCTTTTTAAAACCCAAATAAAAGGTTTATAAAAAGACTAATACTTCCTTATTCAAAAGTCCAAGCAATTCCATACCCACCATAACCAATATTAATTGCAACTACAGGAGTAATATTACCACTTAAATGAACTTTTATATTATTAAATTTCTCTTCTATTATTTCTTTTAATCTTACGATTCTTTCAGCGCTTTTCACATGCCCCAGATAAACAATAATCTTATTTTTTGTTTTACTAATTTCTGTTCCAATTCTATTTACAATATAATCATAAACTGCATTTTCAGTTCTAAATTTGGTAATTACCGATAGCTTCCCACCAATATATTCTAATATTGGTTTAACTCTAATTAAATTACCTATTGCAGCTTTAATCCTTGTAATTCTTCCAGACATTTTAAGTGCAGTTAAGTTATCCATATTAAGTAAGATTACAGCATTTGATTTTAATCTTTCAATATATGAAAGCGTATCTTCTAGACTATTATTTTTTAAATAATCAACAGCTCTATGAATTAATATCTCTTCACCGATTGATGCAGACAATGTATCTACAAGATGGATATTTATTCCACTAACTTCTTGCTTTGCAAGACTAGCTGAGTTATAAGTACCTGATAATGTAGAAGAGATTGTAAAGCATAAAATATCTGTAAACCCTTCTTCTTTTGCTTTATTAAAAGCTTCTATAAACTCTAATGGAGACGGTTGTGATGATGAAACTTTTGATCCAGCATAAAATTTATCCATTACCTCATCTAAACTAATTTCTCCATCTTTATATGAAGAATTATCAATAAGTACATTTAAAGAAACAATATCTATATTATTCTCTTGAATGAATTCCTCATTCAATGAAGCTGTACTAGTACAAATTATTTTTAATTTCATTATTATTCCACCTCGTAAATAGTTTAAAATATGATATAATTATCTATATTATATTATTATACACTATAACCCATTTTTATGAAATAAATATAATAAGATTAAAATGACAAAAAATTGAAAAGCGTTAGGAGAATTATGAAATATTTTAATAATCAACATCCTTATAATAGTTTAGATGAATATTTAAAATCAAGATTTAATACAAAAGTCTTTAAGGTTGCTTTAAATGGAGATTTCACATGCCCAAACAGAGATGGAACCAAAGGTAAAAGTGGTTGCATTTTTTGCAGTGATGAGGGTAGCGGTGATTTTGCTGGAAATAGGAGTGAAGACATAAAAACTCAATTTAATACTATTAAAGATATTATGCATCTAAAATGGAAGGATGGTAAATATATTGTATATTTTCAAGCAAACACAAATACCTATGGTGACTTAGAAAAACTTAAATCACTTTATGAAGAAGCAATAAATTTAGATGACAATATTGTTATATTATCAATTGCAACAAGATGTGACTCTATAAGTAATGAAGTCTTAGATTACTTAGGAGAGTTAAACAAAAGTATTCCAGTTTGGGTAGAATTAGGCTTACAAACAATTCATCCAAAATCAATGAAGTTCTTGAATTTAGGATATACAGTTTCTGATTTTACGGATGCAGTTAAAAGATTAAGAAGTAAAAATATAGAAGTAATAGCTCATATTATTAATGGCCTACCATTTGAAGATGAGCTAATGATGCTGCAAACTGCTAATTTCTTAAATACCTTAGATATTCAAGGAGTAAAAATCCACTCTTTATTTATTTTAAAGAACACAATCCTAGGAAATTATTATTTATCAAAACCATTCAAAATATTAAGTCAAGAGGAGTATGTAGCAATAACAAGCAAACAAATTGCACTCTTAAATGATAAAATAATTATTCACAGGGTAAGTGGTGATGCTCCAGCAAATGATTTAATCGAACCTATTTGGAGCAGAAAAAAACTAGTTGTTATGAATGAAATAGATAAATATTTAAAACTAAATAATTTATATCAAGGCAAAAATAAAGGACTGTTATAGAAAACTATACCCAGTCCTTTTTTATTTTTATTCGGTTTCTAATTCTGCATTATAAATTCTAGTAGTTCCACTAGCGAATAATTCAGCTAAATCTACTTCTACATCTTCTGCATCATATACTTTATTATTTAACATAAATGTAGTTTTAATAATACCAGTTAATGTATTAGTATAGATTGTTGAAGCAGGAGTATAGAAATCATTCTCAGAAACAGTAATTGTAAGATTAGAATCTTCTGTAGCATCATGATCTATTCTTATACTAGTTTGAGCATCAACAAAACTGTTCTTTTCAACTGTAATTGTAGTACCATTTTCATGAGGAGTGATCTTTCTAATACTTAAAGCACCACCAGCATAAAATGTTCCCATTGAGTCAAATTCATTTCCGCTAATAATAATTTCTTCAATTGTAGTAGCACCTAAGAATAATGCAAATTGTCCTACTCTAATAAATTGATTGTCTTGTAATACTAATTTGCCAGTTGCACTTCCACCATTATCATTAAGTCTAATAACGTCTGAAGTATTATCTTCAAATCTATTACCTATAAATGAAACATTTTCAATATAAGCCATTCTAATTGCACGGTCTGAACCCATATTTCTAATATAGTTATATTTATAAGTGAAATCTTTATTTCCAGCTTCAGCAGTTAATTGTTTAAAGCGAATTGCAGCTTCAGCACCGCCTCCTGATGCACCATTGAATATGTTGTAAGAGAATTCAAATCCTTCAATTAAACCATCAGCATGACCTGCAACATAAGAACTATTTTGGTTATATTCAAATTGGAAACCATTTATTAAAGTGTTTTTAACGCCTGTACCAATAGTTAATACTGTCTTTAAAATAGCTTCTTCTTTTCTTGTTCCAGTCATTGGATTAATATTCATATTTGGTCCATAAATCTTTAAGTCATTAACAGTAACATTAACAGCAGCTTCTTCATATGTTCCAGCTTTTACAATAATTACTTTACCACTAACAGCAGCAGTAACTGCTTCACCTAGGGTTGCGAAAGCACTAGTTCCAACTTTTAGTTCAACGCCATCATAAACTACTACATCGCCTTCTTCTTTATCAGCTAATGCTTGGTCTACGATAATAGGTTTAATAAATTCATTGTAATCTACTATAGCTTGCTTTAATTCTGCTAATGTATCAAATACTACTAAATTGCTATCATCATATCTAATATGATCAAATTGATCATCAGTAATAGTTGCTTTTGTTTCTGCATCAACACCATAGAAATTCTTATCAAATATAATATTATCTAAATTTGTAAGTTCTGTATCACTAGCACCCATAAGATTTCTGAAATAGTATTCTACTGTACCACCATCAATAAATGAGTTAAATTCAACTATAGCTTTCCAAGTGTGAGGTTTAGTTGCCCATGTTTCAACATTAGTTACATTTGGTCTTAAACTAATATAATTGTAATTATCTTCAAATTCATTGTAACGAATATTAAATGTAGCACTATTTGCTTCACTATATCCAGATGTTGCAATTGCACCAATTCTTGTAGATGCAGGTGTTTCAGTTAGACTTGCTTCACCAATATTTGCAAATCTATTTCCTTCAATATTAAATGTAATGCTAGCCCAGCCAACTGCATAACTTCTTACATAAATACCATTATATTTGAAGTCTTCAATAACATTGTCTTTAATATCAAAAACTCCATTAAGGCTTGCATAATCTAGACGAATAGCATCTCTGTCTCCACCAGTGAATGAGTTACCAGAAATGATAGCTCCACTTGCGCAAATAAGCACAATATTTGTATCACTAACATTTTCAAACTTATTGTTAATAATCTTAGTGTTTGTCATCCAAGTAGCAAATTGAGCTAAACTTAAGAATCCAGGCATTGTAGTATCAGCTTTTGTAGATATACCATATGCAGCATAAGCAGTTTGTTTCCATGCAATTGTTGCTTCATCTGTATCATATGCATAGTTGTTTTCGAATAAGAAATTACTTGTTCCTGCAGCATTTTCTGGTCCATATTGACGAACTCTTGCAGCACCAGTAAATGAGAATCCTTTAATACTTACATTGCTAGTATTATTAATATACCATACACCTGTAATAGTAACAGCTGTTTCAGAATCAGCTTTGAAAGGTGTATCATTTAAAACAGGATTTAAATTTGCATTTAAAGTTCTTAATTGAACACCATTTGTAATTTCAACTTCTTCATCATATGTACCAGGAAGAACAATAATTATACCTCTTGGTTCTACAGCAGCAAGTGCATCTGTAATGGTAGAGAATGCATTTACACCATATGTAAATTTCATTCCGTCATATGTTACAGGACCATTTTCTGGTACTTCATCCCACTCAGAATTAACAAATATTGCTGTCATAGCTTCAATTGAAGTATATGTATATTCTAGGCTTGAAACTGAGAAGAATTTTTCTTGTATTTCATCACTATCTAAATCAACAGGATTTCCATCTAAGTCTCCAAAGAAGTTATAATCCATATTAACTAGAGTAGGATTAGTTAATTCAGTGTCAGCTCCGTTTAAATTCTTATGATAATAAGTTTCAGGAATTCCTAAGAATACATTATAGTTAATATTTCCAACCCATAAATGTGCAGCATGATTTGCAGCTGTTGCATTATTTCTTAACCAAATATAATCAACACAGTTTACAAATGTATTGTGAGTTATATTAACTTCTGCACCAAACTCTTGATAAGAGTTAGCGCTAAATGCTCCACTTAAAGCTTCAGATGTACCAATATTCTCAAAATGGTTATCTTTAATTTCTACAATATTTTTTTCTTCAGTAGAATTATAAACACCAATTGATCTGAAATAGATACCATTATATCCACCAACTTCATCATTAGTGAATCTGTTACCTTCAACTTTAGTAGATAAATAGTTACTTCCACCATCTATTCTAATTGCATCACGATCAAAATTAGTAAATGTATTATTCTTAATGATTAATCCTTTAGTATTACCAATCATGATATTTGTTTCAGATACATTATTAAATTTGTTATTTTCAATTCTAACAGTTTCAACTATCTTATTTTGTTTCCATAATGTAACTATACCTTTTAGAAGATAATCTCTTGCAGCATTCCAAGGAGCGGTAGTTTCAACAGTATCATAAATATGATTATTTAAGAAGTTGAAATTCTTTAATGCACCGATTGCTTCAACTTTACCAGTTTCAGTAAATGATAAACCATTAATAGTTAGTCCATCTTGAGCTTCACTAACAGTTATTTTTCCATTTAGGATTGCTTGGTTATCAAAATTAAATCCTGCAGTATTAGGATTTTTATCTTTATTTTCAGAATAAATTTCTACATTGTTTTTATCTATAAATATGTTGCCAGTATAAGTACCCTTCTTAACAAATATTTTAGATTCATCACTTAATGTAAAGTTAGAAAAATCAACAAATGCATTAACACCTAATACATATACTTCTTCTCCAATAGTAATTTCAGAAAATCTTTCTTGATCTGCTAAACTTGCATCAACTAAGAAATTAACATGAGTAGGTTCAGCAACTTTTTCAATAACTTTCACATTATAAGTTTTAGTTAGAGATTCATTACTAACAGATGTAACTGTAATAATTGCATCCCCTTCTGCTAGTCCTTTAACTTTTCCGTTATCATCTACAGTTAATACTGTATCATCATCAACAGAATACGTAACCGCTTGCAGAGCTAAGTCAGGAAGAATCTTAGAAACTAATTGCATTTCTTCATCTACTTGAATAATAGTATGAGGACCACTAACATCTAAATTAGTTGCTTGAGGAAGGGAAATAGTAATTTCTTTTGTTCCAAAAACTTCTTCATTAACTGTAGAAGTAGCTGTTACAATAACCTTACCAACTTTTTTCGCATCTAATAACCCAGCATCACTGATTGTTGCAATAGTATTATCATCAACACTCCATGTAATTGTATCAACTGCAATTTCTGGATTAACTGTTGCAACCATTTGTAATTTTTCATAAAGCATTACAGTGTCTACTCCAGTTGAACTTGCAACTACTATTTCTGTAGGATCAGGTGCAACAACATTAACTGTTACATCTCTTTTAATAGTTGTTTTTGCTTTTGAAGTAGCCGTAATTACAACTTCACCAATACCTTTAAATGTAACTTTTCCAGTATCATCAACTGTTGCAAATGCAGTATTACTTGATGACCAAGTAACTTCTTGCGAAGCAGCAGCTGGAAGAACATTAACTTTAAATTGTACAATCTCTCCAACCTTTGCAGTTGCAGGATTATCACTAATAGCTATGCTTACAGGATCAACAACAGCTGGAGCTGTTACGGTAATAGTAATAGTATCAGATACTTTTTTATCTTTAACTTTTACTGTAACAATCGCCGTACCTTCCTTTAAAGCAGTAACTTTCCCATTTTGATCAACACTAACTATTGTATTATCATCTACAGACCATTCTAATTCTAATTCAGAATCAGATACTGTAAATTCTAGTGTTAAATCTTCACCAACTTCAAGTTCTTCACTTTGATTGTCAAATGATAATTCAATCTTATCACAACCAACAAGTGCAATAAATAAACCTAAAGCTAGAAATAGCATAAAAATTTTTGAGAATTTACGCATATTTTAGATATAATTTAAACTGCAAATATATTGGCCAGCTTAAATTATTAACCTCCACCTTATACATTTTTCGCCAATATAGTCTAATTTCATTATACCATAACAAATTATAGATTTAAATATCATTTTAGAAATAAGTATAAAAAATAGTAATTTATCTAGA
>JBAYTA010000041.1:0-15620 GCA_041675865.1 Bacilli bacterium | reverse complement strand
TTTACCATTAAAAAATTTCGTCCGCTTCTAATACTAAGGGGGACACATTCCCCCTTAAACCCCTTTGTTTTCTTCTTCTTTTTTTAATTATTTGGTCTCATATCATTTACAATCATACATTAACATAATTTTCAAATTATCGCAATTTATCTAAAAATCCAAACTAGGACATTCTATTACAATATCTTCCATTTTAATAGGATGAACGAATTTTACTCTATATGAATGCAATAAAAGTCTTGGATATTTATTTCCAAAATAGAGTTCATCACCAATTATAGGAGATCCTAAATGAGATAAATGAACTCTAATTTGATGAGTTCTTCCCGTTAATATTTTAATTAGATATGTATAACCTAAATCATCCTCATTTATTAGTCTATACAGTGTTGTAGCTTCTTTACCAGAAATATCTACTTTTCTTTTAATTTTTGAAGTAAAATCTCTTGTAATAGGTAAATGAATATTTCCGCTATTTTCTGGTAATGGTTCACTTGTTTTACATAAATATTCTTTACTTATCTGAGTTTTTGAAAGCATATTATGAACATAAGCATTCTTTGCAATAATTACTATTCCACTAACAGGATAATCAAGTCTTGTAAGAATATGGCAATTTGCTTGAATATTGTTTTTAAAAAAATAAGCTAAAACTCTTGAAACTAAATTATCATCTTGATGCTTTGAAGAGGGTTGAATTGAAAGATTAGCTTCTTTATTAACTATTATAATAATCTCATCTTCATATAATACATCTACCGGTTTATTAATAATTTTAATATTTGCATTAATAGTTGGAGGAAGATATATTTTTATTACATCACCAACTCTAACTAAAACATGGTTTTTTACTTCTATATCATTAAGATAGACTTTGCCGTATAATTTAATTTTTCTTCCTAAGGTTCTTGATACACCAACCTCTTTTAAGAAATCTTTTAACACCATTTCCTTAGTAACTTTAAACTTTAATTCCATAATTTTTACCTAAAATGGGCCAATAAATGGCCCATTATTTTTCTTTTATTTTTTATACTCTTCAATAATTTTACTTACTAAATGCTCAGGAACTTGATCATATCTTAAGAATTCACGGCTAAAGCGTCCGCTTGCTTGTGTCATCGCTTTTAAGTCCACAGCATATTTAATAATTTCTGCTTCTGGTACTTCAGCAATTATAAACTGTACGCCATCCTTTTGATCCATACCTAAAACTCTTCCACGTCTCTTAGTAATATCACCCATGATATCACCAACGAACTCGTCTTTAATAGTTATTTTAACTTCATAAATCGGTTCAAGAATTGTTGGTCTAAGCTTATCTAGAGCATTTTTAAATGCTAGTGATGCAGCAAGTTTGAATGAAATTTCATTAGAATCTACTGGATGGTAAGATCCATCAAATAGAGTAGCCTTAACTCCAATTACAGGGAATCCTGCAAGTGGACCATGCTCTAATGTTTCTATTAAACCTTTTTCAACTGCTGGGAAGTAATTCTTAGGAACTGCTCCACCAACAACTTCTTCTGCAAATTCAAAGTTTTCGCTAGTTGGTTCGAATCTAATCCAAACATCACCAAATTGACCAGCTCCACCAGATTGCTTCTTATGACGACCTTGAGCTTCACCTTTAGAACGAATAGTTTCACGATAAACTATTTTTTGATCTAAAATATCAACATCAACTTTAAACATATTCTTCATTTTTTCTAAAACATAACCAATATGAGTTAACCCTTGACCACCAACTAATAATTGAGCAGTTTCAGGATTACGTTTAATTTCTAATGTTTCATCTTCTTGACGAAGTTTACTTAATGATCCACTTATCTTATCTTCATCTTGTTTTGTTTTAGCTTGAATTGCAACATAAATAATAGGTGTTGGATGTTCAACTTTATCAAACATAACTGGATCTTTTTTATCACAGAATGTTAAGCCTGTGTGGAATTCTCCAACCTTACCTACACATGCAATATCACCAGCATAAATAGTTTCTAGTGGAATTTGTGTTTTACCTCTTAATGTAAATAATTGAGGAACTTTGATAGTAGTATCTGTTTCAGGTAAATAAACATCTTGAGCTACTTTAATACTACCAGAAATAACTTTAAAGAAGTTAATTGAACCAATAAATGGGTCGATAGTAGTTTTAAATATATAACCAGAAAGAGGAGCATCTTCCTTAATTTCTTTTGTAATAGTTTCTTTGGTTTTTGGATGTACACCAGTTAAACTTTTACCTGATGGGCTTGGTAAGTATTTCACAACCATATTAAGCATTGATTCTAGACCAATATTTTTAGTGCTTGAAGCTACCATTATTGGATATAGATCACCATCTTTAATTGCTTGACATAATCCACCAGCAACTTCTTCTTCAGTTAACTCCTCACCACCGAAATATTTGTCTAATAATTCTTCGCTAGTTTCCGCAACACTTTCTAAAAGTTGACCATATAATTCTTCAACTTTATCAGTTACATCATTAGGAAGTGGTTCTTCATTACATTTAACCCCATCATAAATATGAGCAAGTTTATCAGTTACTCCAGCATAACCTCTAAAGTCATCTTGAGTTCCGATAGGGAATGAAAATTCTACTGCTTTTGGTGATAGTTTTGTTTTAATAGATTCAAGAACATTTTCATACTTAATGTTTTCTTTATCCATTTTATTAATTAAAATGATAGTTGGAATATTTCTTTTTGCTAATTCATCCCATACTCTTTCAGCTCCAACTTCAACGCCTTTAGTAGCATCAATTAATAAAACTGCACCATCAACAACAGCTAATACATTCCCAAGTTCTCCGATAAATTCTTCTGAACCTGGTGTATCTAAAATATTTATTTTATGGTCTTTCCATTCAACTGGTAGAAGTGCTGTATTAAGTGTAGTTTGACGATTTTGTTCTTCAACAGAGTAATCGCCAACAGTGTTTTTGCGCTCTACTTCGCCCTTCTTCTCAATAGCTTTTGATACAAATAAAGCAGCTTCACCAAAACTGGTTTTACCGCTGCCCATATGGCCTAAGATAGCTATGTTCCTAACTTCACTCGTTTTATACTCCTTCATTAAAATACCTCCTTAAAGTAAACGGTTTCTTTTCACTATATTATTATACTACAAATAGGAAAATATTTAAAGCATTATCTTAATAAATTGTATAAAAATGTAAATTGAATGAAAACCATTCAATTATAATGTTTTTTTAAAAAACTTTTATATTAGATAAAAAACTTGTATATAATCTTTATCTACTATAAAAGTATTGTTTTTTTATTTAATTAATCTTTAGATATGGAATCTTTTCTTAATTTCTTCTCTTGTATCACTATCACCAATTATAATCATTCCAACAATCGTTATAAATGATAATAATGCTGCAGCTAAGGAAGGCCATAATACATCAACCCACGAAAATAAGTAAAGCAGAATTGGAATAAATCCAATAAATATAGCTGTTATGATATGAGGAAAATGATTAATATATCTATATTTACTTCCTATTGATAATGATAAAATCGAAAGCAGTGATGCCATAGTTATAAATGGTACAACATAATTGATTGCCCAACCTGTATTACCCGTAAAGAAGTCAATTCCATATAAAAGTAAGGCTATAGCTATGTTTTGAATAACTAGTCTTATTGGAATATTACCTTCTCTTTTAAATGTTGATTTGATTAGCAACCAAAAATATGCAATATTAAATATAACAATTACACTCCAAATAGTTTCCCCTTCTTCGTATGTCATAACATTTATAAATACAGATATAAAGATACTGATTATACTTAAGAAAGCTAAAATTCGAAGAAGTAAACTTTTTCTTTTCGGTAAAAATTTTGGTGTTGGATATTTCTTCTCATAATCATTAGCATCAGACTCTAAAACAGATAAACAAAGTGGACATGTCTTACGAATAGAATTTACTTCTAAATTACATTTTGTACATCTTTTCATATTACACCTCTAACTCATTAGATTCAATAATTATATCTATTCCATAACTAGATAATAACCTGAAAAATTCTCTTTGAAAATCTCGTTCTATAATTGCACTTGAAAAAGAAATAACTAGTTTGTTTTTATGACTTACAACGCCACAGTTTACAGGAATTGTACTTGATGCACCGTTAGAAAAAACAACTTTTTCAACATAATCTTCCATCGATTTTGGAAGGTCAACTTTACCTAAGTTTGAAATTGTAAGCGAATTAATAGAGTCTCCCCAAGCGCGGTATCCTATTTTCATTGCAAATGATTTTAAGAACAGCGGAGTTATTCTCATAAATATGTTCTTTTCTAAAACAACATTCGCAACAATTTGTGCATGTAAGTATTCTTTTCTAAGTCCATACTCAAAATCACTTTTTACAATCTTTAAAATATCTTGAAAATCTAATTCCTTTTCAATCAAACATCCACTAGAAATAACTAATGAGAAATTCCTTAATGTTTTTGATGGAAATACTTTTCTTAGGTTTACTGGGATTAACATTTGGAACGGTTTCTTATTAGTATCAAACATATACGGTGTTCTCATAGCTGTTTTAATTAAACACGCACATAAGAATTCTGTAATTGTTGCATTAAAACTTTTTGCGACTTCTTTAGTCTTACTTAAATCTGCACTTCCAACTATTAAACTCAACCATGAATCATCATATAAAGTTCCCTTTAATTTTAATGCTTTCACATCTCTAGGAGCACTTTTAATTCTACTATCATAATTCTTTAAATAACTATCTTGGAATTCTTCATATGTTGATTCAACATCAGTTAAAATTAAATTTTCACTATCCAGTTCATAACCTTTTAATACTAAGTAGTTATAACAAATAGCCTTTAATAATTCCGTTCCTCCGGTTCCATCAGTTAAAGAATGAAAAATTTCAACAGTGATTCTATTTTTAAAGTATAAAACCCTAAATAAATAGCCACGATTTTCCTTGCGCGTAATTCTTCTACACATATATGGATCTTCTTCAAAAACATCCATTTTTTCATTGTTAGGGTCTAAGTAATACCAAAAGACTCCTCTTTTAAGTTTCACTTTTAAAGACTTAAAACGGTCTATTGTTTTATTTAAAGCATCTTGAAGAATAACTGGATCTACTTCTTCAGTTAACTCAAAAGCAATTCTAAAAACATTTGGTCTTCTTTTATTGGAAACCGATGGAAAAACTTTTGCAGCGTTATCTAATTTAAACCATCTACTCATAATACTCCTTCATTGATGTGTCCAAGTGTTACATCAATTAAATTTTTATTATTATTTTTTAAATATATATCTAAGACTTCTTCAACTTCAGAAGCAGTTTCGATTGTGAAATCAATAATTGGACTTATGTTTAAACCTTTTAATTTTTCTACATAATCAACTAAATGGACTCTTTTACTATTTAATATTTTAACATATTCATCTTCCAAAAGTGTTGGAAAAGAATAATTTTTACGATCAACTAAATTTTTCGATCCATCTAATTCGTCTTCTTTAAGTCCAAACTTATACTTAAGCATCATTAATTCATATCTTCCATAGACCATAAATTCTAAATTTGGAAGCCTAGAAAATAATTTTTTATAATTATTTACTAAATTTTCAATCTGACTATAACTCATCTCTAATGATAGACCAATGCTCTTAGCACCTAAGTTTTCTAAAAGATTTACAGCTAAAGCATTAGTAGTATTCATATAGACAGATGTTCTATAATCTTTATAATTACCAAGTTTACTTGTTACTATATTTGTATCGTTTTCTTCTTCCACTGTACTTGCTCTTGGTGTTACATAATAAACATCAAGCTCAGTATTTGTTTTAAGATCATCAAATAATAATTTATCAGTTATGTAGATTTCTTTTAATTCATATTTTAGAGCAGCTTGTAATTGTTCAAAGGTTCTTACTTTCACAATCATTTGGCTATCTCTGTTTATTATATCTGGTTTTGTAAACTCAAATTCTCTTGTTTTTCTATTTTTATTCTTCTTTGAGATTATTTCACGAAAATTATCTAGCGCTCTTCTTCTTAATTCATTAACTTCCTTAATACTAATAAAGATTGGTCTTTTAATATCTAAGTCTAAACTTTCAAATTCAAAAACAGTATTTGCAGTTTTTCTAAACTGTTCTATTAACCTCTCATTAGTTGGGGTTGATTTTGGATTTTCTACCTTAACGCTAGAATTTAGAGAATATCTATAATTTTTATATTTTAAACTTATTCTTAAATAATCATCAATTAAATCAATTGTTCCAGAAATATTTATTTTTCTACTAGGTTCTAAATATGATTTTTCTAATTCTTTTAATTGTCTGTTAGCAGAAGTTAGATAGACTAAAGCAGAATCTAAATTATCTACATGACTTCTTAAACTAACAATATCATTTGCTTTTGCTTCTGTAATTAATTCATTATTTCTATACATTTGATTAACAGTAATTGCATCACTGACATTTCCAACTAAACGAATGCTATCACCAAAATTTAGTTCATAATCAAGTTTTATTTTTACAGTTTTATTATTGCTAGAAATTACTTTTCCTATTAATATTCCTTGATGATTACTTGCCTCTTTATTAATATAATCTTCATCCTTTTCATCAAAAAGAAATCCTTTTGTGAAATCGCGGTTAAATAATTTCCTTAATTCAATTTCTTCAGTTTCTAAATTAAACTCCGTATTATAATAATAATTATCAATTGCTTTTCGATATGATTTAATAATACCTGCAACATATTCTGGTCTTTTCATTCTTCCTTCAATTTTTAAGGAATCAACTCCAGCTTCTATTAGTTCTTTAATTCTAGGAAGACTATATAAATCCTTTGGACTAATTAAATAGCCACTATCTTCACCTAAACTATATGGTAGTCTACAAGGCTGAGCACATCTACCTCTATTACCACTTCTTTTGCCAATGATTGAAGATATATAACAATTCCCAGAACTTGATACACATAAAGCTCCATGAATAAAGACTTCAATTTCTAAGTTTGTTGCTCTTTTAATTTTTTTTATTGTTTCAAGATTAATTTCTCTTGCAACAACAATCCTCTTCACTCCTAAGTCTTTTAGAACTAATGCTTCTTCTACACTATGTATATTCATTTGTGTTGAAGCGTGAATTTCAAAATCAGGATATCTATTCCTTATTATATTTAAAACTCCTAAGTCTTGAATGATTAAACCATCACAATCATTTAAATAAAGGAAATCTAAAAACTCAATTAATTCATCTATTTCTTCATCAAAAACAATTGTATTAACAGTTACATAAACTCTTATATCAAAGAGATGAGCATATTTAATCATCTCTTTTAAATCTTCATGGTCAAAATTATTGGCATAAGCTCTAGCGCCAAATTGTTTTCCACCTAGATATATAGCATCTGCTTTGTTTTCAACTGCCGCATAAAAAGCTTCCTTGCTTCCTGCTGGAGCTAATAATTCTACCATAATTTTATCCTTTCTTTTTACTTAAGATATTCTTCGATTATCTCTAATGATTTCTTTATTTTTCTTAATTCAGTTAATGGATCCTTTTTTGCATCTATAATTGCTTCACTAGTTAAGGGACCATTAAATTTAATTGATTTTAAATTTTTCGCAAGTTTCTTCCAATCAATATTTCCCGTTAGTGGAATTAAATGTGAATCATGATTCCCAAAATTATCACTAAAATGAACACAAATTAATTTATCACTGTATTTCTCAAATTCAAAGTTTTCAATATTTTTTGTATACGCATTAGCATGTCCACTATCAAAACAAAATTTTAATTTGTTTGAGTTAAGATTATCAAAAATATAATCTAAGTAATCAAGTCTTCGTAAATTCTCTAAAGCAAAGTTAACATCTAACTCCTCACATAAATCTAATATATCTCTTAATCTATTTAATCCAAGTTCATTATACTTGGGAGGATTATCCTTACTTGATATATGAAAAACAACTGTTTTAATATTATTCCTAGAAGCAGCTTTAATACCTGCTTTTGTAATATTTATATATTCTTCTCCATCTAAAGTATCCAACCATAAATGATTACAATTTAATACATCTAAATGAATTGCTTCTATATCTAAACCATGTTCTCTAACTATTTTTGCTTCTTCATCTATATCTTTACTATAATATAAAAACACACCACTAAAACCCGCTTCTTTTATTAAAGAAGCTTTTTTACTAGCAGATAAATTTTTTGTATAATTAAAATATGTATTGTGCATTTTTCCTCCAAAAAAGTGCTAATATTAGCACTTTACTTAAGATATTATTCCTTTACAATATATAGAATACCAATAGTTCTTGGACCACAATGAGTTGCGATTGTAGAACTTGCTGTAGAGACATGAATATTATTTATATTAATACGTTTATTTATCTCTTCTTTTAGATATTCTATATCTTCATCTTCAGCCAAACAGTGTGTGATGAAAAGATTGTCAGGGTCAATATTATCTATATCGTGCATAACATATTCAAGCTGTGCATCTAATGCTGCTTTATATTTTCCCCTCGGCTTTTTCCCCACAATCATTTTTCCATCTACAACCCTAATAATAGGTTTAATTTTAAGCATTGAACCAAAGAATCTTTGAGTTCCACTACATCTTCCACCTTTGTGTAAATACTCTAAAGTATTAATAGAAAACATAGATCTAACATTAGGCACTATTGCTTCTATTTTAGCAGCAATCTCAGCTAAGGTATTTCCTTCATCTCTAAACTTCGCAGCCTTAAGCAATAATAATCCAATTCCACTTGATAGATTAGCTGAATCTAGAACTCTAATTCTATCTTCTGGAAATTCTCTACTTGCTATAACTGCATTTTGGAATGTGGAAGAAAAACCACCACCTATACCAAAGAATAACACATCATATCCTTCATTAATATATTTTCCAAACACTTCATTAAAATCATGAGGTGTTAGGGCAGATGTTTTAGGTAGAGTATTATATTTATCTACAAGTTTAAACATTTCTTCAGGTAGTATGTCAATTTTATCACGATAGTTTTTTTCACCAATCGTTACGTAAAGACTCATTACATGTATATCGTGCTCAACATATAAATCATCTGTAAGATCACTAGTACAATCTGTTATTATCTTTATTTTATTCATATTCCCTCTTCATAATTAATTGTTTATTTTATAATATTATACTATAAATTTAATAGTTACTCAATCAATTAATAAATATAAAATATTAGATTTTAATTAATTGTCATATTTATCTAATGATTTCGCATTCCTTAGAAGTTCATTTGCTTCTTTAAATATTATCTCTAAACAATAAAGTTCACTATAATTTATTTTTTTAAGATCAACTATAAACTGATAAAAATCAATGTTTCCAAGTCCGAGTCTCGCATGTGCATCTCTTGTTCCATCATTATCACTTAGATGGAGGTGATATAAGTATTCTTTTAACTTATATATATATTCACTTATTTCATACTCACTTACATTTGCATGACCAGTGTCTAAAATAAATTTCAAATTATCTAAATTAACCTTTTCTATTATATATAGTATTTCATCAGGACTGTAACCAAGTTCTTTTATCCCGGGCATATTTTCAATCATTATATACATTTGATATTTACTAGCATAATCACACAATTCAGTTAATACATTTACAATATGACCTAAATATATTTCCCTATTAGTATTTAAATCAATAATTCCCAAATGAAGTGTAAGCTTCTTTATTCCAAACTGATTTGAATAATCGATCCCCTCTTTCATTCTCTTCAATATTTCAATATATCCATTTAAATCACATAAATTGTTTTTATAGCCATGGGGAAGATGCATAACAACTTCAATATTTTTAAACTTATTAATTAAAGAATGAATAGAGTTTGTATAAACATTAAATGTATCATTATCTAAATTATAAGGATAAAATATTTCAATAGCTTGGTAGATTCCTTCTTCAAATAAATAATAATAACTTTCTATCTCTTCTTTTGTCCTTAGGGGGTTAATAGTAAAACACTTCTTCATTAGATTACCTCTTGTATATTATTTAATTTATTACCATTATATCATAATAAGTTTATTTTTAAATATACTAAACAAAATTAAATAGTAGAGTCCAAGAATCAGACTCTACTAGTTTTTTTATTTTGTGAATGGTCTTGTAGGACTAATATATCCACCTTGAAGAGTTGAAACATCATTGCTTACTATTAATGCTGATTCTTCAAGACTTTTGATTTTACTAATAATTTTATCTTTACCTCTTCTTTTAGAGTAAATCATTAATACTAGTTTTTCACTGTCTTTTCCTTCCGCATTTACAGTTGTAACACCAAGTCCTTCTTCTCTTAAATTAGCAGCAATTTCTATTCCTTTATCAATTGGTAAGATTGCTTGGATTAGAATAGTTCCAAGAGCTACCTTGCTTTCTATTACACTTCCAAGATATACTCCAGAAGCAAATCCTAATGAATATATAATTGCTTTCAAATAATTATCTTGAATACCAATTAAAACTCTTGAAGCTACAACAACCCAAATTAAAACTTCTATGAATGCCAGTACAGAACTTATTAATCTATAACCTTTATTCATTAAAATAACTCTTAAGGTTCCTATCGATACTTCAATAAGTCTAGCCAACAAAATAAGTACTAATTCTAACAGCAATCCTGCTGTAAATTCAAATTGCATTTATACATTACTCCTTAATAATACCATTTTCCATGGATACTTATGCTTTCTTTTATTTGATCTACAAGTAGGTCTCTAAATAATTGGTCATGATATTCTATTTCAGTTCCTTGCATAAAGACATACTCATCTCTATAAAAGACATAGTCAATAACTGCTATTTTATATAATTCATCATCGTTTATTTGTGATATATTAAAATTATTGGAAAATTTATTATCACCAGGATTACTTGCTAAACTCTTTAGTTGTTTACCAGTAAATTTCAAAGTAATGACCATATTTTCAAAAGGCATCATTTTGAATACAGAACCAAAATATAATGAATCATTTGCCATTATAGGAAAGCCTGCACTTCTAATACCACCAGCATTTACTAAACCAAAGTCTGAATCAGCAAATTTACTAATAGTATTTGCGGCCCAAATAACTCCACGATCTTTATCAATATATGTTCCAGCTACTCCTAAGTATTCATTTGTTATATCTATATATTCTTGATAGTTTTCTAAAATATCACTAACACCACTATCTTCATTTTCTAGTTTTGAACTATCGACAAATCCAGCAGATGCATCAATTACTTTTTTATTTTCTAAGTCAAGTTCTAAAGACAAATGACCTACGTATTTTCCGTTATTACCAGATTGCACACCTACAAATGGTGCTCCAATTTCTCTATATTCTTCAAATACATAATAATTATGTGTATGTCCATTTACTACAGCATCTACAAAGAATTCACCACTTAGATTTGCAATATTATAACTTAAATTCCTTGTATCATCATGACTTACAACAATAACTATATCTGCTCCTTCTTCATTTCTCATAATAGGAACATACTTCTTAATTGCATTCATTTGTGAAGTAAATTCAAAATCTTTACTAATTAAACCAAGGATTGATGAAGTTAATTTTTCACCAATTAATCCAAGAACACCTATTTTTATATCTCCTCTTTCAAGGATTGTGTAAGGTTTTGCCCAATCAACATATTCCTCTGTTGGTAAGTGATATATATTAGCACCTAAAAAGGGAAACTCAGCTTCACCATTGTCCTTATTACCATCTACATATCTAGTTATTTCACTAACACCCCAGTCAAATTCATGGTTACCAATTGCCATTGCATCAAAGCCAACATGGTTCATTAAGTCAACCACAACTTCTCCTCTAGTTAATGACGATAAGGCTGTTCCTTGGAACATATCTCCAGCAGATAATATAATAGTATTATTAGGATTTTTTTCTTTTTCAGTTCTTAAAAAATGCCCAATTCTAGATATACCAATTTCACCTGCAGCTCTATCTTCAAAAATTGCTCCATGGAAATCATTTAAAGTATATATATTGATAATATTATTCATATTTTTATCCCCATTATCATTTGGATCTTGTTCATCATTACAACTAGTAAGAATAAGGGCAAAAGCAAAAATCAAAATTAAATTTATAAATTTTTTCATTCTCTTCCTCTTCTACTATCATATTTTTTTCTCTCGTTAGTATTTAGAATTCTTTTTCTAAGTCTTATATTCCTTGGTGTTACCTCAACTAATTCATCTTCATTAATATATTCCAAGCAAAATTCTAAACTCATCACTCTAGGTCTTTTTAGAACAACTGTTGTATCTTTTGAAGATGATCTCATATTAGACATTTGTTTAGCTTTTACTATATTTACGGCTAAATCATCTTCTTTATTACACTCACCAACTATTTGGCCTTCATATACAGTTTCGTTTGGACTAATAAATAATGTTCCTCTATCTTCAATTTGACCAATTGCATATGCTGTTGCTTTCCCTTGCTCAGTTGCAACTAGTACACCATATTTTCTTTGACCAACATTATTGGAATCTTTTACTCTATATTCTAAGAATGAATGCGACAAAGTTCCATAACCTTTTGTGGAAGTAAGAAAATCTGTACTTAAACCGATTAATCCACGAGAAGGAACGGTATAAATTAATCTGGTTTGACTAACTCCATTTTCCATAGACTCTAAAATTCCACCACGTCTACCAATTAATTCAATAACATTACCAATTACATCATTAGGTGCATCAATTACTGTATATTCAAATGGTTCACATACCTTATCATCAATTATCTTTTCAATTGGTTTAGGTTTTGCAACTTGGAATTCAAATCCTTCACGTCTCATATTTTCAATTAATATACCTAAATGAAGTTCACCTCTTCCACTTACAACCCATTCTTCACCACTACCAACTCTTTTAACTCTCAAGCTAACATCTTTTTGAGTCTCACGATATAATCTTTCATCTACTTTAGTAGATGTTACATATTTACCTTCTAAACCACTAAATGGAGAATTATTTGTACTAAATGACATCTCAACAGTTGGTTCACTAATTACTATATTTGGAAGTGCTTCTTCATGTCCTACTTCACAGATAGTTTCGCCAACATAAATATCAGCAAGTCCTGCAACAGCAACAATATCACCTGCAACAGCAGACTGTATTTCATTTTTATGAAGGCCTAAGTAAGAATACAATTTTTGAATTCTAAATTGTTCAATACTACCATCTTTTCTAATACATGAAACAACTTCATTTTGTTTAATTGTTCCTCTACTAATTCTACCAATAGCCATTCTTCCAACATATTCATTATAATCTAATAAAGTACCTTGGAATTGTAGCGGTCCATCTATTTGCACATCAGGGGCTGGAATTTCACTTATTATCAAATCAAGTAAAGCATCCATATTACTTACTTGTGTTTCTAATTCACTATTTAAACTTGATGTTCCTTTTAAGGCACTAACATATGCAACCTTAAAATCTAATTGCTCATCATTTGCTCCAAGTTCAATAAATAAATCAAGAACTTCATCAACTACCTCTAACGGTCTTGCAAACTCTCTATCAACTTTATTGATAACAACAATTGGTTTTAAATTTGCTTCAAGCGACTTCTTTAATACAAATCTAGTTTGCGGCATTGTTCCTTCAATTGCATCAACAACTAAAACAACACCATCAACCATTTTTAATATTCTTTCAACTTCACCAGAGAAATCGGCATGCCCTGGAGTATCTAAGATATTAATACGATGGTTTTTATAATTTATTGCAGTATTTTTTGATAGAATAGTAATTCCTCTTTCTCTTTCAAGCGCATTACTATCCATCGCTCTTTCATCAATGACTTCTCTAGTTTCTAAAGTCTCTGATTTCTTTAATAATTGATCCACTAAAGTGGTTTTCCCATGATCAACATGGGCTATAATAGCTATATTTCTTATATTCATTTTTCTTCCTAACTAAAGATGACCTCTTTCATCTTCAAATCTTTATAAAATTCTTTTTCATGACTAACTAGGATTACTGTACCAGGATATAAGCTAATAGCCTTATATAAAGCCTCTTTCGCAATAACATCTAAATGATTAGTCGGTTCATCTAGAATTAATAGATTTGAAACACTTAAACTTAGGAGTGCAAATCTAACTTTAGTTAGTTCACCACCACTTAGTTTATCCATAGTTTTTAATGCAAGCTCTCCGGTAATACCATATCTTGCAAGCAAATCTCTTATATCTTTGTTTTCCATTAAAGGATATTCTTCTCTAATATATTCTACTGGTGTAATTTCTTTTATGTTTTTTAAATCCTGTGAATAATAAACAATATTATTCAATTCTGATACTTTTACAGTCCCTGATATTTTAGGGATAATGTTTAAGATAGTTTTTATAAATGTAGTTTTACCTACACCATTCTTTCCTATGATTGCTAATTTCTCCCCAAATCTAATTTTCAAATTTATCTTTGGTAAAAGCACTTTATCATATCCGATTTCTAAATCCTTAATTATTATTGCTTCTTTATGAAAAGACTTAGAAAAAGGAAAGTCAAAAATAATTTTTTTATTAGAAGTTGGTTTGTCTAGCACATCTAATTTCTCTAAAATCTTTCTTCTACTTTTGGCCTGCTTTGAAGTAGATGCTCTAACAATGTTTTTCTTAATAAACTCTTCAGTTTTTTTAATATATTTCTGCTGAGCATTATATTCTTGAGCATACCTTTCATCATTCATTGACTTTTGTAAGATATATGCATCATAATTTCCTTTATAAATATTAAGCTGTTTATTATTAATCTCAGCTATAGTATTTGTTACTGCATTTAGAAATCCAGTATTATGACTAATTACGATATAAGCCTTTGGATAATTAACTAAATATTTACTTAACCATTCTACATGAATTGGGTCCAAGAAGTTAGTAGGCTCATCGAGTAACAATACATCTTTTTCTTCTAATAACATTTTCGCAAGAAATATTTTAACTCTTTGCCCACCACTTAAATTCTTTAAAAGAAAACTATTGTCAACATTTATTCCAAGACCATTTAGGACATTTTCAATCTTAGATTTAATCATATAAAAATCATTTTCTTCCAAAATTGCTGTTAAGTTATACGCCTTATTTAATATTTTATCATAGTTTTCTTCAGTTTCCGTCTCCAATGATTTATATAAAGCATTAATCTTTTTTTCAATTTCAAATAAATCATCATAAACATTATATAAATACTCATAAACACTTATTTCGTCATGCACTTTTAAATGCTGATCTAAATATGAGAAGCTAACACCATTTTCCCAAGTGGCCTTTCCTTCATCAGGATCAATCTTCTTCGCAATCAAATTCATTAATGTTGTTTTACCAACACCATTTAGTCCTATTAATCCTAAATGATCATTTTGAAAAAGCCTCATATTGAGGCTATTGAATAAGTTCTTTTCGCCATAACTGAACTTCAAATTGCTTATTTCTAGTATACTCATAATAGTGACCTCTATTTAATTATTTTATCATAAAATAGCACATCCTGCAATAAATATTTATTACCACATTTCTATACTTTTAATTTTTCTA
>JBAYTA010000040.1:0-15707 GCA_041675865.1 Bacilli bacterium | reverse complement strand
TTTTGTTATTTTCTTAATGTTTTTAATGCACCAGACCAAGCATTTACTTGATCTAACATCATATTGATATTTTTCTTATGTAAATCTTGCGGTTTAAATACTGACATGTTTTCAAAGTCTAAGAATAACGATAGTGTTGGATGAGTTCTAACATCTGCAACAGATAATTCAGCTAAGATTCCACGTAAGTGTTCTGCAGCTCTTGCACCACCTGTTGATCCATAACTAACGATACCAGCAGCCTTATTATTCCATTCAGGTTGTAAATAATCAAGTGCATTCTTTAATGATGCAGGCATGCTGTGATTGTATTCACTTACTATAAAAACAAATCCATCTAAAGAATTGATTTTTGCTTGCCAATCTTTAAACTTTTCAGGATTACCTTCACCTAATAAAGGTAATTTATAGTCTTTCACATCTACTATTTCGTAATTAGCATCACCGCGTTCATTAGCTAGGTCTAATACCCATTTACCAACTTGAGGACTAACGCGTCCTTCGCGTGTGCTTCCTAAAATAATACCAATATTTAATTTTTCTTTCATAATAATTATCTCCTTTTTTATTTGTATAAAACAATATTTTTTGTTTAGTAAAGTATTACAATATCATTATATAACAAATGGCCAATATTTACTTAATATATGCAACTTAAGTAAAAATAAGATATAAAACACTTTAAAAAAAGGTGGATTTATGGTAAAATATATATACTGTGTTAGGTGATGAATTATGTCTAGTTTTAATGATTTCGATTTATATTTATTAGATATGGACGGGACCATCTACTTTGAAAATAAGTTGATTGATGGAGCGAGTGATTTTATTAATTGGTTAAACGATAATAAGAAACACTATATCTTTGTTAGTAATAATTCCTCAGTTAATAAGAATGTTTACTTAAGTAAAATGAAGAATTTAGGAATTAAGTGTGAAGAAGAAAATGTATTTTCATCTTCGATGGCAATGGGCATTTATTTAAGTGAAAACTATCCAGGTAAAAGAGTCTATCTTGTTGGAACGAAGTCTTTGGAATTTGAGTTGCTAAACTATGGAGTTAATCTTGTAACTGAGAATGCAGAGATTGTTGTAGTAGGGTATGATCAAGAATTAACATATCAAAAATTAGTTGATGCTTGTTATTTTTTAGATAATGGAGCAATTTTTCTTGCGACAAATCCTGATTTAGTTTATCCACTTAAAAATAAAAGATATATACCAGACTGTGGTAGCATATGTAATATGCTAACGAATGCAACATCTAAGGTACCAACCTATATAGGTAAACCAAATAACTATATAGTTGATATTTTAGCAAGAAAATATAATGTTAGTCGCAACAAAATGGTCATAGTTGGAGATAGGTTATATACAGATATTCAAATGGCTATTAACTCTAATATTAATAGTGTTCTAGTTTTAACTGGAGAAACAAATATGGAGATGGTTAATAACTCTAATATAAAACCAGATTTTATTGTTTCTTCAATAAAAGAATTAATAAAAAATAATTAAAAAGGGAGAAAAAAATGAAAAAGAACATATTTAGATTTTTTATATTTATGTTAATTCTTGTTGGTGTTGTTGGGTGTAATCCCGATAATGGAGAAGAAAATGATCCGGAATTTTACTTAGTTACTGATAACTTTGTATTATATGTTGGTGATGAAAAAGAAATTGAATATTATGTTGATTATTTAGATGATTATAAACTTAATATTGAAATAGAAAATGAAGAGATATTTAAAGTTGAAGATGATAAAGTAATAGCTTTAAAAGCAGGTACTTCTTCTTTTGTAATATCTGTTGATGGGTATGAAGATTTAGTTGCGGAAGCAAGAGTAAGAGTCATTCAAGAAGGATCTGGATTTACAGCTACTCATGATATAGTTATGACATGGGTCAAAGGGCAAATCCAAGATGAGATGTTTGAAGCGAAATTATTCCCTACTAAACATCCGAATTATCCTGATGTAACTATCTCATATGAATCAAGTAATCCAGATATTTTAACCGAAAGAGGACTTACATATGCAGCTGACTATGATGAAGTTGTTACAATAACAATATTAATAGATTATAATGGAGCAGTTTTATCCGAAGAAAAAGAAGTTACTGTAGTTGGTAGTATACCTAATAATATTGCGAAAGAATTTTTAGGACAATTCTACTCAACTATTACAAATGATGTTAGTATAGATGATTTTAAAACAAAATATCCTAATGCAAATATAATTTTTGAATCAGGAAATAAAGAAGTTTTATCAAATACAGGTAAATTTACAAAACCTGAAAATGATGTTTACTTTAATGTTTATGCAACAATAGAAATACCTTCTGCAGATTATTCTAGAGTGTTTGTGAAAAACATAAAAGGTCAAGGAATGAGTGTTTCAGAAAAAGCACAAATAATTAAAGATGATGTTCTTGATAAGTTAGGTTTATCAAATTATAGAATTACTCAAGATTTAGCTCTACCTTTAAGTGAGGAAAGATTTAATGCAACTATTGAATGGTCTTCTCCTTACCCTGATGTTATAACACCAGATGGAAAAGTTTACCAACCACTTATAAATACATTAGTTGAATTAAGAGGTACAGTTTCTATTGGTAGCGGAAAATCTTCATTCGTATTGGAACTAGAAGTTTTAGGAAAAGAATCAGATAATAAATGGGATGATATTGAAACATTCTTAGATCTTTATATCTTTAAAGAAGAAATAGAAACTTTAAAATATTCAGTAATGGGTGTTGGGCCAGCATATAATGCATATAATGATGGCTATGTAGTGTTCTATGAAAATAGTAATATAGAAGTAATTGAAGATATACTACCTACTACGCATAATGGTAGACCACTAACAAAAAGATCAATTCAATATGTAACTATTCATGACACTGCAAATAATCAAGAAGGTGCAGATGCGAAAATGCATAACAACTTCCTTAAGAATTCCACAACCACAACTTCATGGCATTATACAATCGATGATAAAGAATTATATCATCATGTACCAAATGATGAAATAGCATGGCATGCTGGAGACGGCGGTGGAGGAACAGGTAATAGAAATTCGATTGGAATTGAAACTTGTACTCATATCGGTGTTGATTATGATTTAGTTATGCGTAGAGTTGCAAAATTAGTTGGTCAATTATTAGATGAAAATGATTTAACTTTATATAATGTTAGACAACATAATCATTGGTCTGGAAAAAATTGTCCGCAAGTTATTAGAGGATCTAATAGATGGGGAGAATTAATTAATCTAATTGCAATTGAATTATACGGACGACAACATTTAAGTGGTGTAGAGTTTGTTTGGGAAAGCTTAAATCCAGAAGTTTTAGATAATACTGGTAAAGTAGTTAACCATCCAGGACCTGCAACAAATGTTAGTTATAAAGTTACTGTAACTTACAATGGTGAAACAAGAGTATTCGAACACACTGCATTATTACAAGCTAAGAAATAAAAAAATAAACCGAGTAATTTCCATTTGTGATTTTACTCGGTTTTAATAATAATTAAATATGTAATTTATTTTTCCAATAATTGAATACTGCATTTTAACCCTCTCTTACTTTCTGTTAACAAATGCATAATCATCATAACTACCATTTGATCTCATTTCTTCTTTTGAATATTCGTAAGAAACAGCACCCTTCTTCAAGCTCTTTGCGATACTTCTTAAAGAAAGATATGCGATTACTCCGATTCCTAAGATGTAAATTAATGTCATATTCTTTCACTTCCCTTCTACAATAACATTATATCACGGTTTTAAAAACAATGTATATGAAAACGCAACGCAATTTTCATGAAAATGATTTCATTTATTTTCATTAATACAAATCTCTATATATAATTGAAAAAGAGTGGTAAAATAAGCGTAGTTAAAATGAATTGACTTAAAAAAATTATTATGATAATATCTAAATTAATCTTTTAAAAATAGAAAGTTGAGGTAAAAATGAGAGATTTACTAAATATATTAGGTAGACCATATAAAAAGAAATACTTACCATATGCTATTGCAGCTATAATATTTATGTTACTAGATGTAGGAATTGCTTTGTTTATTCCTAGAGTAACTGAGAGTATTTTCACACAAATAAATAAAACAGGACTGAGTAGTACAGATTTAGACTTTGTACTTAGGACTGGATTATTTGTTATCTTAATAGCATTATTTGCTGTTATTACAACAATCTTTAATAATATCTTTGCGCAAATAATATCAACTAGGATCACAGCTGATATTAGGAAAGAATTGTTTGTAAAAATACAAGATTTATCTTTTTCAAATGTTGATAAAATTACGACAGGTAGGCTTATGACTATTGTTAGTAATGATACTACACAAATCCAACAAATTTTAATGATGAGTTTTAGAGCAATTCTAAGAGCTCCTCTAACTTTAGTTGGAGCAATGGTAATGGCATATATTACAAACAGTGATTTATTCTTGATTGTTTTAATTGCAGCTCCTATATTAGGATATATAATATTTAAGATATTAAAAAATGCATCAAGAATATTCAATAATGTACAAACAAAATTAGATGAATTAAATTCTAAACTTCATGAAACTGTTAGTGGCGCTCGAGAAATAAAGAGTTTTGTAACAGAGTTAGATGAGATAGGTAGATTCGAATTAGTTAATGATAATTACAAAGAAGCGAATATTAAGGTTCATAAACTTATGAGTTTAATTGATCCAGCAATTGTTTTAATTAGTAATCTAGCTATTGCTTTTGTATTATTAGTAAGTTCTTATCTTGCATCGACTTATACTGGTGATGCGAAGGCAGCTATAGTTGGTAATATTTCTGCCTACATTGCTTATTTGCAACAAATCATTGTCTCACTAATGATTCTATCAATGATCGCTATGTTTATAAGTAGAGGTGAAGTAAGTGCAAGAAGAATTAATATGGTTTTAAATACCATTATTCATATAGTGAATTCAAGTAATCCCAAACAATCACCAATTGAAGGGGAAATAGAATATAGGGATGTTTCTTTTGGTTATCAAGACGATGATGAACAAAGTGATAGTATGACTTTAAAGAACATTAGTTTTAAAATACCTAGTAAAGCAACTGTAGGTGTTATTGGGTCAACAGGAAGCGGGAAGACATCTTTAGTGCAACTCCTACCAAGATTATATGATGCGCAAGCTGGTGAAGTTTTAATTGACGGAGTTAATGTGAAAGAATATGATATTAACTATTTAAGAAGTCAGATATCATTTGTAACACAAGAAGCAATTATTTTTTCGGGAACAATTCAGTCAAATATAATTCAAGGTAAAAAAAATGCTAGTGAAGCTGAAATTAAAAAAGCTGCTGAGTTAGCAGTTGCAAGTGAATATATTGAAAACTTTGAAGAAAAATATAATTCAAAAGTAAATCAAGCAGGAACAAACCTTTCTGGTGGTCAAAAGCAAAGACTAGCTCTTGCTAGAGCATTAATTAGACAACCAAAAATATTAATCTTAGATGATTCTACTAGTGCAGTAGATGCAAAAAGTGAAGCTTTAATTAAAGATAATCTTGCGACTATGAATGAACAAACAACAATAATTATAGCGCAAAAGATATCTTCTATAATTAACTGTGATTTTATTATAGTATTAAATAATAGTGGCCAGTTAGATGGTTTTGGGAATCACGAAGAATTATTAAAAACTTCAAAAGTATATCAAGAGATTTATTATTCTCAAACAGGAGGACTACATGAATAGAAGACATGGTAGAGGTAGATTTGTTGATGTAAAACTTCCTAAAGAAAAACATCTACAAAGAAAAGTTATAAAAAGAATTTGGAGTTATTTAAGAAAATATCCACTTCAGTTAGTAGTTGTAATGGTTTCTATCTTACTTCAAAGTGGAATAAACTTAGCACTTCCAGTTGCTATAAAAATTGCAATAGATGATTATATAAATATTGATGTCGTTAATATTCAAGCAATTTTGCTTATATTTGCATCAGTTGTAATAGCAACAATAGTTATGGCTATTAGTGCTTATGCAAATAGAGTTATAATGGGACTTGTTGCTAGTAGAGTAACAAAAGATATTAGAAAGGATGCATATAACAAACTACAAGAATTACCAATAAAATATTATGATCAAAATCCTCATGGGGATATTATGAGTGTTCTTACTAATGATATTGAGACAATAAACCAAGCATTTTATCAAGTGATACCTCAAATTATATCTTCCTTAGTGATGTTTCTTGGTGCAATTATATTAATGTTCTTTACTCAAGTATATCTTACACTGGTTGCCCTTTCTATTTTACCAGTTGCTTTCTTTATAATTATCTTTATAACAAAAAGAGCTTTTACACATTTTAGAGTTACACAAAAATCTTTAGGTGAATTAAATGGTATTTTAGAAGAAGATATAAGTGGACTAAAGGCAGTAAAATTATATAATCAAGAAGTAGAAATGATTTCTAAATTTGAAAAAACTAATCAAGAACTTACTAAAGCAACTTATAAAGCTAATGTGTATTCTGGTCTAATGATGCCAATAATTAGGCTTCTAGATAATTTGTTATATGGAATTATCGTAACTGTTGGAGCAATCTTTAAAATTAATGGACTTGCAATTACTGTTGGTGAAATTCAATCAATGACGAACTTTTCAAGAATGATTATAAGACCAATTAGTAATATAGCTCAAGTATTTAATTTGCTTCAAGCAGCTATTGCAGGTGGTTATCGAGTATTTAAATTAATGGATAGTCAAGATGAATATAGTAGTGATAGTCAAATTGACGCAATAAATATTAAAGGAAAAGTTGAATTTAAGAACGTAAGTTTTGCATATGGTAAAGAGGAAGTTTTAAAAGATATTAACTTTATTGTAGAGCCTGGTAAAACAGTTGCAATTGTTGGTCCTACTGGAAGTGGTAAGACAACTATTATCAACTTGTTAACAAGATTTTATGATATTGAAAAAGGGAATATTTTAATTGATGATGAAGATGTGAAAGAATACTCGAAAAAGAGTATTAGAAGGCAAGTAGGTATAGTTCTACAAAAGACATTCTTATTTGATGGAACTATTTTAGAAAATATTAAATATGGGAAACAAGATGCAAGTTTCGAAGAAGTTGTGGAAGCGGCTAAGCTTGCTCAAGTTCACGATATAATAGATAGACTTCCAAAAAAATATGAAACAGTTATTAAAGAAGGTGGACTAAACTTCTCTCACGGAGAAAGACAGTTAATCTCAATTGCTAGAACCATACTTGCAGACAAGAAAATATTGGTTTTAGATGAAGCAACATCTAGTGTAGATACTCGAACTGAATCAAACATACAAAAAAGCATTGAAGCATTAATTAAAAATAAAACTAGCTTTATTATTGCTCATAGACTGCAAACAATTAGAAAAGCAGATATAATTTTAGTTCTTAAAGCGGGTAGAATAATAGAAGCGGGTAGTCATGATGAGTTAATGCAAGTTAACGGGTTGTATGCACAAATGCATAATTTGCAATTTAGTACATTAGATAATCCTTTCGATATGTAAATTTGCCTAATTTAGGTATTTGTTGATATGTTGGTTAGATTACAAAAACCATTTACAAATCGAAATGGAAGCAAATTTAAGCGTTATTTAACGATTTAAAACAGATTAACATAATAAAAAATGAAAAGCCCTAATTATTTCAAAAATGGGGCTTTTTTCTAATATTATTTGCTATTTAGATTTTAATAATATAAAATAAGATATAAGATTTTAGTGATAGGAGAAAGCAATGAGAATATCAAAAACAGCTTTTAAAGAATATGCAAAATGTAATAGGGTATATCCACTTGAAGATGTATATTTACATAAATTAGATAACAACATTAGCTATTTTGATGAAGAAGACATTAGAGAAATTCTTGGTTTAATGTTTGATGAAGACAGTGGTGATGACTTAATTGTTAAAGATCAAAAATCACTAGAAGAGATGCTTAAATATTATAGTGATGTTGAAAAATATGCACTTGATATTGCTTCAAGAAAGTTTAAGGGTAAATTTGAATTTTTTAAAGATACGAAAAAGCAAAAAAGTTTTTCATTTAAAGATGAATATAACCATAATTTCTACTGTTATTTAGATGGTTATTTAGAAAAAGATGATACTGTAGTTGTGATTGAAGTAAAAGCTACAACATCAAGAAAGTTTAAAAAAGCAGGTTCAAAGAAAAATCCATTATTTATTGAAGAAGATAATATCTTATATTTGAATGATACAGTAAATGAAGATGATCGTGTGTTTACAAATCATTATAATAAGTTATTTGATAAGTTTAGTGATACGGGAAAATATATTTTTGATATTGCTGTTGAAAGATTTATTATTGAAAACTCAATCAAACAAAATCATCTTGAATTATTAAATAAAAAATTTAAATACTATTTAGCTGTCTTAAATTCTGATTATATATTCGATGGAAAATATGAAAATGATATGCCAGTATATGGTGATGATTTGATAAATTTCATTGACGTAGGAAGGATTACTTTTGAATATATTGAAGGAATTGGTAAGATAAAAAAAGATATTGTTGAAGTAATAGCAAGCAAAGATTTGGAAAAAGAAGTTTTAGGTAAAAAATGTGGCTATAAAACAGCGAGTGAATGTATATTTATTGACGTATGTTTTCCAAAGTTAAAAGAAAAGGGAAGCATAATGGAATATATGCAAGCAAGAGCATTTGGTCCAAAAAAGCTATCAAAAATGGATCTATTTAATAAAGGATATATCAAACTAAATGATATAGAAGAAGATTGGTTAAATAACCAAAACAATATTATTCAAAGAGATAGTTTTATAAAAACAAGTGAGTATATTAATAAAACTAAAATCAAAAAAGCTGTATCAACTCTTAATTATCCTATATATCATTTAGACTTTGAAAGTTTTCCATGCCCACTTCCAAGATATAAGTATGAAAAACCATATATGCAATCACTATTTCAATTCTCTGTTCATATAGAAAAGATGCCAGGTGATTGCAATATATTAGATGATAACTATTCTTTTTTAGTAAATGACTTTAATGATCACAGAAAAGAACTAGTGGAAGAGTTAATAAAAGTAATAGATTTATCAAAAGGTGGAACTGTTTTAGTTTATAATAAAAATTTTGAATATGGAAGGATTGAAGAATTAAAATTTATGTTTCCTGAGTTTTCTAAAGAATTAGAAAAAATTCAAGATGCTATGTTTGACTTGATTGATATTGTAAAAACAAATGAAAAATATTATTTATCTTTAGGTTTCGATGAAACTGAAAGTAAACTTATAAATTACTATAATAGTGATTTACGAGGAAGTTACTCAATTAAGAAAGTTTTGCCTTTATTTTCAGATCTTTCATACGATGATTTAAATGTACAAAATGGAACTGAAGCAATCTATTCATATATTAAATTTAGATATCTAAGCAAAGAAGAGATTGAAGAGCTAAGAAATGATTTATTAGAATACTGTAGACAAGATACTTGGGCTATGGTTGTAATATTAGACAAATTAAGAAAAATGGTTTAAAAAAGAGCACTTAGTGTGCTCTTTTAATCTTGTTTTATAAATTAATTGTTTTCAACAACATAAATTACATTTCTTGTGAAACCATTATATATAGCTTCTGAGTATTTCCATTCAACTTCAGAAAGGTTAGGGTCATGAACTAGAATAGATCTACCACTATCTGTAATTTCATATCCACTTACAACTAGTAAGTGACCAGCAGTATTATATCTACCTGTGTTTCCTTTAATACTTAATGCAACTGGACCAACTGTAGCTAAGTGATGAACTAATTCTTCAAATGAATAAATTCTTTTCACATATGTGTTCTCACCAAATGCACTCATACCAACAGTATTATATACCCAGTTTCCATAAATTCCTGTATTATATTCTCTAAGTAATGGTGATACTTCTCTATGAGGAAGTTCATCTGTAAATTCATGTCCACGATACATCAATAACATGGTTGCTGAAGTTGGTGAACAAATGATACTACCAATTGTTGGTACATCAATTTGATATAGATTAGGCAAGTCATGTTCAACTTTTTTAGGAAGATTTGAAATATCTACACTAAATGAATAATTAGGTATATCAAGCGCTACAGATACTAAAGAAAGTTTAGCTGAAGTATCTGTTACTTTATTTCTTTTTAGAACAACTTGATATTGAAAAGCGTCAGCTTGTTGTGAATTATTTATCATTACTTCATCTTGGCTAAGTCTTGCAACTCCACCGTTTTGATCAATCATTTTATTTTCTAATCCAAGTCCAAAAGCACCATAACTTAAATAATTACTCCATGTGCCATTTACTCTAACTCTTACCTTTAATTCTGCTGTAGTATTTGTATCAGTTACAGCAGCCCATGATCCAACTAAAGTTGTGAAATTGCTAGTCTTAAATACAGGTGATTCGTATGTTCCAGTTAATTTACTATCTTCTAGAACTAATAGACCTTCTTCAAGTTTTAAATTAGTAAAACCTGAAGCATTAAATTCTTGGGCATAGCCTAGATAATGATGTGAATTAACAAATGTTTCACCTTCTGCTATTTTTCCGGTTTTTAAATTAAATTCTTTCTCCATCGTTTCTTCTCCTGATGTTAATTTTAATGTTAGTGTTACAGTTTGTTCGGTTGTAGAAAGGTATAATAGACCAGTGTTAGATATAACACTTGGTTTATTACTAAACCATTCTCCTGTTACATTATATTCAAACTTTGTTTGTAGATTCAAATTAGAGGTAATAACTTCTGGGAATGAAATTTTACTTAAAGCTAAATTAAATCTTTCTTCATGAGGAACTGTTAGGGCAACAATCTTATATGTTTTATCAACAGTTTTTCCTTTATAGAAAAACTTTGCTGTTATTTCAACTTCTGTATCTACATCTGGGTGATTAAAGTCCCCATATATAGAAATAAGTGACGGATGTGATGATGTCCAAAGGATTGAAACACCATTTATGTTTGAAGGTAAATTGACTTTTAAATTAGTAGTGGCTGGTAAGCTAAAATTATTTGCAGTAAACTCTAAAAATTCATCTTCAGGAACTGCTTCAATTTCAAGTGCATATAGATTAGTGTAGTTGTATGTTGTATTATTATAACTAAACTCAACTGATAATGTTGCACTCTGTTTAGTATTTTTAAAATTAACCTTACCTTCATTAGTCACAACATTTTGATTAGAAGATGTCCATGTAAGGGTTGCTTCATAAATATGGTGTTCTAATTTTGTAGGTAAATTTAAATCTTTTGTTACTGTGGTTTCAATTGCTACTGTAGATGTTATAATATCTTTTACATCATCTTGGCTAAGTTTTTTCACAATAACTTCTACTTCTTCAGAAGCTTTATGTTCGTCTTTAGAAATAACTACATTAATACTTGTAGCTACTTCTTCAAAAGAGCGATAAACTTTACCATCAGCACCAATAACATCTAAATCAGCACTTGTGTAACTTACATTATAAGTTACTTCTTCAAATGTAAATGTCTTTGGTATATTTAAATCTGAATCTACTTCAAAAGGAATAGTTTCAATTAATTTTGTTAAGGCTTTATCAACTGATATATTTGTAGTATTACATGCGTATAAAAATAAAACTAGCACAAATCCAAATATAAATTTTAAATATTTCATTCTTCTTCCTCCAATTTTTAGATATATATGGGATATAAAATATCCGTTTTTGACATTTAATATTATAACATATTAATACAATAAAATAAAACGTTTTATTCTTATATTAACACATTTAAGTTTTGTAAATAAATAGCCCTGTAGAAACAGGGCTATTACTTATTTTGTTTTCATATCATTAATTGAATGTAACTGTGTGATGACAAAGTTACCAAAATCATTATGTTTTAATTTCACAATCTTATCATGTGATAGGCCGTAAATTTGATTTGATGCAGAACCTACTAGTTTTTCAATAATTGTATTATTGGTTGTTAGATCCTGGAATTTTGTTTGTTTGTCTTCCTTGCTCACTTTAATTAATGTATATGTTCCAACCGGTGTACCCTTGTTATTATTTAGATATGTTTTATATAAATTGTTAACAACAGAGAATCCAATATAGTAATTATTTTCATCACTTGAAATATAAAGTGAGTTTGAATACCTTATAGCTTCAATAATGATATAATCGCTATCTGCAAGTAAATATGAATAATTTAAGTAAGCATAGTGTTCTTTAAGTTCAACTGGAGAACTACCAGTAAGATCATAAAATCTAATTTCAAATTCTCCGGTACTTGTTTTTATAGTTCTAATTTCAAAACCAAAAGTACTATCAAGAGCAATAATATCTCCTTTAGATTTATACCAATCTTTTTCAACAGAAGTTTCTTCGATTTTTATAATATTAAATGGATCGGTTAAGTCTAGGAAATCAACATTGATTTCATTACCTTTGCTTTCAATCATCACTTTTTCATTATAAAATTTGGTTGTTAGAATTGAGATGGATTTATCTAATTCGTCTGATTCTCTAATTTCAAAATTATTTGTTAATTCTAAAATTGGTTTACCATCAACAACAGTAGACTTTAAGTTTACAATATTAATTGAATGCTCTATTTCAGTTATTTTAGTAAAGAAGAATAAAATCTTTCTTACATTATAATGAGTAACTTGTAGGGCAATCCTAAGACTATCTTCGTATTCATAAACATTAGATTTATCAACAACGCTTCCTTGGACTGAATATGAACCTTGATAAGTAAATCCTTCTCTTGCAACATCTTTGAATTTCACAACCGTAGTATATTCTCCATATTGAAGGTTTCTCTTATAATTCATATGATTATTAATTAGATATAAATTATCATCTTTGAAATGAATAATATCCCATTTATTAAATGATAGGAAAATAGTTTCACTATGTTGTCTTGTTGCTAGATCAATAGATGTTAGGATAGTATATGATTCACCTACAACATTATCAAGATATCCGATATCAGTAGGTGTTATTTGTTTTCTTAAGTTATTTACTTCAATTGTTGGAAGTATTCTTTCATTAAGAATTGTAACTAAATATAGTTTATTATTATGAATATGGGAATTAACATAAGTGCTTTTAATTTTATAAACAAATTGTTGGTAAATAACATTTGTATCAAATATTAAAACATTTACGTATTCTTGGTTTTTATAGATAACGATTAGTTTATCATTAACTATCTCTAATGTTTTCACATGTGTAGTATTATCAAAATCTAAATCTTTTTGATAGATTTGTGTTAAGTCGTTGTTTGAAGTATCAAATACTACAAGGCCTTGACTATTTAAGTAAAAGACTCTATTTTTATATAATTTTGCTACTTGATTATTTGAACCATAAAATCTTGAGTCTGGTAAATCTGGGATATCCCCCATATAGTAATTTTCAAATAGCAGCGCTTCTTTTTCGATATAAGCTTCTTTTTGACGGTTAAATTTTTTCACAGTATTATCTATTTCTGCGTTACTATTAAAGTGAGATAAATTTACAGGTCCGCTTACTTCATTGTTTGGAAGCGGATTAGACATTGCGGAAAAGACAAATAATAGTGTAAGAATTAGAGTTGCAAAGGTTAAGCTATATCTAAATTTTGGTTTTTGTCTTTCACTTGGCGCATTCTTAATGCTAATTTCAGGAAGATTATCCTTAATTTTGCTTAAGACATTTGGAATATTATATTGTTCGGTTTTAAGTTTTCTTTTAAACTGTCTAAAATTCATTCTTGGATCTCCTCCTTTATCTTATCTATGGCATTTCTATAGTTCCAGTAAACTGTACCTAGTGGCAGCTCCATGACTTCTGCTATTTCTCTAAATTTTAAATCTAGAATTATTTTATAAACAATAATATCTTTTTCTATTTCGTTTAAGTTTCTAACTGCGAAATCAAGAAAATAACTTTCGGAAACTGTTCCATACACATCTGGTCGTTCTCCAGAATCAATAATATCTTCTCTATTTTTCCTTTTAACATAATTGAGGGCATTATTTCTAGCGATTCTAGATATCCAAGCTTTAAAGTTTGTTCCAATTGCATAATAATTAAGAGACTTTATAGCTTTCATATATGTATCTTGCATTAAATCTTCAATTGTATTTCTTTCTTTGATAATATTATAAATAGATAAGTACACGCTTTTTTCTGTCTCATAATAAATCAAGTCAAAACTTGATTCATCACCTTCAAGAAATTTAATAATGCAATTATCTAGTTCTTTATTTGTCATGAGGGCCCCCTCTTAAATAATAACAATTTAGTTGTCTATTTTTTTGATAAAATGTCAATAAAGTAATGAGCTAAGTGATAGAAACCTAAATCTGTTAGGTGAACTAAGTCAACAGTTTCTTCATATCCAAATTCTTTTAATAATTCTTCGCCGTCAACAAAAGTTATATTGTATTTATTGCAAACATCTTTTTGAAATATTTTATGTTTTAAGATTCTTGCTTTTAGGCTAGGATTAAATAATGAATGTGAATGAGGATAGTGAGAAATTAAAAACATTTTTGTTTTTGGGTTTTTCTCAATAATAATATCAAGAAAGTTTTCTAATCTATCAATTAACACTCCGCTTTCTGCACCTGCATTAGCTTCTACTTCAATTATTAATGTATCTAAATTTTTGATATCACTAATGACATTAGCTATTTCAGTATGAAGGTGGGCATTTCCAGAAAACCCTAAATTATAAACATCAAATTGAGGTAGATGTCTACCCATTATAGATGTATAATTCATTCCAGGTCTAGTTGCACAGCCACCTTGGGTTATTGATGTACCATAACAAACAAGTTTTGGTTTATCTTCTTTTTTTTCTTGTCTTATTCTTGCATTTGCGTCAACTACGATTTCTAGATCAATAAGTTCCATATAGATTGGAAGGTAAATTCTAAACTCTTTGTTTACTCTAGACATGCCTCTAATAAATGTATAAGAGAACTCTGCTTCATCAAGTTTTGTTGTACCCAAGAAAACAAAATTATCTTCGTGTAATACATATAAATCAAGTCCGATTGTTCCTGTTGCAGTAAAATGTGCCATATAAGATTTTCCAGCTAATTTCACATTAACTCCAATACTTGAAGAGTTAGTAATAAAAGAAATATATGCTCCACTTGGATGTTTTGCCAAGTGTGTTAGGGCATCATCGAATTTCTTGTCTGTTGGTAATCTGCTAAAATTACTATTCTCATAATAATATAATAGCCCATCTACATGGACGTCTTCTTTTGTTACTTTATAATTTGTAACCTTTGGTAATTTTCTTGTAGTTTTATTCATCTAAATCATCTCCTTTAATCATTATAACAAAATAGAAAAAAAATTTAAATAAAAATTATTAAAATGCTTGCATTTGTATTATGTTTATTATATAATAATAATGCGCCGAGAAGGCGTACTTATCCCCTACATATAGCAGTGAATAAGAAATTATTCACAACATCCCCTTCCTAAAACCGGGCCCTTGCGGGTCCGGTTTTTCTTAAAGTAAAATAATTATGAAAGGTATAACAACTGTATGATTGTAAATGATATGAGACCAAATAATTAAAAAAAGAAGAAGAAAACAAAGGGGTTTAAGGGGGAATGTGTCCCCCTTAGTATTAGAAGCGGACGAAATTTTTTAATGGTAAATAAT
>JBAYTA010000039.1:0-15737 GCA_041675865.1 Bacilli bacterium | reverse complement strand
TAAGAGTTATCAACAATAATCATACAAATATAACAAAAGCCAAGCATATCAGAATTTTTCTGACTATTACTTGGCTATTTTCTTTGTTTGGAGCAGTTTATAAATTTATTTATTTACAGCCCCATTATTTCATTCTATATTCTTTTATCATTTCTTTTTGTTCAGGAGCAACTCTAAACGATTCTCGAATTTTACTAATTGCTTTATTATTTGTAAATTTATCTAGTCTTCCATCAAATAATACTAATGTCTCTTTTGGAAACTTAATAAATAAAAATGAAATCAACCAAGCAACAGCCATTTGTACATAATATTCTCTTAATTCTTCTTTAGTAATTTTATCAAATATATAATCTAAGTATTTTTCTTCAATATAATAATTTAAAAGCAGTACATAAGCAAATCTTATTTGAAATGTAGTTTTTAGGTTAAAACAATAATCAATAAACTTTAACCCTTCTTCTTTATTTTTTTTAAAGCTTTTTAATGTACTTATAGTAGAATCACAAACAGCCCAGTTATCAACCTTAGTTACAAAATCTTTTAATAGACCTATTGTTTTTGAAAAAGGAATTTTTAAATAACCTATAATTAAACCACAAATCATTTGCTCTTCATAATATATAAAATCTTCTTTTAAAATAGTTTTATAATCCCCTAATGCAAGCTCTTTTGCTATTTCTCTACATTCAGGAAGTGTTAGACCTAAAACAGGATTTCCATCTCTTGAAAGATTTTGGCTAAATCCTTTTAAATTTGGATTGTATTTTTTTATTCTCTCTAATATTATTCCCATACCATACCTCTTTTTTATATTATACACTAAAATTAAATACAAACAAGTTTGGAATGCATAAAATTTTTATAATTTTAGATATTTGTTATAATAATATTAAAGTAGGTGAAAAAATGAAAATTGAAATATGGTCTGATTTTGTATGCCCATTTTGCTATATTGGAAAAAGAAAGTTAGAACAAGCTTTAGAAAATTTTGATAGTAATGTAGAAATAACTTATAAAGCCTTTCAACTAGATCCTAGTGCAAAAACTGAAGATAATTTACAAATAGATGAAGTGCTTGCCAAGAAATATAATATGAGCATTGAAAAAGCAAGAGAAATGAATAATAATGTAGCGGCTAATGCTAAAAGCGTTGGTCTAGATTATAATTTTGACGGGATGGCTTATCCAAATACATTTCTTGCTCACAAACTTATGAAATACGCAGAATCAAAAAATTTAGATAAAGCACTAGCAGAAAAGTTATTTGAAGCTCATTTTATTAAAACTAAAAATATAGGTCTAAAAGAAACTTTAATTGAACTTGCAAATGAAGTTGGATTAACTAATGCAAGTGAAGTATTAGATAATAATAATTTCAACAATGATGTTGAATTCGATATAAACGAAGCAAGAAGTTTTGGAATTAGTGGTGTGCCATTTTTTGTATTTAATCGGAAATACGCAATCTCCGGTGCTCAACCTTTAAAAGTTTTTGAAGACACTATCAAAAAAGTTTTTGAAGAAGAAACCAAATAATAAATAAAAAAATGTCATCATAATGATGGCATTTTTTACGCTATTTTCCTCTTAATTTTTTATCAATCTCATAGGCAGCTTTTTTACCTGCGCCCATAGCAAGAATAACAGTTGCTGCACCAGTAACTGCATCTCCTCCAGCATAGACATTTTCTTTTGAAGTCATTAGGGTTTCATCAACCACAAAGCAACCCCATTTATTCACTTCTAAATCAGCAGTAGTCGATGAAATAAGTGGATTCGGATGGTTTCCTAGAGCCATTATTACTGTATCAGCTTCAATCTCATAATTAGAACCTTCAATTTCAACTGGTCTTGCTCTTCCTTCAGTACTTTCAACCAATTCCATTTTAATACATTCAACAGACTTAACATTTTTCCTTTCGTCTGCGTGAATCTCAACTGGATTTGTTAATAAAACAAATTTAATTCCTTCTTCTTTTGCATGATGAATTTCTTCTAGCCTTGCTGGCATTTCTTTTTCGCTTCTTCTATATACTATATATACCTCTTCTACATTAAGCCTCTTAGCACATCTTGCCGCATCCATAGCAACATTTCCGCCACCAACAACAACAACCTTTTTCATTTTTCTAATCGGTGTATCATAAGTAGAATCATATGCTTTCATTAGATTTACTCTTGTAAGAAACTCATTAGCTGAATAAACCCCATTAAGGTTTTCTCCTGGAATATTCATAAACTTAGGTAGTCCTGCACCACTTCCAATAAAAATTGATTTAAATCCTTCTTCAAATAACTCATCAATTAATTTTGTTTTACCAATAATTGTATTTAAATGAATTTTGACACCTAATTTTTTTAAATTCTCAATTTCTTTTTTCACAATACTCTTAGGAAGCCTAAACTCTGGGATACCATAAGTAAGAACTCCTCCTGCAACATGCAGAGCTTCATATAAATGTACTTCATAACCTAGATTTGCTAAAACTCCACCACACGCAAGCCCAGCAGGTCCACTTCCAACAATTGCAACTTTTTCATACTTAACACTAACAGGTTGAATTTCTTTCGCTGATACATTGTCAGCAGTAAATCTCTCTAACCTACCAATTGCAACAGGTTCACCTTTAATCCCACGAACACATACTGCTTCGCACTGGTTTTCTTGCGGACATACTCTCCCACAAATACCAGGAAAACTATTTTGATTTGTCAAGATTGAAAAAGCTTTTTCAATATCATTTTCTTTTATTTGTCTAATAAAACCAGGTATATTTATTCCAACTGGACATCCCTTAATACATGGTGCATGTTTACATTCTAAGCATCTATTTGCTTCAAATAATGCTTCTTCAAAATTATAACCTAAAGCTACTTCCTTAAAATTACTAATCCTCTCAAGCGGATCTTGATATGACATATCTATTCTTTTTTTCATCATTTCAATAAATTACAATCCCTTTCCCTTTCAGTTTCTTGGTACATCTTGCTTCTAGCAATTGCTTCATCAAAATCAATACTAAATCCATCAAATTCTGGGCCGTCAACACAAGCAAACTTTTGTTTGCCATTAACACTAATTCTACAACCTCCGCACATTCCTGTTCCATCAATCATTACCGGATTCATACTCACAATAGTACTTTGACTATATTCTTTTGTTAATAATGTGACATATTTCATCATAATTAGCGGTCCAACCGCAAATACTTTATCATATTTAGTATCATTTAATAACTCTCTTAACTTATCAGTTACTAGACCTTTATTATCATTGCTACCATCATCAGTTAAAATATGTAATTTATTTGTATACTTTTTAAATTCCTCTTCTAGGATTATTAAATCTTTATTTCTAAAACCTAGAATAACTTCTACTTCAGTGCCTTGTTCAAATAAAGCTCTAGTTAGTGGTAAACAAATTGCGCTTCCTACTCCACCACCAACTACACAAACTTTTTTTAAACCTTCTATTTCTGATTCTTTTCCTAATGGGCCAACAAAATCAAGTAAATAATCACCTTCTTCTAAGGCATTAAGTTTTTTTGTAGTTAATCCAACTACTTGGAAGATTATTGTAACAGCTCCAGTTTCTTGATTGCAATTTGCAATGGTAAGCGGTATTCTTTCACCAAATTCATCAACTCGCAAAATAATGAATTGTCCCGCTTTAGCTTTTCTTGCTACATCTTTAGCTTCAATTTCCATTAATGTAACAGTTGGGTTTAATTCTTTTTTTAATAATATTTTATACATAACTCACCTAAAATATGGATTATTTTTAATTTCAAATTCTAAAGTTGTTTTTGGCCCATGACCAGGATAAACAATATAATTCATTTTTAAATTTTTTAGCCTTGTAATGGAATCCATTATTTCATTGTAACTAGCAGTTGGAAGATCGTATCTACCTATACTTCCCTTAAAAAGCATATCACCACTAAACATATGTTCATCAATCAACATCGCAATTGTACAATCACTATGTCCAGGCAAATACATGAATTCAATCTTTTTTCCAAGTAAATTAATTTTTACATTATCACCTACAAAAATTACTTTTTCATTTTCTAAGTCATAACTAATAGGAAACCCAGTCATCTTAGAAAAATTCAATTTCGGATCTTTTAATTTATCATATGCATTTTCATGCATATAAAAAACTAATCCCTTTTTTAGATATGTATTTAATTGGTCAATGTGATCAAAATGAGCATGAGTTAAAAACACAGCTTCAAGTTTCGTGTCTGTATTTTTAAAAATACTTTCATATTTAACACACGGATCAACAATTATACATTTTCCTTCATTTTCAAGCAAATAACAATTAGTTTGTAATTGATTTGTACTAAAAACTTTAATTTGCATTTAATTTCTTCCTTACCATGTAATTAGTTCCATACATTCCTGCATCGTTTCCTAATTTCGCAAGCGCAAACTTAGTTCCACGAACGCTAAAGAAACACAATTCGTTAAATCTTTTTTCCAATCTATCAATTAAAAAATCTCCCGCCTTACTAACTCCACCACCTACTACAATAGCTTCAGGATTTACTGTGTTTGTAACGGCAGCAAGGGCAGTTGATAATTTCTCAACTAAAGAGTTAACAGCTTCTAGTGCTACTTCGTCTCCAAGTTTTGCATAATCAAATATATTTTTTGAAGTAACTTCAACTTCGTTTAATTTAGTTTCTCTATTTAATCTTAATATATTTGCAGTATGAACTATTCCAGTTGCGGAAGAATATTGTTCAACACAGTCAAATAATCCGCATTTACAAAGTCTTTCATTATTAAAACCCACTCTAATATGACCTATTTCACCAGCAGAACCAGTATTACCTTCTATTAATTCGTCATCTATAATTATACCTCCACCAATACCAGTACCTAGAGTAATAAAGATAAAACTATGATAACCAACAGCTCCACCTCTAATCATCTCACCAACTGCAGCCGCATTAGCATCATTAAGTAATGATATAGCAATATTAGGATATTTATTTTTAATAATTTCTAAGATATTAATTTTATCCCAGCCTAAATTTTTTGAACTAACTATTGAATTTTCTAAAACTGGGCCAGGGACACCTACCCCTATTCCTTCTAGAATGTCATCTCCTAGTAATTCATCTATTTTTTTAAAGATATCAGGAAATATATGGATCCCATCATCACTTCTATTTGTTTTTATAGATGTCTTAAGAACTAATTCATCATTATAAAACTTTCCTATCTTGATATCAGTTCCCCCGATATCAATTCCAAAAACACATTTCATATATGTCCTCCAAACAATTATAATTATATCATAGCTTATTTCAAATGTTAAGAGAAAAAAAGAAAGCGAAAAAGAAAAACAAGCAATTGCTTGTTTAAATTTTACACTTTCAAATATGTCCTAAATCCCCTAGCACCATAATAAGAATCTGCTCCATTATGGTAAGTAAAGACTGTATTATAACGCCTATCACAAAATATTGCTCCCCCTAAATTTCTAATATCAGCTGGTGTTTTAACCCAACTGGAAGTTTTTAAATCAAATTCTTCTACTTCTTGCATTTTTCTATATAATTCTTCAGTTAAAATTTTTGTTCCCATTTCTTCAGCCATAGTAATAGCATCTCCTGTTGGCTTATTTTGTTTTCTAGCATCAAGAGCTTTTTTATCATAGCATAAACTTCTTCTTCCATTTGGAGATTCTTTAGAGAAATCTGTAAAAATATAATGTTTAGTATTATTATCATATTCTAATACATCTGGTTCTCCACCTGTAGTTTCCATTTGAAGTAGTGAATTTAGCTTTTCTGGATTCATTTCTAGTTTTCCTATAACATCATCCCATTTAATCCCTACATGCCTGTGCATATTTTTTTCAAATCTATTTTTTAATATAACTAATAGTTCTATTTTCTTTTCCTTATCCATTGATTTACCTCTTTCTTATAAGAATATAATATATTTTATAATATTATTTACATCTATGCAATTCATATGAAAAAAACAAGCACTATTCAATTGCTTGCTTTAATTAAAAGTATTATTATTGTAATTTACAATAACTACTTCTCCGCCAATTTTGACTATCTGGTTCCAAGGGATGACAACATTATTATTACCAGAAAAAAAATTAGCTAATCTTAAATTAGTTTGGACTGTAATAGATAAAATTTTCCCGTTTAAAGGATCTATTTCTAGATTGGAAATTCTACCTAATTTGCTTCCATCAACTACATTTACAACATCTTTAGATTGTAAATCACCTAAAAGCATGAACTTCACCTATAATATTATATGTTGCATTTTTAAATAAATTGACTATTTACGAAATTTATCTTCAAGAAGTTCTAAACTAATCTCAAATTCAGTTTTTTTCTTTCTTTTCTTTCTTTTCTTGAGTTTTCGTTTTTGTAAATAAATTTTATATATGTCATTTTCTTTTGTAATAAAAAAATCTTTGATATGAACCACCAAAGATATTTTACCCATTTTTCTAATTTTTATAATAATGACTTATAATCAATTTGAGGAAGAGTACGCCATAATTTATCTAAATCATATCTTTCACGTTCTTCTTCTATAAATATATTCACAATTACTGTACCAAAATCAACTAATACCCATAGACCACCATCTAGTCCCTCAACACCTCTAATAGTCATCCCTTTTTCTTCACAGTCTTTTCTTAGCTTATCTACAGATGCTACTAATTGTCTTGAAGATGAAGCTGTAACAATAACAGCATAATCAAAAAACGGTGTTCTTTCTTTAGTTTCGTAGATACTTAAATCCTCTAATTTAGTTTCATTTAATGATTTAACTATTGTTTTTAATATTTCCATTTATCCTCCTGATATTTTTGAAATAATTTTCGGTTTAGCTCAGTATTATTTTTAGCTAAACTAAACTCAATTTTTTCTAAAATTGCCATTCTAAAATCAATTTTAGAAAGCTCTTTTACTTTATCAAAGCCTTCACCTACTCTTAAATCCTCACTAACATCTGCAATATAGATTATTTCCGAATAAATATCCATGTCAAGCGAACCAGTTGCATGATTTCTAATTGCATTTAAGATTTCTATATCTGTTATCCCTAACTCTTTTTGAATAATATATGGACCAAGTAATGCATGTAATATTTTAAAATTTTCATTTAAAATATTCTTATCTAACCCATATTCTTGTACAATCTGAGTAAATTTATCCATGGTTTCAAATTTTGCGTAATCATGTAAAATGCCAGCAATTTCTAATTTTTCTAAATCTACATCAAAATTAAATGTTTTCGCAATCTCTACTGCTTTTTTCCCAACAGATAAACTATGAAGATATCTAGACTCACTTCTAGGTGAAGCAGCTTCTTTATATTTATTTTTTAAAATTTCTTTATATTGATCAATATCTAATAACATTAAATTATTGCTCTTCTCTTTCCTATTCGAATTTTTTTAAATGTTTCAACCCTTAATTCAACATCGCCAACAATAGTAACGAATCCAAGTCCACTAATTGTGATATCTACTTTATCATCTTTTGAAATAGAGAAATCATAACTAACTAAATCACCTAATTTGTTTCTTTCATCTTCATTAGGTATTTTCAAAATATCATCTTTATGATCAGAATAAAAACTATCTGCATTTTCTAACTTTGTTCTATGTACTACTAAATTATTGGGAACATAAACTACAAATGAAGATCTTTCTCCATTAATAAATAATAGTTTACATACTCCACCTAAAAATAGAGCTTGTTTTGGATTTAACTGAAACACTTTTGGTTTTATAAACTTTTTTGGAGATAATAAATTTAAATTTTCTTTATTTAAATAATATGATAGTTGGTGATCATTAACAATACCTGGCATATCATAAATAAATGTCTTATTTGGTAAAGGTAATTTTATAATATCGAGTGTAGTACTAACAGCGTTTGAGACTGTAATTTTAGGATATTTACCTTTTAAAAAAGAAGTTATTTTATTTATAATAGATGATTTACCAACATTAGTATACCCAAATAAATATACATCTCTTCCATATTGATGTTTTTCAATCTCATTTATTAATCTTATTATATCATTATTTTTAAAACTAGAGATAATAATTGCTGATTTAACAGATATGCCATTTGCTTTTAAATATTCTTGCAAATAGTTTTTAATTTTTGTAACTTTTACGGAATCTAAAAATAAATCAAATTTATTCGCAACCAAAATAATATCTTTATTAGGAAATAATTCATTTAAATTAGCGACTAATGTTCCTTCTAAATCAAATATATCAACTACATTTACAATTAAAGCATCTTTATTTTGAATTTTATAAACATTATCCATAAAAACAGAATCTGTTATTTCTATAGGTAAATTTTTATTATAATGGATTAAATTATAACAACGTTCACAGTAAAAAGAATCTGGGTTTTTAAAATATACATCACTTCTTATATACCCAGGACTAGCAGGATCAGTTGTTTGTATTTTTATTCCGCAGCCATCACAGCGTGTTTTCATATATCTTTTAGTTCCTTTATTTTTAAATATTCTTCATAATGATTTTTCTTTAGTTTGTTTATAATTCTATTTTCTATTCGTCTATTTAACTTTGTATACCATTTTTCATTTACTATCTTTAATGGCTTTACTAAAATACATTTGATTCCAACTTTATTTGCACCTAAAACATCAGTCATCACTTGGTCACCAATTGCGATAATTTCATCGATATGTTCATGCTTTGTAAGTTTTAAGGCTTTCTTATAGCCTTTTTTAAGTGGTTTCCAAGCACTATAAACATAATCAGAATTAAAAATATCTGCAAATGCCTTAACGCGTTTTTTATGATTATTGGAAATAAATACTATTCTAAAACCTATTTCTAAAATGGAATTAATAAGGTCGATAAGTTTTTCTTCTGGGCTTGATACATCATACGGTATTAAGGTATTATCTATGTCCATTAGAATTATTTTTTTACCCTTTTCATATAATTTATTGTAATCAATATCATAGACTGTTTTATAACAATCATAGGGTATATAATTTTCAATTTTACTTAACATATGATCTCGTTTTTTCCTCCATTTAGTTATTATACCAAATATATATAAAAAAGTCTAAACATTAAAGGAGAAATTTTTATGATAAATATATTATCAATGTTGCTTCTTCCCTTACTTGGATCAGTGAACTCACAAAGTTATCCAGAAGTATTATCCCCAGAGGATGAAGCTAAATATTTAGAACTTCTTTCAAAGGGTGATGAAGATGCAAGATGTAAACTAATCGAACATAATTTGCGGTTAGTAGCTCATATTGTGAAAAAGTTTGAGAACACAAAAGAAGATAGAGAAGATTTGCTTTCAATTGGTGCATTCGGTCTAATTAAAGCAGTTGACACTTATAATTTTGAGGCAAAAACAAAATTAGCAACATATGCTGCAAGATGTATCGAGAATGAAATATTGATGTTTCTTCGTTCCTCAAAGAGAAAAAGACAAACAACTTGGCTTTACACTACTATTGGGTCTGATAAAGAAGGTAATGAAATCCAATTATATGATGTGATTGAAGACCCGTCAAAAAGCTCATTTGAAAAATTAGTTTTCGAAGAAAAGATTAAAACAATTAATGACGCACTAGAAATATTATCAGAAAGAGAATTAGATATTATTTCCAGAAGATTTGGATTAAAAGGTGGGGTTGTGGAAACACAAAGAGAGATTGCGAAATCATTAAATATTTCAAGATCCTATGTTTCTAGAATTGAAAAAAGAGCTTTAACAAAACTATATTTAAAGATAAAAAACTAAAACAAAAGTAGGCAAAATATGCCTACTTTTTCCAATTAACCAAGAAAGTCTAAAATTTCTTTTGCATTTGTGTCTGGGTTTGCTCTTAAGAAGATTTTTGCTATATTACCCTCTTCATCAATTATATAAGTTGATCTTGCAACCCCCATAGTAATTTTACCATACATGTTTTTTTCTTTCCATACATCATATGCTTGTATCGCTTCTAATTCTGGATCTGATAGTAACATAAATGGTAAATTATAATCCTCAATAAACTTTTGGTGCGAATCTACACTATCTTTACTTATACCAATCACAACAATATCTTTTTCTTTAAATCCATCATAAGCATCTCTAAAAGCACATGCTTGAGTAGTACATCCTGGAGTATGATCTTTTGGATAAAAGTAAACTACTACCTTTTTACCTAAAAAATCTGATAAACTTACCTTTTTATTGTTTTGATCTAAAAGAGTAAAGTTAGGAGCTTTCATTCCTACATTAATCATATAAAATAATATCTCCCTTTTCTTATTTTTGTAACTTCTAAATAACTTTTGAAGTCAATTTATTATATCACAAGTTAGTAATATATAAAGTTATATACACTTAATCTATTTTTTTGAATTAAAGTCTAATATACGTTTTTCACCAGTAATTTTTGTGATATCTGTAATATCTTGTGTTAGTTCCAAAACTCCTAAATATTTATTTTCTTTATTTCTAATAGCAAAATAAGATATTAAAATTAGCTTTCCTTTAATGTTAATCCAAAAGTCCACTCTATCTTCATTTCCATTTCTAAACTTCGCAATTATTTCTTCCACAATATGAATTGATTTTTCAGGGTGACAATTCCTTACATCACGCCCAATAATTGAAGATGATCTAGCAAAATGTTGATGCGGTGTGTTAAAAAACTTAACTTTGTTATTATTGTCAACAAAAGTAATATCACCTACACAGCTTAAAATTGAAATAAGTTCATCTAAATTTAATTTACCACTTTTAGATTCAAACAAATATTCTTCAGATTTAGAAATATTGTATTCATCACTAACTTCTTTTGCATCACTAATAAATGCATAGCCATAGGAATCAATTTCTTTTTCAATTTTTTCAAATTCAGATATTTTTAAAACATTACTAAGTATAGGAAGGATAAATAGTTCTTCTTTTTCTAAAATTCCAAGAACTAAGAAAAAATATTTCCCAATTGTTATATTAATATTCCTCGAATTATTGTTTAACTCATCTAGTAGTTTCTTATGGATAATTAAAACTTCATCTTGTAAACTCCACATTACTTTAAGTGGTTTGTTATTAATATTTTTCTTTTCTAAGACAGTAAATATAACATTCTGCATTTTTAGAAATCTTTTCTTTAATTCATCAACAATATCTAAATTATTTCTCAATTTCAGAAAATCTTTAGCTTTTATATATTCTTTTAATTCATTAAACTTTTCTCTTATCTTATTTGCTTCATTAAGAAGTTTTTGAATTAAACTAATATTTTTATTCCAATCAAATGCTAAAAGACCAGTCCTAAGTAAGTTAACAATTTTACCAGCAATGTCTTTAATTCTTGAAATTTCTAATTTATCATTTTGAAATTCAGTAATTGAAAAAACATCAAAAGGTGAAACTACTAAAAACTTATCTTTATTTTGTAAATAAAATTCTTTAGCATCTTTATCATTATTGATAATACTTACTAACTCATTTAAATAATTTAAATTATTATTATTTTGATTCATTTTTTACCTCAAACTTACAAATGACCCATTAAATTTACGTTTAAATGGATTTGATTCCCAATTTAATCTATTTACTCGCATAAAATTTAAAGCGATTAAAAGCCAATTTTGGGGGTCAAAATGTTTTTTACTTCTTTTAATTCATTATAACATCAAAAAGTTTGAAAGTGAACAAAAAAATTAACCATAATATTTATTTTTCATATTCAGTAAATCTATCATTACCTAGATAAAAAATTGCAATTGTTCCAAGACCTGAATGACTTCCAATAACTGGACCAATTAAATTTAGAACAACTTCTTTTACACCAATTTCTTTAATTATTTCCCTCTTTAATTCTTCAGCTTCTTCTTCACAATCTCCATGAGAAATATAAACTAATTGATCACTTGCATTTTCAATAGTATTTTTCATTCTTTCAATCATTTTAGCAAGAGCTTGTTTTCTACCCCTTGTAGATCCTGTTTGAACTAACTTCCCTTCTTTATTTACATGAAGCAAAGGTTTAATTCTTAAAACTGTTCCAAGAAAAGCTTTTGCGGAAGAAAGTCTTCCTCCTCTTTTCAAATGATTTAAATCACCAACAGTAAATAAATGACTTACTCTTAATTTGTTTTCTTCTACAAAGTCTCTAACTTCTTCTAAAGATTTTCCTGCTTGTTTTAATTTACTAGCGATTGTTAATAATAAACCCTGACCCATTGAGGCACATAGTGAATCAATAGTTACTATATTCCTATCTGGATATTCTTCTTGTAATTCCTCTTTCGCAATCATTGAAGAATTATATGTACCAGATAACGCACTTGAAAAACCAATATATAAAATATCATAACCATCTTTTAAAAACGGTTTAAAGAAATTAACAAATTCATCTGGGTTAATCATTGATGTTTTTGTAACAAGATTCCTTCTTAAGACATCATAAAAGTCTTTTACTCTTATTTCTCTTTCATCTAGATAATTAAAGTATGATTCCCCCTCAATATCAACACTTAAAGGAATAGCTTCTAATCCCAACTCCTTAGCTTGTTTATAAGTTAAGTCAATACATGAATCGGTTAAAATAACATATTTGCTCATAATTTTCATCCTTTCAAAAATAAATATATCCTAATCATACACTATTTTATCTATTAATGTGTTCTATTATGCTTAAAAGCAATTATATTTATAAATCCCTAAAAAGTATAGTTAGAAAAATAATTCTACTCTCAGTAGAATTAAAAAATAATTGAATATTTTCTTAACTTATGCTATTATTTACATATGATTAGTGATAACGAATTCAGAAAAGTAGTTTCTGAGAATTTACAATACTATAGAAAATTAAATAATCTGACACAGTTACAATTAGCTGAAATATTAAATTATTCCGACAAATCAATATCTAAGTGGGAAAGGGGAGAAAGTTTACCAGATTTATATGTAATGCAAATAATTGCAGAATTATACGGAATAACTATAAATGACTTTGTGACTGAACAAAAGACTAAACCAAAACATAAACTTAAACATAGTAATTTATTAATTACTTTACTTTCTGTTGGGATTGTTTGGCTAGTGGCAACAACTGTTTTTGTTTTGCTAGGTATATTTTTACCAGAATTAGAAAAAAAATGGCTTGCATTTATTTATGCTATTCCTGTATCAATGATAGTATTATTAGTATTTACAAATATTTGGGGCAATAGGATCCAAGTTTTCTCTGCTCTAACAGTTCTTTATTGGTCAATCCCACTATCTCTATATTTATCTTTTAATTATCAACAATTATGGTTATTATTTATAATTATTATTCCACTACAAATTTTAACAATTCTTTGGTTTTTACTTAGGAGGACCACAAAAATTGTAATCGATTCTAAAGGTGAATTAGAACATAAAACTGAATAATCTTAAAAAGACTGCAAATTAATGCAGTCTTATTTTTTACTTATTTATTTAATTCAGGTAAACTAGCAGCAGCAATAGATTGTCCAACACGACGATTCATTTCATCTGGCATAGATATTTTCACATGCTCATATTCTGGGAATTCATCATGTAGCACTTTTTGCGCAACTTCTAGAATTGTGTTTCCACCTTTACCACTTACAACTCTTCCTAATAATAATAAATGTTTAATATCATAGAAATGAGCATAGTATGCAAGTGTATAACCTAAATATATACCAATATTTTCAAATATTTCATTTGCTAGTTTATCACCTTTATCATTAAGGCCTTGGATAACTTTTAATTTTTGTGCAGGAGATAGATTTTCATCGAATTTAAATCCACCCATTTCAGCTAATTTAATAACTGAATCTTGTGAGAAGTATTTAACTCCACATCCATAATCACCACTCCATTCATCAACCATAGCATCACTGTTAAAATCAACAGGGACGAAAGCTAATTCACTTAACCAACCATTAAAGTTTCCTTCTTTATTAACATAACCAGCAGCTTCACTAGTACCCATAGCGATACCAAGTATTTGTGTATCATTAAGTTCTTTAGCTCCTGCTAAAGCAGTTACATCTCCGTCATTTGCAACTTTTAATGGAACATCTCCAAATGTAGCTGCTATATCCTTATAGATTGTTTTAACTTTTTTATTAAAATCATCTCTAGGAACTTTTAAGAATAGTGATGCAACCATAACTTTATTTTCTACATAAATACCTGCACTTGATACACCAATAGCATCAACTCTTGGCATATGTGATGCGGCAGTTTGCATAGCTTCTAAAATACCTGCATAATGATAATCAGGGTTTTCATTAATCTTAGGATACCATACAACTTCCTCACTATAAACAACTTCACCGTCTATTACAGCACTAACTTTACGATCGCTTCCTCCAGCATCAAAGCCGATTCTACAACCAGTTAAGTCATCTGAAATTGTAACAACTTCAATATTTGGTTTTGGAATATCCTTTTCTTCAACATATAATACTTCAAACTTGTTTTCATATACAGTTTCCATAAAGTCTGCATCAAATTCTCTTGATCCGCCTTTTTGGTAAGCATTTTTAATATACTCATAAATAAATTTAGATCCAGATATATAGATTTTAAAACCACCAACTACCCATAAAATAGATTTGATGATTCTTTCAACAATCTCTATATTTTCTTGATTGTGTTCATTGCTATCTTGGAAGGTTTCAATTGTATAATGATAATTATAGCCATGATTTCTTTCAAGACAAATAGTAACTAATTGCTTTGTTTCTTCCTTACTTACTTTTTCTTGAAATTCTCTTAATTTCAAAATTAATGGTGTAAATCCTTTGTCTAATGATGGTCTGTATTTCATAATTCCTACCTTTTTCTAATATATATTTTTTACTGTTACGTAAGTTTCTTTCCCCGTTTCAGATTTAACTAAAGCTGTTTCGCCCTTTTTTAAATACATAATAGCAGCTCCTAGAGGAGATTCGTTTGAAATCTTTCCTGCCATAGGATCTGATTCTATACTTCCCACTAAAGTGAATTTTTTAACATTCTTGTTATCAAATACTAGTTCAACTACTTTCCCCATATTGTTAGAAGATTTTTTAGAGTTGGAATCTATTATTTCAACGTTTTTTATAATTCCTTCTAGTTCTAGGATACGAGCCTCTAAACGCGCTTGTTCATCACGAGCAGCATCGTAATCAGCATTTTCAGATAAATCACCTTGGGCACGAGCTTCTTTTAGAGATTCTATTATTCTAGCACGTTCCACATTTTTTAAATCTTCTAATTCTTTTTCTAATTTTTTAAACCCTTCTAAGGTCAACTGGTGTTTACTGTTCATTTATAAAACGCCTCCCTATAAATAATGTATATATTATACCAAATTTAACCTGCAATAGCAAGTGAATTGTCAAGAAGTAAATTTAAATATAATATCTTATTTCTTTTAGATTATATTCAAGATTAACTTCTTTTAACACAATAGTTTTATAATTTACTAAAATATTAATTAGTAACTTTTCTTATCATATCCCCAGGACTTAATTCAAAGGGAATCTCTATTTTAATAATTTGCAATGGATGTCTTGCAACATCTAGTGAATTCATTTTTTCATCAAACATTTCTTTAATATTAAATTCAGTGTTATTTAATTTCGGTCCAAATATTTCAACAACCTCACCAACTTCAAAGTAGTTTCTTTGTTCAAGAGTTGCTATTTTTGT
>JBAYTA010000038.1:0-15929 GCA_041675865.1 Bacilli bacterium | reverse complement strand
GTATTTATCCATTATTATAAAATGTTTTATGGTCAAAAATAAAAAGTTTTATGGTTTTCGATGTTATCGACCATAAAACTTTTTATTTAATTTTCTATAAACCATAAACTATTTTATAGAACCCAAAAAATCTATAATATCATTTACTAATTTATCTGAATTCTTTGCAAGAATTAATGTATGTGACATTTCTTCATAGACAACAAACTTCTTATTCTCATTTGTACAAATATCATATAACTCTTTAGGGGAGGTCTCAGGAACTAATTGATCAAAGTTACCCCAAGCAATAAATAATGGATTTTTGATTGAAGTTGTACAAGCATTTACTCTTTTAATAACTCTTCTAAATGTTTTAAATGAATTTCTAAAATAACGATGTAAGTATTTTTCTTTTGCGAAAGAAAGACTAAATTTATCATCTTCAAAAACATTTTCTAAACTTGTTCTATATTGTTCTTTAGCTTCATCATCTTTTGCTATAACTGCTTTTTGATACAAATAGACTGTTCTAAAAAAATGTTTAAGCCTTGATAAAGTAAATTTAAAGTTTAAGTACTTATTAGCAGGTGCTAATAAAACTAATTTATTGAAAGCAAAATGTTGACTTAAATAAACTGCTAATGCTCCGCCCATAGAAAAGCCAATAACATCAATTATCTCATATTGTAATTGCAGATTTCTAAAAATATTTTCTAAATTAGAAAAAGTCTCTTCATCATTAAAATTATTGGGGTCATCATCACCATGCCCAGAGTATGTTACCTTTTCAATATGATCATACATTGTATTTAGTTTTGGAATTAAGTTATCAAAATCATTTACATCACTTAACCAGCCATGAAGTAATAACACAGCTTTTTTCATACTCACACCTCGTATTTATTTTAATTTATAACCGCATCTTTTAATGACTGCTTCTACTAAAACACTAACTGCATCTTTAATTACAAATTTCTTATTTAAGTGTTTATAAAGCATTGATAATTCAGTACAAGCTAATAAAAAGATGCTCTTCTTGTAGTTGTTTTTAATTTTTTCTAAAATTTTCTCAAAATTATTAATATCATATAAGATATCTTTCCCATTTTTAATATTATAAATATAATTCATTATATGTTCTTGATAAATTGGATCAGGATATACAATATTTAAATCTTTCGAATTTTCATTTGTTTTATAAATATTCGCATTTATTGTGCCCATTGTTGCAAGTACAATAACATCATAGTTAGAATATTCTTTTTTAATATTTAATAAAACCTCATCAATCATATTAATAAAATTTATGCTCTTTGGAATCTTTAATTCATTTAAAAAATAATGTGCTGTATTACATGCAATAATAAAGTTGTTAACCTTTAAATTAACTAACTCTTCAACCGATTCATTTAAAGCAGCTACAGGAGATGGAGCATTATTTAAAATAGCAGCACTCCTATCAGGTATAGCTGGCTTATTTAATATTACAATGGACATATGGTCTTGATCAGCTAAAGCTAATGTGTTATCAATAATTTTATGGTAGATTTCACTTGTTGCAAGTGGTCCCATTCCACCAATAATACCTAAATCGTACATATTAATCCTCAAATATACTATTTATTAATAAATGATCAAAGATTTCAATAAACTCATTAATTGATTGCGACTTATTTCCTCTTACACCTACTACAGTTTTTGAATTAAATAAAGAGTTTAATATTGCTTCTTCAGTAGCATCTACAGTAGCTCTAAAAACTAAATCAATTGAATTATCATTTAGAGTTACAAGATTACTAAAAGTATTTTTATTATAATGGTCAATTATATTTGCGGTTGAAAAACCTACTACTACATCACCACTACCATTGCCTGCAAATCCTCCTGTTCTACCAATCCCTAAAACCGATCTTTTCAATATTCTTTTTAATTGTCTTTCACTTAAAGGAATATCAGTTGCGAAAACGATAGTTATTGAACCCTTATCTGCAATATCTTGCTGTCTATCAAATTTATCGCCAATAAAGTGATTGTTGATTCTTAAATACTTAGGTGTTGAACCTAGAAAGTTAGAATTTACTAAAATACCTAATGTATATTCCTTATTGTCTAATTTTATTACTCTTGATGCAGAACCTATACCTCCTTTAAAACCATGACAAGTCATGCCACTACCAGCGCCAATATTACCATCCAAATAATCACTATTTGCAGCATCTATTGCCTTTTTAACAGAATTAGAATCTAAATGTCTATTTCTAATATCGTTTAGAGTTCCATCATTACATTCTAAGACCACAGGATTTACAGTTGATGTAGATACACCAATCTCAGGATTATCTTCTAAGACATGATCAACTAACCCTTCACTTACTTTACCCACATTTAAAGTATTAGTAAGTAGGATTGGAGTTTCAAGTGTACCAAGTTCATCTATTTGAGTTAAACCTATACATTTTGTAAAGCCATTATATACATAGCTAGCAGCTATAAGTTTTTCTTTAAATATATTTCTTTCATGAGGAAGTATTGCAGTTATTCCTGTATTAGTATCTTGATTGATTATGCTAAAATGACCAACCTTTACACCAGGTACATCACATAAATTATTTAACTTGCCTGTTTTAATACTCCCAACTTCTACAAATCTTCTTCTTTTATAATTTGTTAGTTTTAACAGAAAATAATTATCTATTTCAAGATAAGTAAATATAAATAAATAATCTTTATATTTTTTAAAATCATCTTTTTTTATCAATATATCTTTATTTAAATAATTGACAAATAATAACTTAGAAAATAATGATTTAAAAATAAATCCATTAATATCAGTATCTATTAACATTCTTTCAATAATAATTCTGTCCGTAATTTCAAAATCAATTCCAGCAGTAATTAAGCCGTTTTCTTCAAAAACTATGCAAGAATTAGAAACCGGTACATAAAACTTCTTTTTTAAGTCTAATCTGTCTTGATTTTCTTTTAAGCTATAAAATTTTGTTCTTATATTTTTCATAATATACACCTTTAAATTATTATAACATCTTCTAATGTTTAAAAACAAGATATACAACAAAAAAGGACACATAAAAATAAGTGTCCATATTACAGGGTATATTTTAATTATCTATTTTTCTTTTTAATTAATTTATATGTTTCTACAATTACCAAAATTAAAGCAGCAAGTCCTAAACAAACTAAGAGTTGGTTTAAGTTAAGTGCCTTAACTTTAAATATGTTTGCTAGATTTGGTACATATACAATCGAAAACTGTAAGAATACACCAACTAAAAATGAACCAATTAAAAATTTGTTATTAAAAATTTGTTTTGAGAAAATTGTATGTTCTGATTTCAAATTAAATGAATGGAATAATTGAATCATTGATAATGTCAGAAATGCCATAGTTCTAGCAGTAGTTTGGTCATTTGTAGTATAAATACCTATTATATAAGCAGCTAATGTTATAAAGCCTATTATAATACCTTGAATGATTATAGTCCTACCTAGACCATGAGCAAAGAAACTTTCATTCTTATCCCTTGGTTTATGTTGCATTACATCATCTTCTGCATCTTCTAAGCCAAGCCCAAATGCAGGAAGTGTGTCAGTAATTAAATTTATCCAAAGTAAATGAATTGGTAGTAAAGGAATACCAAAATTAGTATTTGTTGATAAGAATGCAGCTATTAATGTCGCAAGAAAAATTGTTATAACCTCACCAATATTACTTGAAAGTAAATATTGGACTGTCTTCTTTATATTCGCATAGATTCCTCTACCATGCTTTACAGCAGTAATGATGGTAGCAAAATTATCATCAACCAAAATCATTGAAGCTGCTTCTTTTGAGACATCTGTTCCTGTTATCCCCATAGCACAACCAATATCTGCTTTTTTAAGGGCTGGTGCATCATTTACACCATCGCCGGTCATTGCAACTACTTTGCCTTTCTTTTGCCATGCAGAGACAATTCTAACTTTATCGATTGGTGCAACTCTTGCATAAACTGAAATTTCTTCAATTTTTTCATATAATTCTTCATCTGTTAATTTATTTAACTCAGCACTTGAAATTGCAATTTCTCCTTCGTTTAAAATCCCAAGTTCTGTTGCAATTGCTTTTGCAGTAACTATATGATCACCAGTAATCATAATTGTTCTTATGCCAGCTTCTTTTGCTAGTTTAATTGACTCTTTCACTTCACTTCTTGCTGGATCTATCATTCCAACTAAACCAATAAGCTCTAGATCTACTTCTAATACATCAGATGAAAGTTTGTCTGGAACTTCTGTTAATACTTTATAGCCTATTCCTAAAACACGAAGTGCATTAGATGCAAATTGATTATTTACTTCTAAGATCTTTTCTTTATCAACATTTTGTGATCTATCTAGGATAACATCTACAGCACCTTTAGTAATACTTATTAGTTTTCCTTTATATTTCACAATAACACTCATCATTTTTCTAGATGAATCAAATGGAAGATCAACTACTCTTTCAAAGTTTAATTTTTCTTTTGGATATAGGCCATATTCATTATTAGCAGCAATTAGTGCTGTTTCTGTTGGGTCCCCAATTCTAACTTCTTCACCATCTACTATTGTGATTGATGCATCAGTACACAGGGAGAATAAAGATAACATTTCTTTTTCTTCCTCTGTTAAGGTAGAATCAACATTTTTTATCTTTTCTTTATATAATTTCAAAACAGTCATTTTATTTTGTGTTAAAGTACCTGTTTTATCACTACATACTATTTGTGTTGCTCCTAAGGTCTCAACAGCAGGCAGTCTTTTCACAATCGCATTATGTCTTACCATTTGTTCAACGCCCATAGCTAATACAACTACAACAACTGTTGATAATCCTTCTGGGATTGCTGCAACTGCTAATGCAATTGATGATTTAAAAGCTAAAAGAGGGTCATCGGGGTAAATAGCTAACCATTCAATTAAAAAGACAATAACGCAAATTATAATGGCAAGCATACCAATTACTTTACCTATTTGATCTAATTTTAATTGTAATGGAGTTTTTTCTTCACCTTGGTCAGCTAGTAATTTTGCTATCTTCCCAATTTCTGTTTCCATCCCTGTTTTTGTAACAATAGCTTTTGCTCTACCATAAGTTGCATATGTGGAAGAGAAAAGTTCATTCTTTCTATCACCTAAAGCAGCTTCTACTTCGATATCATCACTTATCTTTTCTACAGGAACACTTTCACCTGTTAGGGAAGATTCATCAACTTTTAGGTTTGAGACTTCTAAGATATGACAATCTGCGGGGATAAAATCTCCAGCTTCAACCAAGATAATATCTCCAGGTACTAAAAGTTTAGATTCAATAGTTGTAATATTACCATCTCTTAGAGCTTTTGTTAGTGGTGTAGATAATTTCTTTAATGCTTCTAAAGATTTCTCAGCTTTTGCTTCTTGATATACACCTAAACTAGCATTGATTATTACAACTAAAAATATTATTATACTTTCTATTAAATCATCTGGATTTATCAAAAATGACAAAACAGCAGCTAAAATTAAGATAATAATTAAGATATCCTTAAACTGTTCTAAAAACTTAATTATTAGACTTTTCTTCTTTCTTGAACTTAGTTCATTATAACCATATAACTCCCTATTTTTTAAAACAGCATCACTCTTTAACCCATAAAGAGGATCAACTTCATACATTTTTAATAGTTCTTTTTTTACCATATTGCCTCCTAAAATGTAAAAAACCCTATATCTAGGTCGATATAAGGTCTTGCAATCAAATCATGACTATTAAATCCGGCTATAAATAGCGTGCTGACGAACTTAATATTAAGCTACTCTCCTTAGGGTTTTGATATTAAAAATAATTTATACTATATTATAATACCATAAAATGTAAAAAAATGTATGAATTATTATTTAAAAATTAAAAAATATATTATAACTAAGAGTAAGCTTGGTAATAAATTTGCAACTTTAATTTTTTCTTTTACTAAGAAGTTTAATCCAATACATAGAACAATAAAATAACCAATTAAATTAAATGCAGTAATAAAATCAGGAGGAATAAAATCTCCCATAAAACGTGCAAGCAAGAATATGCCTCCTTGTACAAGCAACAAAGGAATGAAAGATAACCCTACACCAATTCCTAGAGTTGTAGCGAGGACAATTGCAGTTATACCATCAAGTGCACCTTTTAAATATAAAATACTACTATCTCCAAGTGCTGCATTGATACTACCGATTATTCCCATAGCACCTACAATGAAAATAATTGATGCTGTAATAAAACCTTCGCTAACTTTACCCATTTTAAATTTAGAATCAATAGCTAAACCAAGATTTTGAATTCTTGTATCAATTTTTAATAATTCACCTATAAACATTCCTATTATAATTACTACAAGTAAAAATAAATCTAATCTACTTTTTATAATTCCAGCATCAATAAATACCATTGATTTAATAACGCCGATTAAACCCATAACTAAAACTACTACACCTAGGACCTTAAATATCGAATTTGTTAATTCTGGTTTAATTAGTTTACGAAAAACTAATCCTATAGCTGTTCCGACAATAATTAATACACAGTTGACAATTACTGCTAACATTTATACCCCTTTTATTATTTGATAATTTACTATTTATAATACATTATATAAATGTTTTTTTATATAAGTCAATTGCTTCTTCAATAATACTTAATGCTTTACTTCTACCGTGTATTTCAAAACCTGTAGTTTCTTTATGTTCTAAATTCTTATAAACTTGGAAGAAATGTTTAATTTCATCAGACATATGTGGTGGTAATTCCTCTAAATCATGAAAATAGTTCCACATCGGATCCTTAAAAGGAATAGCAATTATTTTATCATCTGCTTCATTGCTATCAAACATTCTTACAACACCAATTGGATAACATCTAACCATACTCATTGGCTCTAAGTCCTCACTACATAAAACCAAAACATCAAGTGGATCATGGTCTTCCGCATAAGTTCTTGGAATAAATCCATAATTTGCAGGATAGTGAGTCGATGTATAAAGAATTCTATCAAGGATAATTAATCCTGTATCTTTATCTAACTCGTATTTTTTCTTACTACCTTTAGAAATTTCAATAACTGCTAAAAAGTCTTCAGTTTTTATTCTATTTTGATCTACATCATGCCATATATTCATTAAAGTTTAACCTCCTACACAAAATCTATTATTATGACTATTTATATATATTCTATTTTACTACAAAATCCCATTTTTTACTAGTTAATTTTAAAAATATAAATATACTTAAAGTGTAATTGTATTTTAGATTTAAAAATGGTAAAATGAGGTAAACAATATTCATAAGGAGAGAGTATGCTTTTTTCAAATTTCAAAATCAAAGACTTTAACTTTAAGAACAGAATCGTTATGGCACCAATGTGTATGTATCAGGCTGATAGTTTTGGCCTTGTAAATGCTTTTCATTTAACTCATTATGGAGCAAGGGCAATTGGTGGTGTAGGTTGTGTTATTGTGGAAGCGACTGCAGTCGAAGCTAGAGGAAGAATTAGTGAGAATGACCTTTGTATTTATAGTGATGAACATGTTTATGGCTTAAAACGTCTAGCTAATAACATTAAACGTTTTGGAAGCATTGCGGGGATTCAATTAGCACATGCTGGAAGAAAATCTCAGACAAGTGGAAATATTATTGCTCCTAGTGCAATTAATTTTCCAAATATGATAACGCCAATTGAAATGAATAACAATGATATTTTAAGTGTAATTCAAGCATTTAAGCTAGCAGCATACCGTGCAAATCAAGCAGGATTTGACTTAATTGAAATTCATGCAGCACATGGTTATTTAATAAATCAATTTTTATCAAATCTAACTAATAAAAGAACTGATGCCTATGGTGGAAGCATAGACAATAGACTGCGTTTTCTTAGCGAAATCCTTGATGCAGTAGCAGAAGTTTGGCCTAAAGATAAAATTTTGGGAATTAGAGTTTCTGCAGAAGAATATCACGAGAATGGTAATCATGTAGATGACTTAGCATATATGATTAATTATATAAAAAACAAAGGAATAGACTTTGTAAATGTAAGTAGCGGTGGTGTTGTTCCTGCAAAAATAGATACATACCCAGGCTACCAATTAGGCTTTGCGCAAAAATTAAAAGAAAAAACAAATCTACCTGTAATCGGTGGAGGATTAATTACAACTGCAAAAGAAGCAAATCAAGCAATAAATGAAAGGAATATTGATTTAATTTATCTTGGAAGAGAATTACTCAGAAATCCTCATTTTCCTCATTATGCAGCTAAAGAATTAGAAGTTGAGTTTAATCCTCATCCTTCCTATATTCGTGCAAAATAAAAACTAAGGCATAACCCTTAGTTTTTTTAAATTTCTAGTAAGAATTTTAAGGCTAAGATAATTAAAATCATCCCTCCTAATAATACAGCATTCTTTTTTAATGATTTTGCGCACTTACAGCCCACTATTACTCCAAGTGATGTCATAAATAGAGTTATTATAAAAATAATAAAACTTGCTTCATAAATATAAACGTGGAGGATTGCGAAAGTAAGACCAACCATTAGGGCATCAATACTTGTCGCAACTCCTTGGATAACTATTTTAGGATATGTAAGTAATTCATGCTTATCATCTTCTTTTCTTGATTCAACTAACATTTTTAGTCCAAGTAAAGATAGAATTAAAAACACTAAAAAATTATCAATTGGATCCAAAAAGTCTATAAATGATCTCCCAAAATAAAACCCAAGAATAGGCATAAATGCTTGAAAAAAACTAAAACAAAGGGCAATAAATGCTCTTTTTCTAATTTTCATTCTAGATTCTATCATTCCATTACTAATGCTAACTGCTGTTGCATCCATAGATAGACCTAAACCAAGTAAACAAATTTCTAAAAAAAGCAAAACTTACCCCCTAAATATTAAACTTAATCTATTTCATCAAAATCATCAAACTCATCTTTTTTAATCTTACTTCTTTCGCTTGGTACAATTAGTATATTCATAATTGGAATAAGTAATAAAATAACCCAAGTTATATTCCATTTATTTTTTAAAACTACACTAACAATGAAATATATAATTATTATTATAACTGATACTGATATTTTCTTTTTACCAAGTAGAAATGGCATTAATGGTACAAGTAAAAATACCACCCAGCCCGGATGAGCTAACTTATATTCTATTGCAAGAATGAAAAACACGATTGCACAGACAAACGGTGTAATTGCTATAACTTTATTTTTCCAGTTCATATTATTCTCCTTCTATAATTAATCTTAACTCCTCATTTATAACTGAATATAAATAAGCTTTTACTTTTTTGTTTGTAGTATTTTTTAAATAATTATAATAAGCTTCTAATTGTAATTTATATTCTTTTTTTTCTAAATTACTTAATTTAAAGTCAATTATTATTAATTCATCTTCAAGTTCAACTATTAAATCAATTATCCCTTTATATAGTATATTATCTAAGCTATAAGAAAATTGATATTCATGGTAGATATTAATAATATTTTTCTTAAATATATCAATATCATAGAAACTTCTTATTTTTGCTTTTTGATTTTCATCAAGATTTAATTTGTTCAACTGACTATCTAAATCCAATTTATAATCAATTAATTCTAAATAACTATGGATTAGTGTTCCAAATTCCATCAGTTTGATTGTCTCTTTATCAAGTAACTTCTTACTTGCACTTGATGCAATTTCTTTTTCTTCCAACTCTTTTTTCACATTCACAGATCTAATTTCAATTGGAGTTGTTTTCTTTACCTCAAGTATACCTTTTTTCAAATCCTTATATTCTAAACTTCCATTTACTAAAGTTGATTTTATATATAATGCTAGTGTAGTTTTTAAAGAATTTAAAATAGAATAAAACGAATTATAATTTAACCTCTCTACAAGTGGGATTTCTTCAGAAAAGTCAGTTACATCATCAAATTCAGGACTCACAAGTATCATTTTTTCTTTTGCTCTAGTTAGTGCAACATAGAACAATCTTAATCTTTCACTTATTTCTTCCACAAGATATTTATTCTTAAGTAAACTTTTATAAATAGTATCTCTTAAGCCTTCTTTAAAAACAGGAAATACTAAACCATAATCTTTATCAAAAACAATCCGGTCATTACTTTCAGTTGTCTTGAATCTGCTACTAAGTTCCACATAATAACAAATAGGAAACTCTAATCCTTTTGATTTATGGATTGTCATAATATTAATAGCTGAATCATCAATTTTACCTACTTCACTTGTTTCAATATCGTAGCCTTCATTAATTAATACTTCTAAATAATTAATTGCAGCAAGCAAATTATAACCACTACTATCTAGCTCTTTAAACTTATCAAGCAAGAAATTTAATTTATTTTCTATTTCATTAATATTTCCTAATTTAACAATCTTTACATAAATATCAAATTCTTGGTAAATTAAGTCCAAAATATCGCTCAAGGTGCATTTTTCGACCTTTCTTGCAATATTAGTCAGCTTCGAATAAAAAGTCTTAAAACGTAAATTTAAGCCTTCCTTAATATCACCAATAAAAATTAAGGAAATATCTTTATCTGTAGCTTCTATTAGAAAACTTCTTAATACACTATAGATTGCATCTTTGAAATTATCTTTATAATATTCGAAATCAAGCAAACTATAAATTGCTCTTAAAATATTTTTAATTACATAGATTTCATTACTTCTTACAAAGTCTTCTTCTTTATGGATAACAAGAGGAAGATTTTTATATTCAAAGATTTTCTTATATAATTCAAACTTGCTTTTTTCACTTACTAAAATAGTGAAATCAGAAAACCTAGCATCTCTAACAATATTTAAATCTTTATCATAAATTTGATATTTTGCTTCTATTTTATTTTTAATATCATTTGCAACTATAAATGCTTCTTTTTCTGAAGTTGTTAGACCGTCTTCCGCATAGGAATATGTGAAAATCTCAAAATCATAATTTTCATTTGCAATATTCTCATCATATTTTTTGTTTCCAAATTCTAAGGCATGATTGTCATTATAATCTACACCACCTAAAGTAGGGCTCATAGTTTCTTGAAAAACTTTGTTGATATTATTTAAAACTTCTCTTCTAGATCTAAAGTTCTTTGATAAGTCAATTGCAGCAGCAGCCGGATTATCTTTAAAATTATCGTATTTATTTTTAAAAATATCTGGATTTGCATTTCTAAACCTATAAATAGATTGCTTCATATCACCAACCATATAAACATTATTATTAGAAATAAGACTTATTAGTTCTTCTTGGATATCTGATGTATCTTGATATTCATCAACCAAAATTTCATAAAGATTAGATTTATAATAATTTCTTAAATCATTATTTTCTCTAAATAACCTTACAGCCATTTTCGCAATATCTAAAAAATCATATAAATTTAAAGCTTCTTTTGCTTTTAAGTATCTAATGTTAACTTCCCTAACAATCTCTATAATAACTTTAGAAAATCTTTTTGTACTAATTAATTCTTCTTTTATCTCATCACTACTTGAATAAACCAAATTATCTTTGATTTTATTTATTAATTTTGTGATTTGGTCTCTTTCATATTTAACTTTAATTTTTTCATCTTCATCTTCAACCTTAGCAGGCATTCTTGGAAGACTAGTATTAATACAATCTAAATAGCCTTTATATGTTCTTGCAGCTAAGATATCAGTTAAACTAGATTTTAAATCTTCATAAAAAGAAACCAGCTTGTCATCACTAACGATATTTTCAATATTTTGTAATCTTAATCTAATTCTTTCAATATCAAATTTTATTAACTCATCAAATTCATTTATCCTTGCATCTAAAAACTCTTCACTATAAAAATGAGCTAAATAATTTTCTAAAAACTCTTCACTATTTGCAAGCAAATCAATCTTTATACAAATATTATAAATATATTCTCTTACTAAATCATCTTTTTTTACTGAGAAAGTAGAAATTAAATCAAGGAAATCTTGATTTTTGCTCTCATATAATTCATTAAAAACTGCAGTTATGATTTCTTTTCTTTTTAAAGCTAAAATTACTTTATCACCAATATTAATATTCTTATTTACACCGAGTAAGTAATGATATCTTTTTACTAAACTAAGTGCAAAAGCATCAAAAGTTTGGATTGCTGCTTGATCTATATAATCTAATTGCTTAGAAAGTTCAGGATTAGTTGCAACAATTTTCATTAATTGTTTTCTAACCCTTTCTTTCATCTCACTAGCAGCTGCTTTTGTAAAGGTAAGGACAACTAATTTATCAAGCCCAATATTATTTTTTAAAATCTCAATAATCCTTTGTGTTAAAACAGCAGTTTTTCCACTTCCCGCACCAGCATTAACTAAAATGCTTTTACCGCTATCGAAGATCGCACGCCACTGTTCATCACTCCAAAATACATTTTTAGGTTTAATTGGAATCATCTTCATCCTCCAAGAACTTAAAATCTTTATAGTCTGTTAAGATTTCATAGTCTTTTTCTTCTCTAAAACAAATATCCTTATATGGACAATACTTACACGAATCAATACTATTGCCAATTTTTTTTGGATTAATCAAAAAAATCCCGTTCAAAATATTTTTGGTAGAGGTACTGATTATCTCTTCTGTTAGTTTATATAGTTTTTCAAATTGTTTTTTACTTAAAACTTTTGATTTAGAATAATGGTGAAAGTCACCATCTTTAGTAAATCTTATTCCTTTTATAAATTTACTTTCGTTTTCAATTTCTTTATCAATCTTCTTTAATACTTCAATATTAGAACTACTATAACCCTCTAATTTAAAATGTTCATATAATTGATCTAAATATGTTTTTTTACTATCAAAAGTAAAAGTACTATTAGGCATTACTCCTTGTAAATAACCACCTGCAAATTCGAATTCATTTGCATATGTTTTATTCAAAAAGTAAAAGTAAAACATAATTTGCATATTAAGTCCATGAACAACTCTATTTAAATCAAAGTCCGTGCTTCCACTTTTGTAATCTACAACAATAGCATATTTTTGCTGATTTATTTCCAAAGTTAGAATTTTATCTATTTTACCTTTCAATTTCACATCTATATCAAAATCTAAATCCAAGCAAAATTCTTTTTCTAAACCAAATATCTTAAATTCTGAATTTTTATTGTGTAAAGATATAAAATCTAATAAGTATAATAAAGTATCAATATACTTGTTTATAAAGAACTCATCTTTAGCGTTTAAACTAATTTCTTCATTAAGACAATATTCTTTTAAGACATTATTCATAAAACATTTCAGATCAACAATCTCATCTTCATTTAAAACAGAGTAAAGTAAATGATGGATTAAATTACCAATAAAGATACTTTCTTCATTGGAAACTCTTCTAATCTTTAAAACATTTTCTAAATAGAATAAAAACCCACAATTATTATATTTATCAATTGCAGTATAAGAAAGTGTAATTCCATCTTTTAAATATAAATTATAGAATTCATCATTAACTCCTGTAAATTTATTATCATATTTCTTATAATTATTAATAGGATACATATTATATAATTTAGACAATGCATCGCTTCTAATATCATATTTAAAATATAAATCTAAATGTTTACCTAAAGCTATCTCATCAAGTTTTTTGGAATAAGAAACATTATAATCATTTTCTTTTTTCTCTATTTTTAGATCACTCCCTAACTTTAAGGCAATGCTTGCGAGGTTTAAAGTTGCATTATATGATAGATAAAGATTATTAATGCTATTTAGAGTATTAATAACTTTTTCATTTAAAGCTTTATTTTTATCGCTGCTTAATAGTAAACCTAATTCTTTTCTTTCAAAATCAAGCAAGTATTCTTCATCCTTAAATGTCTTTGGGAAAACATCTTGGTTAAATCCAAGAATAAAAATATAGTCATCTTCTTCTACAACATTTTCAAGAATATTACATACATTTATCCCACCTATATATTTTTTTGAATACTTACTATTAGAAAATTCAAAGTTTATATCAGCGATTATTTCCTCTAATTTAAGGTCATACTTTAAGTATTTATTGAATATATTTACTATTTTTTCTAAGATAGGGTTGTCATACGAAGCATATTTTTCTAATACTCTTCTAAATGCATCATCAATATTTTCATTTAATAAAAGATTTAATTCATTAATAATATTCTTAGTAATTTCAAATTCTTTTAATGAACTACTACTATTAATATTTAAGGATATATTTGATAAAGTAAAGACTTCATTAGCATAATTAAGGTACTCGTTTGGTATTTGGATCTTTATTTTATTTGCATCAACTCCAGATTCTAATAAATTAGCTATTTTCTTTAATGCAAATAATACTTCTTCTTTATAATCTTTAAACTCTAAAATCTCTATGTCTTTATGCTTATTATCATTAGTATAAAGATAGACTATATTTGAACTAATTGATTTTAATATATCTTTTGCTTTGAAGAACTTATCATTATCATCATATTCATCAACAATTATTATTTGTCTTGAAGAGTATAGATTTGAAATAAGTTCGTTTTTTCTTAAATATTTATTAAATCTCTTTTTAATCTCGATTAATTCTTTTACTTTATTTGAATAAATTACCATATCTTCACTAACTAATAAACTATTATTAAGAAGTATTTTTGCTAATTCTGGGGATATATTTTTTTCCTTTTGCAAGCTTAATCTTCCTAAGATTTCATAAACTCCAAGCAAATCATTAACTACTTCTGATTTTGTTTTATAAACTATATTTTTTAAAGAAAACAAAATAGAAAAATGGCTTATTAATTTATCCTTTAGATTTGGAGAACAAATTAAAAGCACCTTTTCAAATTGACTTATTTTATTAACAACATTTTTAAAATCCATATTTAATCCCTATTCTAAGATATTTCTATTTATATCAAGAAATTCTTCAATAATGTTTTCAAGATATTCAAGTCTTCTAGTAAATAATTTGATATCTTCTTCTACTTCTTTAATTTTATTATTTATTAATTCTTTTGATGCTAACAATCCCTTTTGATTATAAGGAAAGGAATTAATTAAATAAATATTTTTAGATGTAATGATTTCAATTTTTTCAATGAATCGTTTTATTTCCTTTTTATAATCAATTATTATGTTTCTTTTAGATGGTAATTCTAAACCTAATTCATCAATTCTTTTTCGCGTATTCCTTAGACTTTCAATATCATTATGGCGATAAGCATTAACTGCTCTTTTCCATAGAACTTTTATTTCCTCATCGTGGTCCCTTAAGTCTGGATGAACATAATTTGTAATTTCGTTAAATGTAGAAATTAACTCATCTAAATCTTCTTGTTTCATAAGCGGAATACTTCTAAATATTTTTGCTTGGTCATACTCATTTTTAATTAAATTTACTTTTCTAAGCAATTCTTCAAATTTATTGTCTAACTCTTCTTCTACATTTTCTAAGTTAATTAAATTCCCATTATTACGTATATCTCTATAAATATTTAATCTACTTGCAAATCTTTCACATAAATAATATAGATTATATCTTTTATAAAAATAAGAACCAAAAATATAATTATAGTCATAATAAATATGAATGTTTTCTTTATATAAATCTTCACTTTGTTTATAGACATCAAGATATTGTTGTTTGATTTCATTATAACTTGCTTCATCATACTTTTGCTTCATAACTAACCTGCCTTATATAAGAAATTTATTATATATATTTATTATATAATATTGAAAAGTCAATTGCAATTTATTACACAATCAAAAAACTAGCTATGTGTAATGTTACAATACATGTGAGACCAATATTGTATAAAACGACAAAATGATTTATACTTATCGTGAAGAAGATAACTACCAGGAAATATCTTCACGAGAGGAGTATAAATCACATGGCTATT
>JBAYTA010000037.1:0-16566 GCA_041675865.1 Bacilli bacterium | reverse complement strand
TAGCCATGTGATTTATACTCCTCTCGTGAAGATATTTCCTGGTAGTTATCTTCTTCACGATAAGTATAAATCATTTTGTCGTTTTATACAATATTGGTCTCACATGTATTGTAACATTACAAAATTATTTAATCAAAAGCACCTTAATATTTACATGTATTATAAAATGTTATATAATGGAAATAATAACTTTTAAAATAATATTTATGATAAGGAGAGAAGAATGAAGAAAAAGATATTTTTATATTTTTTAATATTATTATTTGGATTGAGTGGTTGTGATAATTCCTCAGATAAAAGTATATTTGATAAGGCTTATAATGATTTAAAGTTGCCTGCTTCTTTAGAGCAATCTATTGAGCTTCCAACTATAATAAATTTGAATACTACTGTTGTTGAAGTTTCTTGGATTTCATCAGATGAAAATATAATCGATTTAAAAGGAAATATATATAGACAAACAGAAGATAAGAGAGTTATATTAACAGCTGTATTAAGCCTTAATGAAATTAGTAAAACAAAAGAATTTGTAATTCTTGTGTTAGGAATGGATTCAAATACTATTGCTATAAGAACTAATAGCGATACTAATGAAGTTTTTGAAGTGAAATATATTGAAAAAAACTCGGATGAACTTATTATAAAAGAACCCACTAGCGAATTTGCTACATTTATGGGGTGGTATCTTGATACTAGTTTTTTAGAACCATTTGATATAAACACCCCACTTAGTTCTTCGATAGATTTATACGCTAAATGGGATGTCAGACAATATGAAGTTGAAATAAATTACACTGGTTTTCTAGATAAAACGGAAGTAGCCTATATTCCGTATCAAGGATTATTGAATATTAGTCAATTTCTTGATTTAGGTCAACATACTATACTTAAATCAATATCAATAGCTGATAAAGATTTTCAAATTGGATTAATTAATAAACATCGAAGGAAGTTTAGTATTTTTGTAGATACTATTGAAAGAGAATATAATATTTCTTATTATGAACAAGCATATGACGAAATAGATTTTAAAAAATATTTCATAAATTATATTGACAATAATACTTTTATAACCTATGGGATTAGTTTTGATAACAAAATATACTCAATTGGTAGTGAGGGAAACGAACCGATCCAATTTGATTTGGGTACTTTAGAACTTGATCACGATGATGAAATTGTGGATGTGTTTCAAAGTGGTGGGCATGTTTACGCTGTTTCTCAAAAAGACAATATTTATAGATTATATAAAGAATATAATACTGGAGGATACAACGATATTACTCCAATACAATATAGAGGATACAATGAAATACTTGGAAGTTTTATCAAACTATCACAATCTTTTAGTTCTTTAGATGTTACAGCTATATATAATAATGGAATTGTAGCACTAACTAGATCTACTGAGAATCCATTTATATATATTCTAGAAGATAAAAATGATAGTGTTATTGATGCTGTAGATTTTATGAATGATTATTACATTCTAACAAGTAAAAGTCGCCTTCACTATGTGAGCAGGTGGTTCAGTGGAGAAAAGGAAGAATATTGGGATGTTACAGATAGTTTAGGTCTTTTAGAAGGAGAGAAGATAATCCAATTATTTACATTAGAGAGGGATAGCCTTTATCTTTTAACCTCAAATAATCGCATAATTCTTTATAAGGATTATTCTCAGGATTACCATAATCCAAACCAGCCTAATACTTCAATTGATTTGAATTTGGATTTTGGTGAAAATGCCGAATCAATTAATAATGCCTATCTTAAAACAGATAAAAACACATATTATTCTATTGGCTTTACAGGTCAAACAAAGAAACTAAGTCTTCCTCTTAATGAAGATGAATATATTATAAATCAGTTTCCCACAGTAAGAGGTTATAATTACCTTGCTCCTTTATTTATAACAAACACTAGAAACGTTATAGTAAGAAATGAAGAAACTAGAGAATTTGAAAGAATTGATAATCTGATTTTAGACGAAGATGAAGAGGTTCTATCATATTATTCTATGCCAATTGACTATTATGATAAATATATCATTACAACAAAACAAGCTTATCTGATACATTCTACAACAGTAGATTATGAATTGTTAGATGAGATTTATAACACAATTGGAAATAGCGATATAGTTCATCTTTATTGGCAAGATGAAATGTTTTCAGCAACTACTATTGATGGAACTCAGTACTACCATTATAATGGAGAACATACTATTGTAAGAACTCCAAAAATCTGGAATATTACAAAGAAGGTAGCATTAAAATATAATGATGATATTCCACTAGATTATGAGGAGATTCCTTTTGTAGAAAGAGGATGGTCTATTCAAGTGGGACGTATTACTCCACCAAGTCCAAAAGCAACTGCAGATTTAAATTTATATTTATTTCATGATGTTAATTCATATGAATTAAAATTTGTTACTAATTCAAGTTTAGAAATTGATCCCATCATAGTTAAACGTAACGAGGAGAATAGAACTCCTACTCCTAGCTTAGATTCAAAGTATTTTGTAGGTTGGTATCTTGATCAAGATTTTAAAACTAAACTTGGTTACTTAGAGTATGGAAAATCATATACAGTTTATGCTAGGTGGTCCAATCCAAGTTATTTTATCTATTATCATAATTCTGGGGGAATTGAAGCTACAGAAATAAAGGCTGGTTTTAGGCCTGAAGTTACCAATCAAATACCCTATAAGGCTGGATATTATTTTAATGGCTGGGTAGATGAAGAAGGTAATCCATTTTGGTCTACTTGGGAACCACATTATGATGATATCCACTTATATGCAACTTTTGAAAGAGAACTAATTAATATTTCTTTAATGGATAATAATGATAAATGGTATTCTATTTCTGGGAGATATGAGGATTCATTAGCAGATTTAGTTGATAAAGTACCAGGTATGAAAATAAAAGCATTTTATAGTGATAGTAGTTTTACAAACAAATTATCTTTAGACACTTTGATTTATTCTACAAGAACTTTCTATGTTGATATTGAAGCTATTCCGGTACCAATAATATTACTTGAAGAAATTTTATCAGCACCAAATGCTAAGTTCTCATTAGTTAATGACTATTTACTTGTGGAAAATGATAATAATATATATTTCTATAATTACTATAAAAAAGGACTTTTAGATGATAATAAGGAATATTCTTATTTGGACCCGCTTAACTTAACAAATTCAATTAATATAAATAAGATTGAAGATATTTTATATATAAAAGAACTTAAAGATTTTATGATTGTTATCGTAGATAATAAAATATATTATATAAGTAGAGAAACTTTGCAACTAGAAAAAACTTTTAACATAGCTCTTCAAGATAATGAAAAATTAATAAAAGATCGAATAACAAGTATTCCTACCTGGGGTTGGCTAGAACAAAGCATTGCATTTGCATTTATAACTACAAAAGACCGTCTGATTACAATTGATTCTTCAGGAAAAGTCAATTATTACAGTTCATATACAATCAAAGCTATAAGTCCTGCGGGTTATGTAATTTTAGAGTCAAAGGATCGACTGTGGGTAATCTTTATAGATAAAAGCAATAACTTAGTATTTAAAGAAGTAGAAAATACTTATATCGAAAACCGGGAACAGAATGTTATTGGAAGCACATTAATAGATGATTATTATTATGAAGTATATAAAGACGGTTCTTTACAACAATATGATTTTCACAATGAATTGGGACTTTATAAAAACAATTATAGAGAACTAAATTTAGAGTTGCAAAATGGTGAAGAAATAATTAATATATTTGGTCAATATGCCTATACTTCAAATAATCGAATGATAGACATTAATTATGCGAAACGATATCTTAGTTACAATTTACTTGCAAACGAAGAATTTAGCTACGCAGTTTCCATCGAACGACATCAAATAGTTTTTGTTACTAATCAAAATCGTGTATTTACAGATTATATAAGTGAACCTATTATTACTTTGCAACTAAACGAACGTGTTTTGTATTATTTTGAAGAAAAGCTTATTACAAACTATGGTTTTTACTATTTTGACTTTGAACAAGAAAAGTGGATTTTTAGAAAAGATTTTCTAGATAATGTTGAAACTATTATAGATATTTCTCAAGGTTTTGCGATTACTTCTTCTTATAGAGCCATTTTCATTGCTGTACCAATAGACCAAACATTCAAGTTAATTACATTTACTCAATATAAATTAAGTGAAGTAGTTTATAAACCATATGATAGTAGTCCTGAACTTCCAACATACTCAGATGGTTTTGAAGGATGGTACAATGAGCAGTATTTTCTGACTAAGTTCGAAAAGGTAACAAATGGTAATTATGTAGTTCTTTATCCAAAATGGAAGTAATGTAAAGATAAACTATTTTCAAAAGTTAACAACACTAAGTGTTGAACTTAAAATAATTAGAAGTGAATTTAATTTATTTATAAACATTATAAAAGTTGTTCATTTTTGCTATAACTAATATGGATTAAAATACTTTATTTAAAGATCAAAAGGCTCTAGTTTGTGATTTGTTGCACATTACTAGAGCCATTTTATTTATTGTTTTGTTTATCTAAACTATGGATAGTAACTTTTTCTTGCAGCAGTTTTTAAACATATTCATATTAACAAACATTTTATAAAAAAAAGAACTTTATCTATATAATTCGTCCATACCTATAATCATACCCGACTTAATTAGATGGTTAAATAAGAGTGAGTTAATTATTAAAAATCATATATAAATTTAACTCTTATTAAGGCTTAAAAGAGAAAGATAAATAATCATTATTGAATAAGTCCTTTATTAAGCCATAATTTAGAGGTGCAAAATTCTACTTGATTTGAGCACTGGGTGCTAAAAAAATACACAATTATATTATGGGGGAGCTAATTTGAATTAATATATAGATAACATCACACATATTTAATATAGGGTGCGTAGTTCTATTCAGAGGTGCGTGATTTGCCATCAAGGGTGCGTGATTTCTGCTAGGGGTGTGTAATTGTATTAAAATAGGTAATCAAAGCCATATTAGCACTATAGTGTTGATACAAAAGTATCGACTTTATAGAATACGAAAATAGGGAGTATATCCCTTTTTTCTTTTCGAAACATGAGTATATGAATTATATAATCTAATTGGTTTGTTAACTTTCTTATTATTACATTCAATAAAAACTCTAAAGCATAGTAAAAACTAATTTATTGATATAATTAATTGAATGATAAATTGTTAATTTGTGTGGCAATTTTATTACTTTTTTATTGCATAAATAATTAATTTATTATATAATATTAGTAGGAAAGTAGGAATTTCCGAAAAAAGGAGGATATTATGATAATAGAATTAAGAAAAAAATCACAAATAACTTTACCTAAAGAAATAGTAAAAGAATTAAATTTACTTGAAGGAGATAAATTTGAAATCAATGTTGTTAATGGGCTGATTACATTAGAACCTGTTGCTATATATCCTAAAGAATATTTAATGAAATTAGAAGAAGAAATAAATGTACTAAAAGAAGAATCAAATATAAAGTATGAAGCATTTGATAATATTGATGATTTAATGAAGAACTTAAAAGAAAAAGGGAAGTGATAATATGTATAAAATTACATATACAGATCGCTTTTTAAAGTCTTTTAATAAATTAACCAATGATGAGCAATTATTATTTCAAAATAAGATGAGGATATTCGTTGATAACAATATACACCCTTCATTAAGAACTAAGAGAATTCAAGGGCATAAAGATTTATATGAAAGCAGTATAAATATGGATATTAGAATTATATGGTTTTATGAAAAGTATGAGATAATTGTTCTCATTGATATCGGTCATCACGATATTTTAAAGAAGTACTAATAGTTCCACAAATTTGATATTATAAATGGAGAGTAAAATTCCAATTTATCAAGTTTGTTAGATTGATTCTTCCTTTCAATATTAAGAGTGTATAGGGGTACGAACTTTTTGAGAGGGATACGAATTGTATAAAAAAGGTCAGTCTAACACATAAAAGAACAATTAATTTGTATTAAGGGAAAAATATCATAAAACGGATTAAAACACCCTATTTTAAGGGTGGAATGGCTCAAGTGAGTGATTTCGGTCATACAGTTAGAGCCTTTTTTTACCTGCTTGCAACGGTTTATTGATTATTATTTTATCTAATAATAAAAGGAGTAATTAATAATGGGGATATTAACAGGCCTTAAATTAAAGAAGGGTACTTTGATATTATAGGTGGCTTTCCAGAAAAGAAAATAGCAACTTTAGTAACAGATTACTATGGCGGAGATAAATTATATATATCATGCATACAGTTCGATTAAGAGGTTTATCATCTTACTAGATAAATTAACAAAATTTAAATCATTAGAAATATGAATATAAAAAAATATGATATAATAAATTGAAATTGTGAATTAAATTAAATTATACATTACCTATATCTTTTGACAATCAATGTATAATTTTCATTTAAAGACAACTATAAATGGTAATGATTGATAAACTATTTTTATTATTCATAGGAGGTAAGAATGTGGATTTATTAGATTTTCTCATTTATGCAGTAGCAGTATTAGTTTCAGGTTCATTAAGTATCCCGTTTAGTGCAATGATAGCTAGAAAAAGACCACTTTTAGTATTCTTATTGCCACTAATTCTTGGAGTTTTATCCTTAATATTCTATATTGTACATTGGACTAATAATGGGCAAGAGAATCCAACTTACTATATTCTTGGTTTATATTCTCTACTAGCTTCAGCTGGATCAATTATAGGATCTATTTATATAATATTAGTTAGAAAACATTATAGAATTTAAATATTATTGGAATCATCAAGGCTATTGGGGCCTTTTTTTGTTTACAAACTTTTTGTATCCTAGTATAATAATATTAGATTTATTGTAACGTATGAGGAATGTATTTATGAAAATTGATGAGTTGGAAAAAATTCAAAATAGTGATGGCAGTTTTGGTACATTTCATAGCATGAGTAGCAATAGCTCTATGACAACAGAAAAAGCCCTTCGTAGGTTTTTCTTTCTTGGACTTACAAAGGATGTTTATATTGTTGAGAGATGTTTAGATTATGTAAGGAAATGTTTATATAAGAAGTTAATAATTCCAGACAGGCGTGAGAAGGTTATAAATTGGGATGTTTTTGAAGAGTTAATGTTTAGTGCATGGCTTAACTTATTTCAAGTTGAGGATAAGTTAGTAAAATCAGTTCAATTAACTTGGAAAAGAGTGATAGAAAACTCAATAATTAATGGTGAGTTTATTGTTTCTGAATACAAACACCAATACCGATTAATTTTTGGTCCAAAAGGATTAAGAGAAATTAGTCCTGCAAATTTTTATATGGTATGTATTTTAAAGGATGTATTAGAAAATGATGCATCTCGAGCATACTTTAATTTTATTATGAGAAAAGGAATTTATTATATTTATGATAAAAACCTATATGAATTACCTGCTGTGTTTGACTCTAAAGACACAATTAGTTATCTGATTGCAATTAAATTAATTTCTTCTTTTAGTAGAGAAAAAAGTAATTTAGAGTTTATTGAGGAGTGGATAGTTGAAAATAGGGATAATGATGGTAATTATTATATGGAGAATATAAAAGCAGATGGTGTTGTTTTTCCTCTAAGTAATAATTGGAGAAGGAAAGATGCGAAAATATCAGACATTAATAAATTTATGGAAGATGTTTTGGTTACAATAATGAATAAGTAGAGACAAGGTTTTATATATGATACATAAACAAATGGCAATTGAATTTTTTAATAAGACATGGGAGTTGCTCGAAAAGAAAGATAGGACTAAAGATGAGGATGCTCTTATGATTCATCAAGCACATGCATCACTATATCATTGGCTTCAAATTGGAGGATTAATAAACTTTCAACGTGGAGAGTGGTTAGTGTCCCATGTTTATTCTATACTAAAAATGCATGAATCTGCATTATATCATGCGAAAAGATGTTTAGATATTACTTTAGACAACAATATTGGTGACTTTGATTTAACATTCTCTTATGAAGCTATGGCAAGATCCTATAGTTTAGTTGATAATAACAAAGCAAGTGAATATTTAAAATTAGCATACGAGTCTATAGATAAAATAAAGAACTATGAAAATAAAGAATATTGTACTACACAATTGGATGAAATAATAACAAGCTTAGGCTTTGACTAAAGGAGAAAAGATATGGCATTTGATTTTAAAAAAGAATTTAAAAATTTATATTCACCAGGAAGTAAACCCTGTATAATTAATGTTCCAAAGATTAATTATCTAGCTGTTAGAGGTAAAGGAGATCCAAACGAAGAAGACGGCGAATATTCAAAATCAATTCCTTTATTGTATGGAATTGCTTATACTTTAAAAATGAGTTATAAAACTACTTATAAAATTGAAGGTTTTTTTGAATACGTTGTTCCACCATTAGAAGGGTTTTGGTGGCAAGAAGGAATTAAAGGTGTTGACTACTCAAAAAGAGATCAGTTTAGTTTTATTTCTTTAATAAGATTGCCTGACTTTATTACAAGATCTGATTTTAATTGGGCAGTAGAAGAAGTAAGTAGAAAAAAGAAAATAGATTTTTCCAAAGTTGAATTTTTAACTTATGATGAAGGATTATGTGTACAATGTATGCATATTGGCCCTTATACTGATGAGCCTAAAACCGTTAGTTTAATGCATGAATATGCAAAAGAAAATGGATATGTTGTTGATATAACAGATGTTCGCCATCATCATGAAGTATATATATCAGATCCAAGGAAAACTGAACCAAGTAAATTAAAAACTGTTGTAAGACATCCAATAAAAAAGGCCTCAATTAAATGAGGCGTTTTATTATTTTTTTGATTTATCATAGTCTTTTAAGAATTTATCAATCCCAATATCTGTTAGAGGATGATTAAACATTTCCATTAATGTTTTAAATGGGACAGTTGCAATATCCGCACCAATTTTAGCACAGTTCAATATATGAAGTGGTGAACGAATGCTTGCGCAAATAATCTCGGTTTTAAAATCATAATTTTCAAAGATTTGTTTTATATCTTCAATTAATATCAAACTCTCTTGACCAATATCATCTAACCTCCCTAGGAAAGGTGATACATAAGTTGCTCCTGCTTTTGCAGCAAGCAATGCTTGGTTTGCAGAAAAGATTAATGTTACATTTGTTCTAATACCTTTTTGTGATAAATGTTTTACTGCAATTAAACCTTCCTTAGTCATTGGAACTTTTATAACAATTTTTGGACTTATTTGTATTAGTTCCAGCGCTTCTTTAATCATACCTTTATGATCTAAACTAATAACTTCACCAGAAATACAATCATCAACAATATTAGAAATTTCTATTAATGTATCATGAAGATTTCTTCCGCTTTTTAAAATTAAACTTGGATTAGTAGTAACTCCATCAATAATACCTAATTCCCAAACTTTCTTAATTTCATCAACATTAGCTGTGTCAATAAATAGTTTCATAACAACCTCCTTGTTCACCCATATTATAACATATGACTATATAGTAAGGGAATTCAATTAAAAATTATGTTATCATTTTACTCTATTAATGAAAGCTATAAAAAAAATAAAGAAAATTAAAAATATTTCTTGCATTGTAAAAAATGTTGTGATATAATATTTGACAGTGTAGGTCCCGTATGTAGACACATAGGTGTTTCTAGAATAAGGAATATACTTAAACTACGGAAAAAGCACAGAATTGTGTTTTTTTTTTTGGAAACTTATACAAAAAAAGAAAAAGGAGTTTATTTATGAATGAAAGAAATGAAGTAATGGGTTATCTTCCTGATGAAAAACCATCTATAGGTAAAGCATTAGTTTTTGCGCTTCAACAATTTCTTGTTATGCTTCCTGCTACAGTATTAGCAGTGATTATTATGAATACTTTTGGTTTAGAAATTTATTCAATTCCTGCTGCAATTTTAGCAAGTGGTGTTGCTACAATTTGCTTTTTATTAGTTACAAAAGGAAAAATTCCTCTATATTATGGATCTAGCTTCTCATATATTCCAGCAGTTGCAATCGTTGTTTCTTATGCTATTAACAATAGTATTAACGATTCTACTTTGGTATTGGGGGCTATTTTATTAGCATCAGTAATTTCTGGCTTAATGTCAATTTCAGCAGGTGTTTTAATAAAGAAATTTGGGAAAGATAAAATTGATAAAATTCTTCCAGGACACATTACTGGTATGATAGCAATGATTATAGGATTATCTTTAGCTGGATCTACAATGAATGGAATTCTAAATGTTGATACTACAGGAGCTACTGATTGGTTATCAGTTTTAATAGCGATAATAACTTTCCTAACAATAGCGATTCTTACTGTTGTTTTAAGAAAAGGATTTGTTAGTCAAATTCCTATCCTTATAGGCTTAGCAGTAGGTGTGGTGTTTTCTTATTTGATCTGGGTGCCAAATTCAGCTGGTGGATATGATAATTACTTCCAAGGAATAAAAAACGCAAGTTCTGTTGCCCTATTAGATGTTATGCCATGGAAGACACTTCCTGCAGCATTTCAAAATTGGAGTTTAGTAGGTGTATCTATAATAGCAATATTCCCAATTGCTTTTGCTACAATTCCTGAGTCAGCAGCTCATGTAAATCAAATAGATTTATATGTAAACGAATTAGCAAATCAAAGACCTGAGAAAAAAGATTACAAAATTAGAGAAATGTTAGATAATAACCTAATAGGTGATGGTATTGGTGATATAGTAGCAGTTACTCTTGGTGGACCTGCTGGAACAAACTATGGAGAAAACGTATCAGCTTCTGCAGTTACAAAAAACTTCTCATCTTATGTATTCTTTATCACTGGAATTATTGCAATAGTAGTTGGTATCTTACTTGAGGTGTTAAAGGTTGGAAATATTAGTTTATTATTAACAAGTCCAGTAATTCAAGGTGTAAGCTTATACCTATTTGGTGCTATTGCTGTCCAAGGTATTGCGTTAATGATTGATAAGAAAATAGATATCTTTGATCCAAAAGTTATAGCAGTTATGGCATTTATTGGGATAGTAGGACTTGGGATTGGAAGTATTACAGTTACTGAAACATTCGTACTTCCTGGAATTGGAGTTGCTGCAATTGGTGGTATCTTAATTAATTTAATACTGAATTTCTTAGAAAGATTCGTAAAAAAACTTAAAAAATAAATAAATTTGTTCAAACATAAAACACCATAGAATGGTGTTTTTTTGGATAATATTGCTTGATAATTTTTTCTTGATAAAACTGTAGAAATGTGGTATAATATACATATAAGTGAATATAATGTAATAACGCTTATGTAAGGTTTTGATTGAATTCTTAATCAAGAATTAAAAAGTGAGGTGTTATCATGCAAACCGCAACATTTACATCGTTAAGTAGTATTATTTCCCCTGATGAGTTAAAAGATCTAATAGAAACATCTTTTAAATCTGGTGATAAGATACATGTTTCAAAAAAGAGCCGGAAGAAGTTACATGAAGCCCCAGCTGTATTTAAAGGTATTTACAATCATTTTATAAGAATTGAAGCTCCTTTAAACGATATGTACAATACAATTTATACAATTTCATTTTCTGATTTATATACAGGAGATACTGTAATTCATGAGTTATTAGATATAATTAAAGAAAACACTGTAGAAGAGTAAAAAGAGATATTGCATTTTATGCAATATTTTTTATTTCTTCAATCTATATATTTTCTTATTTTTATGTTATAATTTATAAAAAAGGAGCAGATTATGAGGAAAAAGAATACATTTTGGATTATGATTGGAATCGGGTTTACAATACTTATTTTATTAATGGTATTAAGTAGTGTGCTAGCTGTTGGTGAAAGATTAAGAAATATTAGTCAGTATTTAGAATATGGATTTTATGTATTAGCTTTTATTTTAGTATATGTTTTAATTATTAATCCTTTAAGAATTATTATTTTTGCACCTACATTTTCGGTTGCAACTATCTTAGATCAAAACACTAGACAAAAGAAAAAAACATATAGAAGAGTTACCAAAAACATTATAAGAAAAGGCTCATTAGAAGATAAAGATAAAGAACTACTAACTAATGGATTAAAAAATGAGATTGAAATTCAAGAAGCTCTAAGTCAATATTTTAATAAATCCTTAAAGTCAGACATTAATAAAATAATTATTAGAAACGCGAAATCAGTAATGGTTTCTACTGCAATTAGCCAAAATGGAAGACTTGATTTCATTAGTGTTATAGTAGTAAATTTAAAAATGATAAAAGAAATAGTTTTAAAATGTGGTTTTAGACCTTCTTATCCAAAGTTAGGAAAACTAGCTGCTAATGTATTTTCTACAGCAATGATTGCTGAAGGCTTAGAAGGTTTGGATTTTAGTGATCTATTTCCCGCTTCCACAACAAATTTTTTATCAGAAATTCCTTTAATAAAACCAATAGCTTCTAGTTTGCTTCAAGGTATATCAAATGCTTTGTTAACTATTAGAATAGGTATTGTTACAAGAAAATATCTATTCTCTGAGTATAAAAATATTTCAAAATCTGAAATTAGAATATCATCGATCAAGGAATCAATTAAAGTATTACCTGTTGTAATTAAGGATGTATTAACATTTTTCCCTAAAACAATAGGAAATCTGTTTAAAAAGAAAAAACTTACTCCTGAAGAGGAAGAAGAAATCCTTAAAACAATTTAAAGAATTATGTCTATGACATATTCTTTTTTTTCTGTCATTGATTATATAATTTATTAATTGCAAATATAAAGTAAATCTAATATAATATAGTGAATGGTATTAATTATAAATGGGGTTAATGATAATTTGGAGGTAATAATGAATAATGATTTAAGAATGAAGTTATTTGAAACAATTAAAAAGTTTAATAAATCTGCTTCTGGGAATTATAAAGATTATAAGAAAATGAATATGAATGATATAATTGTTTGTAAAATAATATATCAGAATTCATTGAATAATGAATTAACCCAAGTAAAGGATATAAGTGAACATATGGAAATTACTCGACCAGCTGTAAATACGATTTTAAACCGTTTAGAGGATCGTGGTATCATCGAAAGAACAAGATTAAAAGATGATAGGAAGAGTGTATATGTGAATCTTACTAAAAAGGCCTATAATCTTTATGAGACAGAAAAACAAAAGTTAGCTGACTTTATGGAAAAAGTTATTAATAGTATAGGCGAAGAAGATACTTATAAATTAATCGAATTATTAGAAAAAGTAAATAATATATTGGAAGAAGAGGCAAGGTAAAATTTATGTTGAAGTTAAAAAATATTGAGAAAAATTATTATGTAGGTGAAAATGTAATTAAAGCCCTAAGAGGTGTAAGTTTAGAATTCAGGAAAAATGAGTTTGTTTCTATTCTTGGTCCTAGTGGTTGTGGTAAGACTACATTATTAAATATTATTGGGGGATTAGATAAATATTCCAAAGGTGATTTAATTATAGATGGTCATAGCACAAAAAGTTATAATGATTATGACTGGGATTCATATAGAAATCATAGAATCGGTTTTGTTTTCCAAACTTATAATTTAATTCACCATCAAAGTGTATTATCGAATGTTGAGTTAGCTCTAACTCTTTCAGGGATTAGTAAAAGCGAAAGAAAACGCCGTGCAATAGAAGCTCTTGAAAGTGTAGGTTTGCATGATCAAATATATAAAAGACCTAATCAGTTAAGTGGTGGGCAAATGCAAAGAGTTGCAATTGCTAGGGCTTTAGTTAATAATCCTGATATTATTTTAGCGGATGAACCAACTGGTGCACTAGATAGTGAAACAAGTGTGCAAATTATGAATATCCTTAAAGAGATTTCTAAGGATAAACTAATTATTATGGTTACTCATAATCCTGATATTGCTAGTCGTTTTTCTACTAGAATTATTCGCTTACTTGATGGTCTTGTAATAGATGATTCTAATCCATATGAATCAGAAGTAGTTGAACAAAAAGTTCAAGTTAAAAAGGATAAGAAAGTAAAGAAAAAAGAAGTGAAACATACTTCAATGAATTTCTTTACAGCATTATCTTTAAGTTTACAAAACTTATTTACGAAAAAAGGAAGAACATTACTAACTGCTTTTGCAGGTAGTATTGGAATTATTGGAATATCTTTGGTACTTGCTTTATCAAATGGTTTTCAAACCTATATTGATAAAATGCAGTCAGATACAATGTCTGCATATCCGCTAACAGTTGAGAAGTATACATTTGATACAGGTGCCCTTACTAGTTTTCAATCAAGTAGTGGGTTAGTTAAATACCCAACCGAGGAAAAAGTCTATATTGATAGAATGTATGAATTATTTGAAAACTCAATGATTGAAAATGAGATTACTGATGAATATGTAGATGATGTAATAAAAAATATTGATAGTAGTTTATATAATTCAATAAGATATTCTTATTCTGTATCGGTCAATGTTTTTAAAGAAGTAAATTATAATGATGATATAATTTACAGAAAGTTAAATTTTAATAGATGGTCAGAAATAGCTACAAGTACAAATCAAGACCCATATGACTTCTTTAAGAGTCAGTATGATTTGGTTGGATCAAACTCAAAAATACCAACTAGTATGAATGAAATAGTTCTTGTTCTTGATTCTTATAATCAAATTAGAGGAGACTATCTTCAAGATATAGGAATTGACTTAAGTGATATGGAAGATGGAGCAATTGATTTTGATAAATTAATTGGTCAAACTTATAAAATGGTTTTAAATAATAATTTATATACTTTTGATGGAACTAAATTTGTAAACAATGTTGTAGAAATTAATCCGACTGATAGAATTAATGCTATTAGTGAAGAAGTATATAATAGTGATAATGGCAATACAATTGAGTTAGAGATTGTTGGGATAGTTAGACCAAATCAACAGACAGAACTTGGAGCAGTTGATAGAGGCTCAATTATTGCATATACTCCTGAACTTACAAATTATGTTTTAAATAATTCTTTATCTTCAGAAATAATAACTTGGATGAATGAAGAAGAAAATTTATATCTTAACCCATTTACTGGTACAACATATTTTCCTGAAAGTAGAAAAGAAGAATTAAGAAATTTAAATTTAGGAAATTTAGGTGGAATAAAAAGCATATCTAAAATTGATATTTATTCTAAAGATTTTGATAGTAAAAATCAAATAAAATCTTATTTAGATGAATACAATAAGACAAAAGGTGAAGAAGCTAAGAATGAATACTATCAAAACTTAGGTATAACTGAAGAAACTGCAACTGTAGAACAAAAAAGAGAAGCTGAAGCAATTTTTAAAGCATCAGGTGTTCAGTATACTGATTTGATGGAACTTTTAGCATCATCGCTAAACACATTAGTTAATGCAATAAGTATTGTCTTAATAGTATTTACATTATTATCTTTAGTTGTTTCATCCATAATGATTGGTATAATTACTTATATTTCAGTATTGGAAAGAACAAAAGAAATCGGTGTTCTAAGAAGTATTGGTGCAAGAAAGAAAGATATCGCAAGAGTATTCAATGCGGAAACATTAATTATTGGTCTAGCATCAGGAGTTATGGGTATAACTATAACAGCTTTATTATCAATACCTGCTAATATAATTTTAACTAATTTAGTTGAAATTGATAATTTAGTTTTATTAGATCCAATCCATGCATTTATTTTAATATTGATTTCAATGGGATTAACTTTAATTGCTGGTTTCATACCTTCTGGTATAGCTGCTAGAAAAGATCCTGTTATAGCTTTAAGAACAGAATAAAATTAAAAAGGCAAATCTAATTTTGCCTTTTTTTCACATTCATTAATATTTTTCATATTATTATATAGGTGAAGATAATGGCGAAATACAAAAAAATCTCAAAAGTGTTAATTTGGATTTTTTTCGCAAACCTAATTGTTGCAGTAATTAAATTAGGATTTGGATATTTTCTAAATATCAATAGTTTAACTGCAGATGGTTTTCATGCATTAACCGATACACTATCAAATATTATAGGAATAATTGGTATAAAATTTGCTGCAAAACCTGCAGATAAAGATCACCCTTATGGGTATCAAAAATTTGAAACGATTGCTGGAATGATTATAGGCTTTTTACTAATTGTAATAATTATTAGAATAATTACAAATGTAATAAACTATTTCCTTTATCCATCTATTATTGAAATAAGTACTTTTTCTTTAATTGCATTAATAATAACAATAATAATAAATATATTTGTAGCTGTTATTGAATATAGAGCGGGAAAGAAATTAAAAAGTGATGTTTTAATTAGTGATTCTATACATACAAGAAGTGATATTTTTATTTCTTTTGGTGTTTTAATTACAATGGTATTAGTTAAGTTTGGATTCCCTAGTATAATTGATCCGATTCTATCATTAATAATTGCTCTATTTATTTTTAAATCAGCTTATGAAATATTTAAAATGACTGTTGGAGTTTTAGTTGATAAGAATGTAGTAGATAGAAAT
>JBAYTA010000036.1:0-16989 GCA_041675865.1 Bacilli bacterium | reverse complement strand
TATTTATTTGGTCTACCTACTTTAATTTTAGCACATGTATTTTTTACCCTTCCTTATGTTGTATTAAGTGTGCTACCAAAATTAAAGGAAATTGATCCAAACCTAATGGATGCTGCTGTTGACTTAGGCGTAAAACCTTATAAATCAATTTATAAAGTAATTGTACCTGCTGTAAATGCTGGAATATTTTCTGGAATGTTACTTGCTTTTACAACCTCAATTGATGATTTTGTAGTTAGTTATTTTACTGTAGGAAATGGATTTGATAATTTATCAATTTGGATTTATGGAAGTATTGGTAAAAAAAGTTTAAATCCAGCAGTTTATGCCTTTTCTACAAGCCTCACTCTATTAATGTTATTTGTATTAATTGTTATCTATAATTTAGGGAAAGTAAGGAATAAGAAAAATGGCAAAAAAGTTTAAGAATATTGTCTTATTAATATTTATGAGTCTTTTACTTGCTAGTTGTGGCGGAAGAGAAAAACTCCTTATCTTAAACTGGGGCGAATATATAAATGAAGAATCAGTTAGATTATTTGAAGAAGAATATAATGTAGATGTTATTATTAATTTGGCTGATTCAAATGAAATGTTTTATTCAAAAATAAAAAGCGGAACTACTGTATATGATTTAGTTTTACCTAGCGAATATATGGTAGATAAAATGGTAAGTAAAGATTTATTACAAAAAATAGATTTTACAAAATTATCTAATTATGATGAAGTTAATAATCCCTTCTTACCTGGTGTAATAGGTATTCAAGAAGAAATGTTTGCTGGATTTACTGACTATACTGTACCTTATTTTTGGGGAACATTTGGATTAATGTATAATAAAAAGAAAGCTGGACTTGAAGATGCTGTTAATACATATTCTTGGGGAGCTTTATTTGAAGAGGAAAAAAGACCAAAAGATACAAAAGTATCAATGTATAATGTTCCAAGATTCGCTTATGCTGCAAGCCTATTATATAATAATTTGAGTCCAAATCTAGAAACTGATGAAGCATTAGAGATTGCACAAGCAGGATTATTAAAAATAGATTATAATGGCTGGGGTACTGATACATTAAAGAAAAGTATCGCAAATGGGAATTTAGATTTAGCTTTTGTTTATACTGGAGATTTTCTAGATATGCTTTATATTAAATTAGTTGATGGTGTAAGCCTTGAAGATGTAAGTTTTGATATTTATATACCTGATAATACAATTGCATTTATGGATTCATTTGTTATTCCTAAAAAAGCAAGACATGTTGATTTAGCTCATAAATTTATGAATTTCTTCTTAAGACCTGAAATTGCCTATATGAATGCAAGTGTTGTTGGATATTGCACACCATTAGTTAAAAGTTATGAAGCAATAATTTCAGATACCCAAGAAGATCAAGACTGGGCTTATGCTACGAAAAAGTACTATCCAATTTTAGGTGAAGATAGTCCAGTTAAGTTTCAAGGTTTACCACTTGCAAATTTAGATAGAGAATTTCTTGCGAAAATAGATAAGATGGTAAATAATGTGAAAGCGAGCAAGTAAATTAAAACTAGAAAAATAATTACTAATTTGTTATAATGAGATAGGACAAATATATAAAAAGGAAGGTTATTTAATGAAAAAGGTAGTTATTTTTGATCTAGATGGTACGATACTTGATACCTTAACTGATTTAATGAATAGTGTAAATTATGTTTTAGAAAAGAAAGGGTTAAATATAAAAACACTAGCAGAAATTAAATCGTATGTTGGAAACGGGATAGAGCTATTAATGAGAAGAGCATTACCTGAAGATATTAGTGAAGATGAGTTTCAAATAGACTTTAAAATGTTTAGAAAACATTATGAAGCTAACCTACAAAATGAGACTAAACCATATCCAGGAATATTTGAATTAATGGTTGATTTAATTAATCAAGGGATTTTACTTGCAGTTGTGAGTAATAAGTTCCAATCTGGTGTTGAAAAATTAGTGAAGGATTTCTTTGGAGATTTAATTAATCTTGCTATTGGGACCAGTGATACTATTAGACCAAAACCAGAAATTGATTCAATTAATTTCTTATATGAAAGTTTAAACATAAAAGAAATAGATAAGGTATATTTTGTAGGCGATAGTGAAGTTGATATTCAAACTGCAAAGAATGCTAATATTCCTGTAATAGCTGTTTCTTGGGGATTTAGAGGTAGGGAAGCATTAGAAAAATATGAACCAAATTTTCTTGTAGATACTCCAAGAGAGATTTATGAGATAGTAATAAATGATTAAAAAATATTAAAATAGGAATGTGAATATTATATTTACATTCTTTTCTTTTATGCAACTTTTTTCGACTTTTTATTCACAAAGCAAGTCATTAATGTTATAATAGCAATTAAGTGATAAATAATACTAGATATGAATTAGAGGAGCAACAAAAAATGAATTCGAGTTCTTTCAATAAGATTATTAATTTTAATGATATTGGTTATGCCTTATGCGAGATTGTATATGATGATACTAATAAACCAATTAACTTCTTATTTATTGAAACAAGTAAAATATTTCAAGAAATATTTGGTGTAATTAGTTTAAGCAAACAACATAGTGGAGAAGAAATTATTCTTAGAAGTAACAAGATTATTAATCCGGTAAATGTCTATAATGATATAATGCATTTGCTTAAGAGGAAAAAAGAAGGTAAAGTTGATATTTACTTTAATAGTGGTGATGATTCATATTCTGTTGATGTATTAATTGAAGATAATAAAAGATTTCTTTTGGTTTTAAATAAATCAAATGTAATTGATAAGATATTATTTGATAAGAATGTTTATTATCATACTTTAGTAAATAGTATGAATGATTTGATTTTCTTAATGAACCTTGATTTCACAATCGTTTATGTTAGCCCTTCAATTAAAAATGTTATAGGATATACTGAAAAAGAACTTATTGGGAAAAACTTAGGACAAGTAGTAAGTGAAGAAAATTATAATATTATTAAAAGAGCATATGAAAGAGGACTTGAAAGTAATAGAGATAATAACTGGCTTGTAGAGATTACTCAAACCCATAAAAAGGGTAAATTAATTAATATGGAATATATGGCAAGATTTCTAAAAGATGATTCTGGAAGATTAATTGGAATTATGTGTTTAGGCCGTGATATTACAACTTGGGTAAAAGCAAAGAAGGAAATTAAAGAAAACCAAGAAAGCTTAGCTTTACTTTTAGACTCTACAGCAGAAGGTATATTTGGACTGGATAATAGAGGGAATATAACTTTTGTAAATAAATCTTGTTTAAGTTTACTTGGTTATAAAAACAATAAAGAATTAATAGGAAAACCAATCCAAGTTATTATGGGTATGGATTATATTGAAAATATTTTCTTGGAAAGATTTGAATCCGTTTTTGAAAGAGGAATGGGCCACTATTATGAAATTGATCAATTCTTAAAAGCCGATGGAAGTAATTTTATTGCGGAATACTATGTTTATCCTCAAAGATCAAATGAAAAAATTGTTGGTTCAGTTGTAACATTCTTTGATATTACTGAAAGAGTTAGAACTGAAAATGATTTATATGAATCTGAAAGAAGTAAATCTGTTTTATTAACTAATTTACCTGGTTTAGCTTATCGATGTGAATTAGATGAAAAATATACTTTGAGATTCGTATCTGAAGGATGCTTTGATTTAACTGGCTATCCTCCAGAAGCTCTACTTAATAATCGTGATTTAAGTTTTAATGATATAATACTTCCAAAGTATAGAGATTACTTATGGAAAAAATGGAATTCTTTAATTGGAACAAATGAGCTGTTTAAAGAAGAATACGAACTATTATGTGCTGATGGAACAACCAAATGGGTTTTGGAACAAGGGCAAATTGTTTATGATAATAATAAAAATGCAATAGCTTTAGAAGGTATTATTATTGATATTAATGAACAAAAACTAAAACAAGCTGAAATTGAATACTTATCTTACTATGATAGTTTAACTGGTTTAAATAATAGAGCATCATTTGAAAATAAAAAGAAAGAATATATAAATGATGAATATATGCCATTGTCATTAATTATTGGTGATATCAATGGATTGAAGTTGATTAATGATGCAATTGGGCATAAAGCTGGAGATAAAATTTTAGTACAGGCTTCAAACTTGATTAGAGAAGTAGCTGGTGAATATTTTATTACGAGAACTGGTGGTGATGAATTTGCAATTTTACTTCCTAATACTGATGCTGATGAAGCATATAAGGTTATGAAAGCTATAGTTGAGCGAGCTGATGAATACAATAATAATGTAAAAAATGAACTACAAAAAATTAATTTAGCATTAGGTTTTGCAACGATGGAATCTACAGCTCAAGATTATACCGAAATAAGTGCATTAGCAGAAGATTATATGTATAAGCGTAAGCTTAATGATCGCTTAAGTTTCCATAGTAATATTATTGCATCAATCAGAAGTACAATGTTTGAAAGAAGCCAAATGACAGAAGAACATGCGGAAAGATTAAAGGAATATTCACAAATGCTAGGAAATGCATTAAATCTTTCTCAAGTTCAATTAGATGAATTAGCATTGGTTTCAACACTACATGATATAGGAAAAATTGGAATTGAAGATGGTATCTTAAATAAGTCAGGAAAACTTACTGATGAAGAATGGGCAGAAATGAAAAAGCATCCAGAGATTGGTTATAGAATTTGTATGACTTCACCTGAGCTTATGAGTATTGCTCCATATGTTCTTCACCATCATGAAAGATGGGATGGAAATGGTTATCCTTCTGGAATTAAAGGAGAAGACATTCCCTTACTTGCTAGAATTATTGCAGTTGTTGATGCATTTGATGCAATGACTGAAGATAGACCTTATAGAAAAGCTAAATCTTGTGATTATGCTCTAGAAGAAATACTAGCAAATGCAGGAACTCAATTTGACCCTAAGATTGCGAAACTGTTTGTACAATTAATGAGAAATCAAAAATAAACTTAAAAAACTAAGATTTAATTCTTAGTTTTTTTGCATTTTAAAATAATTTAATATATAATTTAAATAGAAAATCACAAGGGAAGTAGATTATGAATTTACTATTTACATTAAACACAAAATACATACCACAGTTAATTATCTTAATTAAATCAATCTTACATACAAATCCTAATACTTTTTTTAATGCTTATATTATATCTAAAGATATTAATGAAGAAAGTTTAAATAAGATTACTAAACATTTTAAAGATGAAAAAATTAATTTTAACTTAATTTATTTTGATGATAAATTACTTATTGGTTCACCAACATCAAAAAGATATCCTCTTGAGATATATTATCGTTTATTCTCAGCTAAAGTATTACCTAATGATATGAATAGAGTATTATATTTAGATCCGGATATTGTTGTTATAAATAGCTTAGATGATCTTTATAATTTAGATTTTAAAGATAGTTATTTTATAGGTGCAACTCATGTTAGAGGGCTTCTTAGAAAATTTAATGAGATTAGAGTAAAAGCTCCAAAGAATGCTCCATATATAAATACTGGTGTAATGTTAATCAATCTTGAAAAATTAAGAAAAGAACAAGATGTGCAAGAAGTGTATAAATATATTGAAAAACATAAAAATAAGTTTACCTTACCTGATCAAGATATTTTATGTGGGCTATATGGAGATAAGGTAAAATTAATAAATCAGTTTATTTATAATTTAAGTGACCGGATGATATTTTTAAATAATCTAAGATCAAAAGAAAAAATTACCCTAGATTGGGTAAAGGAAAATTCAGTGATTATCCATTATTGTGGGAGAAACAAACCTTGGAAGAAGAAATATAGAGGAATGTTGGGTTGTTTTTATGAACAGTATCTAGAATAATTAACAACTAGAATAATTAACAACTAGAATAATTATACTGTTACTTACAAATAGAAATTTTAATTTTTAGATACTATAAAAAGCCAAATTAATGGCTTTAGTTTACTGTATATATTCATGGAAATCTTCAGGATGATAATCTAAATATATCATTATATCTTTTACTGAATATTCTCTCCAAGGGTGAGTGAATGATGGTATATGATATCTAGTAGGTTTTGTCTTTCTAACTAATGGGGATCTTTGGCTAATTGTTCTTATTTCAATCTCTTCTGGAGTCAGTTCTACTAGATAATGTAGTACATTATCGTCATCTAGTAAGAATAATTCATCTTTGAAATTTTGTAATACTAATACTTTGGCTCCAGGATTAAGAAGTTGTTGTTTTGATGCATTATTGAATGCAAGATATTGTTTATTTGAAAATTTAATACTAGAACCTTTATTAACTTTCCTAGGATAAAACTTAACCAAAATATAGTCTAAAATATTTAGGTTATCTAGTTTTTCAAAGCCGTTTGTGTTATGATTAATGGGGAGAGCGAATTTCAAATTATAGCTATTTATGAACTGTGGTAAGAACATATTAGCTTCTTCAATGGTTTGAATATTTGCTAATCGTATTTCATTGATTAAACGATCTTGGAGAGTTCCGAATAATCTTTCAATGCGACCCTTAGCTTGAGGTACAGATGTTGTTATGATATCTATTCCAAGTCTACGGCAGGCAAACTTAAAGTTTGTCGGTTTATCATGATTGGCGTTTTTTGAGGAGTTATAGTTGAAAACAGTTCGGTTATCAGTATAAAGTTCCCAAGGAACGCCATATTTTGCGATAATTTGCTTTAAAACAATATAATAGCCCTTTAATGTCTCTTGGTGGTCAAAGTGAGCACCGACGATATTTCCGGTTGCATCATCAACGGCTGCATGTAGTTGACACTTCTTATCACCAAACCATAAATGTAAGGAAGCGTCCATTTGAATAAGTTCACCAAAAAGTTCTCTTCTTGGTCTTAGTGAATGAATATCCTTCTTAGATTTGGATATATGAGATCTAGGTGATTTGATACCTGCAGAGTTTAGATAATGTTTGCAAGTAGTGTAAGGAATTTTGATGTTATGATCTTCTATAAGTTTTTCACAGAAGTGTGTAAAATTAAAACCATAATAATCTTTCTTATAGAGATTAATAATCAAATCTTTCAACTCTAAATTAGATTTACGATTAGAAGGTTTTCCTTTTGATTTATGAACAAGGGATTCAATACCAGAATCAATGTATTCTTGAATAAGTTTTTTAACGTAGTACTTGTCATACTCTAACATAGTAGCAGCTCTATCGATGGATAATTTTCCTTCGACGACATTTGAAATAATTTGAAACTTTCTTTTCTCTTTAAATGATAATGAATTCTTATCATACTTCATGGTGCAAAAGCACCCCCTTTCAAAATCATTATACTAGAGCTTAGAAAATTCAAAAAGAAATAAAAAAATTACAAATAAAAAAGTTCCAAATAATTAAACTTTCTAATTTGTAATTAAGATTAAACTTTTAAATTGTAATTAACACACTAGAATAATTATACTTTTAAAATAAGCTTATTTATGGTATAATACTTAATGTTGTAATATTAAATATGGAGGAATTTAATGAAGATAATAGATAATATACATTACATAGGAGTCAATGATTATGATTTAGATCTTTTTGAAGGTCAGTATCCTCTTCCTAATGGGATGGCTTATAATTCTTATGTAATAATCGATGAAAAAATTGCGGTAATGGATACGGTTGATTTTAACTTTCATAATGAATGGTTAAATAATCTTGAAGCTGTTTTAAATAATAGGCTTCCAGATTATTTAGTAATTCACCATATGGAGCCAGATCACTCTGCAAGTTTAAAAGTATTTCTTACTAAATATCCAAAAACTATAGTTGTGGGAAATAAAAAAGTTCTTCAAATGATAGGCCAATTCTTTCCAAAATTAAATATAGAAGATAGATTCATGGAAGTAAAAGAAGCAGAAACACTAAATTTAGGTTCCAATCTTTTAACATTCTATTTTGCACCTATGGTGCATTGGCCAGAGGTAATGCTAACATATGAAGGAAAAAATAAAGTTTTATTCTCTGCTGATGCTTTTGGAAAATTTGGTGCTTTAGATTATGAAGAAGAGTGGGTTAATGAAGCTAGAAGATATTATATTGGTATAATTGGAAAATACGGTAAACAAGTTCAAAACATCTTAAAGAAAGTATCTGTTTTAGAAATTGATTATATTTGTTCCCTACATGGTCCGGTTCTAAAAGATAATATAGATTATCATATAGATTTATATAATAAATGGGCTAACTATGAAAGTGAAGCCAGTGGAGTTACAATTGCATATTGTTCAATGTATGGAAATACAAAAGAAGCTGCAATGTTATTATATAAAAAACTAAAAGAAGAAAATCAAGAAGTGGCAATCTTCGACCTAGCAAGAAGTGATGTCTTTGGTGCAATAGCAAGTGCATTTAAATATGATAAGTTAGTTCTTGCAAGCCCAACATATAATACTGCTGTTTTGCCATTTATGGATAATTTCATTAATGGTTTAGTATCAAGAAACTATTCTGGAAGAAAGATCGGTATTATTGAAAATGGTTCATGGGCTATTACAGCTGCAAAGAAAATGAAAGAAGCGTTTTTAAATAGTTCTAATATTGAGTTTCTTGAACCGATTGTAAGTATTAGATCATCTATTGCTGAAGTAAACTTAGATGAAATTGAACAATTAAAATTAGCGCTTTTAAAGTAAAATAAAAGTATAGAATACTAGTATGTATATCTATACTTTTTATATTTTCTATAATAAATAAATGGTGCTCCCACCGAGAATCGAACTTGGATCTAAGCATTACCATTGCTTTATTTTGCCATTAAACTATGGGAGCTTATCTAGATGATATTATATCAAAATTAGTCTAAAAAGTATAGAAAAATGTTTATATGCCTTCACTTAGTTTAGTTTATTTCATATTCTATTATTGAGGGAAGGTGAGTTTGTGAAGCATGATAATACAAAATTATCAAATATATATGTTAGTGATAAATTATATGTATTAGAAAAAGTAGATAAGGAAAATAATATTTATTATCCAGGAGATGAAATTACTTTTACAATCATCTGTATAAACACATCAAATGAAGCACTTGATAATATCTTAATTAGAGATATATTACCAACTGAAGTTGTGCCTATCACTAATGAATATGAGGTCGAAGTATCTAGTGGTGAAGTAAAACAAATAGGTAATATTATTGAAGCAAGAATAAAGTCTATCCTCCCTAAGGAAGCTATAAAACTTATTATAAAGGGGAAGGTGATATAAATGGATTGTTTTTGTAAAAATAAACCTGTAGTTAATATTGTAAATGTATATCAAAATTGTAATTTGTTTTATAAAAATGAAGGGTATTTTGAGATAGTTTGTTTACCAAAAGTTTGTATTAAACAAAGGCTTGCAAAGGATGAGTGCTTTGAAGAACAAATAAGAATTATAATTAAATTATATAATTTTGAAAGAATTTCTTTTCAAAATATTCATTTAATTAATGAACTAAATACTAATCCAAAAGAGATTTGTATAAAACAAATAGATGGCATATGGACATTTAAGGATAATAAATTAGATGTGATGTTTCCAGAAATTCTAGATACATCAGTTTATACAATTGATTATATTATCTGTATTGATAAGATTGATTGTCTTGAAAGTGCTGTTTATATTAAAGATAAAAATATAGTTCAAAATGATAAAGAATTAAAAAAATGCATTACAAGTTTAAAACTATAAGCTTAAAAATTCTTATTAAAAAGGGTTTTTAAGCTTATTTTTTATAGGAAATTTTCCTTTAATTAAAAAATAAATTTAATTAAAAAATAAATTATTTTTTGCTATTAATCTACAGCATTATACATAATATTATAATAAATAATTGTATTTACTAAAAAATAGTGTTAAAATATCTTGAAGGACAAATAAATTTGTGGAGGTGTAGATTGAAGAAAATCCAGTTGAAGATTATTGTTTTAGCTTTAATTGCTTTTACAATCATTCTAATAGGCAGTATTGCTCTATTTGATCAAGTAGAAGCAAGTGGTAATCCTATCCTTATGGTTTTATTCTTTGTAATTATATATGCAGTTATAATATTGTTTTTACTAATCATCTTCAAAGAATATGAAAAGAAGTATGATGATGTAGAGGCATCTAAGAGATATTATTATTATTCAAAACCTTTTGTACTTAGGGTAGATGAAAGTGGGAAAGTTACTAGGTATAATAAGACTATTGAAGAAAAGGTAGCTAATTATACACAATATGTGTCAGTTTATGATTTAGATATTGAGACTCTAGATGTGGATTTGTTAGAGGAAATCTTACGTCAAAAACCTTTTACTTGTAAATTTGAAACTAACTCAACAGATACTATATATGTTAGATTCTTGCCTGTAAAAATTAGAGGTGGGTTTTATTTAATAGGTGAAGATACAACAGAGCAACATAATTTAAATGATTTTCATCGTAATATGGCTCTATATAATCAAATAACAAAACTTCCAAATAAGAACTATTTAGGAATTAAGTTACAAGAGTTATTTATGGATAAAGATCTAATGAAGAAAAAGAATTCTTTAGTAACGTTTGATATTGTTGGATTTAAAAATATAAATAAATTGTTTGGTTATAAAATTGGTGATGAAACAATTAGAACATTAGCACAAATGGCTAGTGATGAGCTATATAAATATAATCACCAGTTATTTAATATTGAATTAGATAATTTTGTAGTTTTATTTACAAACTTAAATAAATATCAAGATGTAATTGACTGGATAAGTGCATTTTCTTCAAAATTTGAGCGAGCAATTGAAGTAAGTGGAAATATGTTTACTGTTAGTGTTAAAGCTGGAGTATTTCATATTGAAGAGGATAAGTATCCTAACTTAACATCTGTAGATGCTTATGAAAATGTGGTTTTAGCTCATAGGAAAGCAAAAGAAAGTCGAAGATTTATTTACTCAGCTTATGATATTACATTAGGTAAACACTTTAGCCGTCAAGAGATTATGGAAGTTGACTTAGCTAGTGCAATTAAGAAAAATGAATTTGTGATGAATTTACAACCTCAAATCAATAATCTTACAAATAAGGTTGTAGGATTTGAAGCATTGATTCGTTGGAATAATCCTAAATATTCATTTGAGTCTCCTGCTACTTTTATAGAAATAGCAGAGAGAAATAACTTAATTATTGATATTGGTAGATATATTATAGAAGAGACCTTTATGATTGCGAAAAGATTAGAGCAATATAATATTTCTGTTTCAATTAATATCTCACCAGTACAGTTACTACAAACTGGATTCGTTCATGAAGTTATTGCTGCATTTAATAAACATGGATTAAAAAAAGGATCTATAATTATTGAAATCACAGAAACATTCTTAATGGAATCCCTAGAAGAAATTATTGAGAAATTAGTATTAATTAGAAATACAGGAATTAGTATTCATTTAGATAATTTTGGGACAGGCTATTCTTCAATGTTATATTTGAAAGATTTACCTATTGATGGTATTTCAATTAATAAAGAATTTATTAAAGGTTTAAATAATGACCACTATTCAAAAAACATAGTTAGCCAAATTATTAAACTTGCGGAAAGTTTAAACTTAAAAATTATTGCAGAAGGTGTTGAAGATCAAAAGCAAAATCAATTCTTAAAGGAAAAAGGTTGTAATTTAATTCAAGGCTATTTAATTAGTAAAGCCTTACCTAAAGAAGAAGCGATTAAATTCATGATGGAATACAATGATAAAAAAATTGGTAGTCTATATTAATATATACCAGGAAAGGGAGATATATGTTTTTAGAAATAACTGATGCAACAGCAATTGTATTAATGATTATTTTTACTACTATTGCGATGTTACTTGTTTTTTTCTTTTATAAATCAGTAAAAAGAGAAAGACAAAGATACAAAGAAGAAAAATCAATTTCTATTGAAGGGTTATTATCAAAATCAGCAATTAATTCGCAAATTAGTTCTTATTTATCTAAAATAACTCCTGACTCAAATTTCTCTTTATTACTTTTAGAAATTCAAGAATTTGATGATATATCTGATGCATTTGGTAGGAAAGAAGCAGAAAGAGCTTTAGAAAAAGCAATTTTCAAAGTTATTCAATCACTTCCAAAAAGAGTTCAAATTGCGAGTTACGGAGGAACAAGATTTCTGATTTTCTTAAAATCTGAATACGATAGATTTTTCTCAATTGATTTAGCAAGAAAAGTTATATCAATAGTGAATAGACCAATTAAGATATTTAGAGAAACTAATATAAATTTCATTAGTAATATAGGTATTAGTTTTTATCCTAAACATGGGGTTAAATTTAAACATTTACAAAACTCCCTAAATATTGCTCTTCATAATGCAGTTAAAGCTGGAAGTAATAAATATATTGTTTATTCTCAAAATATGAAATCTGAATTTAGTGATAATGTTGAATACCATTTTGAGATTAAAGAAGCAATCGAAAAGAAAGAATTTATTATGCTTTACCAACCCATTATTGATACAGACAAAAATGAAATATATGGCTTTGAAGCATATGTAAGATGGGAACACCCTAAACACGGTATATTAACACCAGTTCAATTTTTAAATATTATGGAACAATCAGGTGATATTAGTTGGATTGGGGTTTGGGGATTAGAAACCATAATTGCGCAAAACTATGAATTAAATAGAAGTTTTCCAGACTTAAAATTACAGTTTACAATTAATATAAGTCCAAGACAATTAATGGATGATAAGATTGCTGATGAATTTGGAAAAATGATTAAAAAATATAAGATGTTATCTTCTAAGATTTCTTTAGAAATTGCAGAGTACTCTACATACGAGAAAAATTCTGTAATTAAACATAATATTGAAAGATTAAAGAGATTAGGATTTAAGATAGCTATCAATGGTTTTGGCTTAGATTATGCTGGCTTAACCGATTTGGCTTCTATGCCTATTGATACAATTAGACTTGACCAACACTTCTTTGAGAAAGAACAAGAAACAAATATTAAAGTTAAACTAACTTCTCTAATTGTTGATTTCGCAAAACAACACAATAAAGTGGTAATTGCAGAAGGTGTAGAAAACGAAGAAATGTTAGAACTCGTTAAGAATGCTGGTATATCAAAGGTTCAAGGATATATTTATTCTAAACCAATTAAGCCTGATGTGTTAATTGACTTTATTAGACTAAGAGGTTGGGAAAATAAATTTGAACCTGAAGTAGAAGAGGTAAAAGAAGAAAAGCAACAAAAGGTAAAAAGAACAGTTGATACTGTTATAAATGATGGTCCTTCTTTGAACAGTAAAATAGAAAATGAAATAATTGAAGAAACTAAACAAAGTAATGATTTAGAAGGAAAAGTAGAAGAAAAAGCTCAAAACACCTTAGACGATGATATTGATTTTCTCTAAAATACGGCAATAAATCCCAAGATTATACAAATTAATTTATATATTCTTGACTAAATTTAAAGAATCGTGCTATAATTAAGAATAAATATTAAAATATTTATCAAAGTAAGGTTTCGAAAGGTGTGTTATTTTTGTGAAAACAACAAAACCAATTGGAATAAGATACCTTTTAATGAAAAGAAATCTAGTTACAATAGGTATTATTATATCTGGTATTCTTTCCATTATTATGGTTCTGCTTACTTATTATGGATCGTATTCAGGAAATTTCATTGCGGTTGTTGATTCAAATGAGAGGGTAAGCAGTATAGTCTTATCCACGTCAAGAGATTTTGAAGATGCATCTCCAAGGTTGTTTGCTGATTCGATAAGTGATTCAAAGCCGCTGATATTCTCGGACACAAATGTTCAAGAAGCAGTTTTAAGTGAGGGTAATTATTTTGATCCTGATTTTAAATATTTTGCTTACTCTTTTTACATTACGAATAATGGAAACATTACTAGAGATGTGGAGGCTAGATATATTCTTTCTGAAACAAATAGAGGAGCAGATGAAGCAATCAGGGTTATAGTGATAAGAAATGATGATATAGATAATCTAAGTACTGATAATTTAAGGATGTATAAGAAGAAGGACAAAGTTCCTGGGCGATATAATCCTAATGATCCAGAAGCAATAACATTTCATGATGAGGACAATGGAATAGTATTTAGTGAAATCATTGAAGATTTCAATCCTGGTGAAATTAAAAAGTATACAGTGATTATTTATATTGAGGGTAATGACCCAGATAGTATTGATGAAATACAAGGTGGTTTGATAAAAATGACTTTTAGATTTAAGATTGTAGAACCAGAGGAGAATTGAAAAGCAAAAAAATTAAAGAAAAGGGAGATGTGATTTGAATAATTCTATGAAGAAACTATTTATATCAATTTTATCCTTTACATTCGCTCTCATTCTCTTCGGAACAGTTAGCTACGCTTGGTTTAGTGTATCTACTACTAACGTCATTTATGATATTGGTCTTGGTATTACAACGGATAATAAGTTTCAAATATCTTTAGATGGTATTAACTATTATAATAGTTTATCAAATGAAGATATAATGAATGTAGTTGGTAATAATCTTGAATTGTTAGATGTAACCTCACATGATGGAAAGATTTTCACAAAAGGATTTCCTGAAAAAAATGAAGTAGCTGAAAAAAATATTGATTATCTATCAATTACTTTATATTTTAGGACAACAGATTTTGAGAAAAATGTGTATTTAGTTGAAGATGTAAGTAGACAAGCATATCTTGACAAAGATATTGATGGTACTTATGTAATTTCAAAAGGTATTAACTGGCAAGCTGATAGTACTTTTCAATATTCAGAAGATACGATTATCAATGCCGGTGAACGACATGTGCTCTATGCAGCGGAAGCTGTAAGAATCGGATTTGTAGAGCAAAGAATTGAAACTAATATAAACGATAAAAGAAATGATGATGACTTAAATACAAAGATATTTGATTTAAGTAGGGATCCTTCTAGGGGGTATGGTACAAGTTATGGTAGTTTAGATTACTTAAATGTAAAACACGGAAAAGTTTATGAATTACCTACAACTGTTCAAAATGTAACTTCAAAACTATCTGAATATGATGAATTTAATCCCTATCAACCACTTGATGATAATTCTTATTTGATTAGAATGGCTGAAACAAATAGAAAAGATCATTTAGGAGACACTTACTTTGAAGGTAAGGTACAACTAAATATTTGGTTAGAGGGCTGGGATGCAGATTGTTTTGATGCAATTTTAAGGGACCAATTAACTATTCAGTTAAAATTTAAAGGTTCAAGAGATATTTAGTAAAAATATGATATATATAAAAATATAAGGAGAAAAAATAATGACAAAATTATCACGTAAATTATTGATTTCAGTGTTTACTTTAGCTTTCGCTTTAGTAACACTTGGCGCAACTACGTTTGCATGGTTTACATTATCTGGAACAGTAGGTGTAGATGAGTTTGAATTAAGTACTGCTACTGGATTTGGTATAGAAATATCTGCGGATGGTATTAATTGGGGGAACTCTGTAACTGCAGCTGAATTAGGAGTAAATCTAGCTACAAAGATGGATGCTGTTACAAGTACAGATGGAGTAAGCTTTAAAGATTTAAACAAGGAATCTATGACTTCTGGATTTATTACATTTAACTTACATTTTAGATCAACGACTGAGGATCTTAAGGTATATTTAGGTAGCGAAACTGAAACTTTCTCTACACCAAAATCATGGACTCCAGATACAACATTTACTTATAGAGGAGTTTCTCAAAATCCTGAAACACCAATTGATATTTTTGCAGCAGACTCTTTAAGAATATCATTTCAAGAACATACTTCAGATGAATTTAATGATGAAGAAGGTCTGGTAACTATATGGGAATTAGATCCGTCAGATGATGATGACAAAAATGTTAGATTAGACAATGCATTTGTAACAAATGATGGCTTATTTATGTATTGGGAAGCAAAAGGATTACCACTTAGTATAGCAGGTCATAGTTTGCCTACGGTGGTTTATGATAATGATGATTTAGGAGCAGATACAGATAATCCAAACCTTTTAACTTTATCAGAAACAATCGATGGTGCTGATAACTATTATTTTGGTTATTTAACTGTAAGGATTTGGTTAGAAGGATGGGATCCGGATAATTTTGATGCTATATTCAATAGTAAATTTAGTGTTAATTTATTCTTTGAAGTTCAAGGAGCAGAATAACTAAATAATGTAATCTTAAATAAAAGATGAAGAGTATTGCATAAAACAATACTCTTTTTTTGTATAAAACTAAATAATAATTATTGTTTTAGACATTTTTATACATAATATTTAAAATTATGTGGAAATTTTCATTTAATTGTGATATTATTATGATAAGTTAATGAAAATGATTGAAGTGAGGATAAATTATGGAAAATAAATTAACAAAAGAAAGAGTATTAAGGATCTCTAAAATTACTCTAAATGTATTCTTTTATGTTGTTATTGTTTTAATATTAATGTTTGCTATTGCTAATATGAAAGTTAAAACAACTGCTGACATTCCAAATATTTTTGGTCGTGGATTTTTGTCTGTACAATCAGACTCGATGAAAGGTAGTCAAGAAGATTCCTTCGATAAGGGAGATTTAATCTTTGTTAATATGCTTAATGATAAAGAAAGAGCAGAGTTAAAGGTTGGAGATATTGTTACATTTTATGGGTCTTTCTATAATGAAGAGACTGGTAGAAGAGATAACTTTCTAAATACCCATAGAATAGTTAAAATATTAAATAATGATGATAGTGAAATGGTTTTAATTACTCAGGGTGATAAGGTTGCTGAGATGGCTGGTAGAAAATATGGTGAAGGTGGAGAAAATGATGATAAGAATTACGAGTCTCTATTTGCATCAGAAGCTATTGCTGTTTATACCGGATCATGGAGTGGTGCTGGGAAAACTTTAGATTATTTAAGATCACCAGCTGGCTTTGGTATATTTATTGTTTTACCTGCTGT
>JBAYTA010000035.1:0-17055 GCA_041675865.1 Bacilli bacterium | reverse complement strand
TAAGGTAATTCATACATCTCATACTAGCCCAAAAATGGAATTTGGAAGATTAAAAAGATATATTTTAAATTATTTTTATAAAAGGAAAAAAATTATTCCTGTTGTTATTTCCAAAGAAAATTATATCGAATATCTAAAAACATATAGAATAAATGAAGAATTACTTCATTTAATTAATAATGGAGTAGATACTAATAAATTTAAAACTAATAGAAATTTTAATGGAGATACTATTAGACTTGGTCATATTGGTAGATTTGAAGAAGTAAAGAACCATAAGTTAATTGTAGAGATATATAAAGAATTAAGAAAGAAAAATAATACATCGTTACGATTAGTTGGGGCGGGGAGTCTTCTTAATATTATAAAAGAGAAATTAGAAAATGAAAAAGTCGTATTTATTGAAGAAACTAAAAAAGTAGAAGAAGAATTAAAGTTGATTGATATATTTGTTTTTCCTTCCCTTTATGAAGGACTTCCTTTGTCTTTAATAGAAGCTATGGCAAGTGGCTGTGTTATTGTTGCAAGTGATGTTGGAGGGATAAAGGACTTGATTGAAGATGGAATAAATGGATATAAATACAAAAGCGATGATTTAATGGCTTTTGTTATGAAGATCCAAGATTTAATTAATAATAGAAATATGATGCAAGAGATTTCTAATAATAATATAAGTAAAGCAAAATTATTTTCATTAGATAAAATGGTTAATGAATATATAAAATTATACTTAAAGGAGATATAAGATGTTAAGTGGACAATATGATATTTTAGTAGATAATATGTGGCTTACTGAAATAATAGCTATTATACTTCTTATAATTCCGTTCTTTCTTTTATTTATGGATGGTAAGTGGATATTTTTCTTTTATACTATATCTATAGTTGCAAATCTTCCTTTAATATTTTCATATGTCTTTAGTTTCTCTTATGAAGCTATAATTGGTTTTGTAATAATAATTGTAATACTAAAAGATATAATTAAAGAGAAGGTTTTGAGGTATCAGACCACTAAAGAGAATCTTTTATTATTGTTAATGTTAGTAATAATTATGGGGATTAATCTTGGGACTGCAATTTTTAATTTTAATGCTAATGAATTTTTGCTTAGATTATTTATTTACATTGTAAATATATTTATTCTAGTAGTTTATACATACTTTTTTAAAAATAGTTTAAATATAAAATTTATTAAAAATGCATTTCTAATTGGTGCAGTAATATTAATTGTTAGTATGATTGTTGAACTGGTTTATGGCCATTATATTTTAGGGTATAGAAATTTAAGGCCAGCTGGGTTATTGCTAGATCCAAATGTTTGTGCTTTTGCACTTAACTTAGCTTTTGTTATTAGTTTTTTGGATAGGAAAACTAATAACTTCATAATTGATTTTTTAGTTGTATTTGTTAGGGTATTAATATTGTTTGGGATTTTTCTTACTGTATCTAGATCTGCTTATATTGGAACAATTTTCATTATAATTGCTTTATGTGTATATTATTCAAGTGGTAAAAAAAGATGGGTTGTCCCATCAGTAGTTATTATCTTTATCATTTCATATTTAATTTTTTATAATGTTATTAATGAATTTATTGAAAATATTTATAAAATAATCGATTTAGATAGAATATTTCCTAAACCTAATGATTTAGATATACCACCATCTAATAATGTTGGTGGCCAAATAATTGAAGGAGTAGATTATTCTAACTCTCGAATTGCCTTAATTAAAGCTGCATTTTTAGTATTTTCAAATAATTTTATTACAGGTGTTGGAGTAGGGAATTTAACTCATGAGATTGGAATTATTACAGATTTACAAATGAATGCCCATAATTTAATTTTACAATTGATTGCTGAATCAGGAATTATTATGTTAATAGGCTTGATAATGCTTGGTTATGGATTAGTTGTTTATGTTGTAAAAATTGAGAAGAAGCACAAATTTATTATTTGTTTACTTTTTGGTCTTATTGTTATAGAGTCATTGTTTAATCATAATTTACTAAATATAAATATTATTTATCTTACTTTAGCAATTATATTTGGTTTAACGATGATTTCGAGCAAGGAAAGAAAGGTATTTATTTATGTAAGGGATAGTTTTAAATTTAAAGTTAGAAAATATAAATAGTTAGCATTTTAAATTTCTTTTGATTCATGGTATAATTAGTTAGAAAAAAGGTGAGGTATATATGAAAATTTACACAAAAACAGGGGATAATCTTACAACCTCTGCAATCAACAAAAGAGTATATAAAGATGACTTAGTAATTCATTGTGTGGGATCTGCTGATGAGTTGTCATCATCACTTATGGTTAGTTATCATTTTATTGAAAATGAGGATATTAAAAAGATTATTATTGAGATTGTGAAAGACATGTTTAATGTTAGTGCAGATATCATTGGTTATAAAGATGCAAATTCTATTAACTATGATAGAGTCGAAAGACTTGAAGGTTTAATTGATGAGTATACTCAAAAGATGCCAGAGTTAACTGCATTTATTATTCAAGGCATGAATAAAGCAAGTAGTCATTTGCATTTATCAAGATCTGTTTCTAGGAGATTAGAAAGATGGGTTGTTGATTATGCGAAAGAAAAAACTATCAATAAAAATGTTTTATTGTACTTAAATAGACTATCTGACTTATTGTTTACACTTGCGAGGTTTTTAGATCAATGACAACTCAAGATATAATTTCGATGTGGTTCTTTATTATGTTTTTAGGATTGATTCCAATGGTGTATAGAGCTTTAATGGCGATTGACTTTTCTAAGTTTTTTAAATATAATTCCACATGGCAAATAAGGTTAATTGTTACACTAATCACAATCATTATTTCATTCCTTGTAAGTTATTCAATTACATATTCTTTAGAAAAAATATTAGCTGTAATTACAAAATAATTTTTTTTGTATAAATTATTGCCTCTAGTAAATAATACTATCGAGGTGATAATTGTGAAGATATTTAACAATATCTCGAAAGAAAAAGCTCAACGCATTCTTTTTATTACAGTCTTAATCCTAGTTTTTGGAGTTTTCTTCATCTCATTAAGTTTGCTTGGACCTGGTGATGATACAGATAAAGATCCTAATGATAAGGATCCGATTACAGATCCTAACGACAATGATGACGAAGACGATGAAGATGTTATAGTATATGAAGTAATAAAAGCTCCATACAGTTCTGACTTAAGTGTACAAGTAGTTCGTAAATATTGGTCGCTTGAACAAACAACTGAAGATCAAGAAATGTCTTTAATAACATATGGTTCGCAATACTATTTAAGTAAAGGTATCTCATACGCGACGGAAAATGAAGAAGAGTTTGAGGTGCGTGCTAGTTTAAGTGGTAAAGTTGTTGATGTACAAGACAGTCCAATTTACGGAAAGACTGTTACTATTGAACATACTAATGGTATTAAAACTGAATATCAAAGTTTGGGAAATGTTGAAGTTGAAGTTGATGACACTGTTGCTCAAGGCGATGTTATTGGAACAAGTGGCGAAAATGAGTATGATATAGATGCAGGAAACCATGTTCATTTTAAATTATCTATTAATAATAAATATGTTGATCCTACTACGGTATATCAAAAAGCTACAAATACAATTACTAATTAAGAAAAAATCTTTATCGTTATGATAAAGACTTTTTTATTTCTTTGCAATTTTAATTTTTTTATAAATTATTATCCAGATTAAAATAGTTATTATAATGATTATTGGATTAAGTCTAAGTAAGAATTCATTGTCAGCATATAGATTATATACAAATTCAATAATTGAATTTGTAATTTCTAAGGATATTAACGCAACAATTAATAAAATTGCTAAATAGAGTGCTATTTGAAGATATTTTACTTTTTTTAAAAATAGAGACATTAAGCCAATAACACTAAATATTGCTAGATGAATCACAAAAGTAAATGAATATACTGCAAACGAATTTAGGGCAAATACTTGTTGAATATCCGGATTGAATGATTTAATAATCAAATAAGATATTAATATTAGTGATATCTGAATAATTGCATTAATTACACTATAAATTATACTTGAGATTAAATATTCAATTTTAATTGTTTTAAGACTTAAATAATGAGTAGCAAGCACAGTAAATTCATAAGCTGAATTAATAACAGTAAAGATAAATGTAATTAAGATAATTGATGCACTTAAATATTTATAAAAATCATTTAAATCTCTAAAGGATAAAATTGAAGCCATCAAGAATATAAAAAATAGGACTATATAAATTAAATAGGGTTTACGATATGTAAAGTATTTGTATTTAAGAGGATGGTTTATATTCATATTATATACCCTTCTTTTCTCTTAAATTTATTAAGTAAATAAATATTTTTTGAATTGGAACTTCACTTATTTTGATTAAGTATTTTTGGTATTTTCTTGTTTCGTCTTTTGTAAGTTTTTTGCCAATACAAACAGTTAAATAATTATCTCTTTCTTCAAACCCTATTATTTTTACACCTGCAATCAATGATTTTAGAACTTCAGTTTTTCCACTTAAGTATCTAAAATTATTTTTTATTTCTTCAATTGTGAAGTTTTCTATTAATCTTCCTTTATCAAGGATTAATATTCTTTCTACGATACTTTCGATTTCATCGATATAATCTGTTGATATTATTATTGTTCTTGGATATCTAATGTGATGATCATACATAAAATTATAAAAATCATATCTATCTTTAACATCCACATCATCTAGCGGGTTATAAAATATTGTAATATTTGCTCTACTAGCAAGAGCAATTATACCATGGAGAAGTTCTTTATGATTTGGATCTAGTTTATAATATATCTTTTTAGGGGTTATTCCAAAGTATTCTAGTAACTCATACGCATAACCATTATCCCATTTTGGATAATAAGAACTCATTATATTACATATATTTTTAACTGACAAATGTCCTGGGAAGGAAGTTTTATTAGAAATATAGCATAACCTTTTACTCATTTTTGCGTTATTTAGTAGTTTCTCTCCATCTAAATAAACACAACCTTCAGTAGGTTCAAGGCGTGCAGAGATTAAATCAAGTAAAACATCTTTTCCAGAATCGCTTTTTCCTACAATTGCATAAATCTTATTATCTAAGAAGTTATAGGAAAAGTTTAAAATGGAAGGAGAATTTTTATATACTAAGTTTAGATTTTCCGCAACCAAAACACTCATAAAACAGTCCCTTTCAGTCATTTTTATTAACTTAAATATACACTAAATGGGAGAAAAAGTCAATTAATAACCCTGAAGTTTAATCTTTTTTGCACTTATTTATTGTTTTCTCATAAACTTAAAAGCAGACGCATATAATTTAGTGCGTGGGGGTATTAAAATGGATTTCGAAATTAAAAAAAGGGTACTTACAACTGCAGATATTTTTTTAAGAGACAGGAGTACAGTAAGAGAAGTAGCTAAAGTAGTTGATTGTTCTAAATCAACAGTACATAAGGACCTAACAGAGCGCTTGCCAGAGATAAATGAGAATCTTTATGTAGAAGTAAAAAAGCTCCTTGAATATAATAAATCCATCCGCCATCTAAGAGGTGGAGAAGCTACAAGAAGACGGTTTTTGAAGGTTAATAAAAGCGGCAATGAGTAATTTTAGACTCATTGCCGTATTTCTTTAAATTTCGCTTTGTTTGTTTTTATCTCCTTGTCCTAGAATTTATTCAAGAGAAGTTGCAAATGCGAAAATAAGGTGAATTTCGCGTTAAAACAAAGGGTATATTGTTGTGGTTTTAAAAATTAAATTATTTAGAAATAATATTTAAAATAACTTGGTTTTTTGAGATATCAATTAATTTTTCCATTAAATTAGAGATATCGTCTTCTGGAAGGCTAATTACTATATTGACATTTTGTTTAAATTCTTTTGTTATTATGTCAAATTCTGTAATATACTTTTCTATAACACCTAAGAGACTATAATCACAAGTAATTGATAAATGTTTATATTCGATGATTTCTGTGATTATTGCTTCATCTATAGCTAAAGATGTGGAGGAACTATATGCTCTAATCAGCCCTCCAGCCCCTAATTTGATTCCTCCATAGTATCTTGTTACAACTGCAAGCACATTTGTAAGGTTATTTTTCTTTAAACAATCAAAAATAACAACTCCAGCAGTCCCACTAGGCTCACCATCATCAGAAAATTTCGCAATATTAGCTGTTTTGCCTATTATATAACCATAACAATTATGAGTTGCATCATGATATTTTGCTCTAATAGTATCAAGTTTTGCTTTCGCATCAGCTTCATCTGCAACAAGAAGTAGATTTGTAATGAATCTACTTTTATTAATTGTTTGTTCAACAATAACGTTGTTTTTAATAGTATACATAATCCTCACCTATCTTATTATAACCTTTTTTATGACAAATTAATAGGATATTTAGTTAGAATCAATAAATAAAAATTAAAAAGTATAGAATTTTTTGCTGATTTATTGTATAATTTAATTATTAAGAGTAAACTACACATGAAAGGGAGTATGTTTATGAAACAATATCTTGACAAAGGTAAAGAGGTCTTAAAAATATTAATCAATAATGGGTGTGAAGCTTATATGATTGGTGAGGCAGTCTACTCTTTAATTAGAGGGTCTAATTTTAGTAAGATCGATATAACAACTAATGCTACTCCTGATATGGTTAAGGGGATATTTGCGAATGCTTTAGTGGAAGATGAAAGAGAAGGTGCAGTTAAATTAACTTATATGGGTTATACATTCATTATAAGTACTTTTAGATTGGAAGAAAAATTTAAAGATAATCGAAAACCACTTCGCTTACATTATTCCAAGAACTTAAAAGATGAGCTTGCTGCATGTGACTTCACAATCAATGCGATTGCGATGAGTTATGGTGGTAAATTAACTGATGCATATAAGGGTTATGAAGATATAAAAAGAAAAAGAGTAAGAACAATAGGTTCACCACGTGTTCGTTTTTATGAAGATCCCCTAAGAATGTTAATTGCGATTAGACTTGTTAGTGAACTTGGCTTTAAAATTGAAAGAAAAACAAGTAGCGCAATTAAAAGTAGAGCAAAACTATTAAAGAATATAGAACCAAATAAAATGGAAGAAGAGTTAAGAAGAATTTTAAACGGAAAATATTTTAAAAGAGCAATAGCTTACTTAGTTGATTTAAATGTTTATAAATATATTGTTGGCTTGAGAAAAGGGCTAAAACATCTATCTAATAATTATAAAAGAATTAGCAATGATTCAATATTAGCTTGTTCTTATGTTTTAAATAAACAGTTTTCAACAACCTGGAATTCTTTAAGTGATGATCCAGAAAGATTAAGAAGAGTCGTGGAACTTGCACTTAAGAACCCAAGAAGTAAGTATGATCCATATCTTCTATTAACTTATGGTCTTGAAGTATGTCTAGATAGTAATTATGTAAACTATATGCTTAAGAAATCATCATTAAAGGCAAAGAAAATTAGAAGACAATATGAAAATCTACCAATAAAATCGGTTGCTGATTTACAGTTTACTAAAAATGATTATGCAAGATTATCAACAAAAGCGCAACAATACTTTGATGTTATTTATAAAGATGTAGTTACTAAAGTCTTGAATAAAGAATTAGAAAACAATTTTACAGATATAAAACAATATATTATTAAAGCACTAAATGTTTATAATGTAAATGTTAATGACATTGAAGAAGAAAAAGTTTATAAACCATATAAAGAGTATGATGACCAAGTATATGGAGACTATACTGAGCCTGAAGTTTATGAAAATAAAAGCATGACAGAACCTATTCAAGTTGATGATACGCCTATTTCAACCTTTGAACAAATTCAAAGAAAAGTATCTGAGTTTGAAAAGAGTTTACGAGAAAAAGATGAAAGAATTAAAGAATTAGAACGTCAAGCACTAGAAAATAAATTAGATAGTGATGTTAATTCAATTGTTGGCCAAAACTTAGAAATCTTAAGAGATTTAAACTATTTAGAAAAAGGTTCTGAAAAACTAATGTTTTCTAGAGAATTAAAAGAAGTCTATAAAGGTTTAATAAAGAGTACAGATCCTAAGTATAAGGCATTAAATGAGAAGAAAGAAGGAAACAATACAAATAATGAGAGCGAAGATTAAAGACTTTAGTCCAAAAGACAAAGCTAGTTTAATATTAAGACTAACAGATATTCAATTTAGAAAAACAACTGCAAATGATGATTATGGTAGTATGTTAGGATTTGATGGAACAGAATTAATAGATGTGAAATTCTGGAAATTAAAAGAAGAAGATAAAGAACTATTAAGTAATGGTGAAATTTATTTTCTATCAGGAACTATGAAGGACTATCAAGGTAAGATGCAGTTTAATGTAACTGAATATAGAAAAATTACAGAAGAAGATGAAGTTAATATTGAAGAGTTTTATGAAAGGGCTAAGTTAGATAGTTCTGAACTTGAAAAATTAATTTATTCATATATAGATAGAATAGATAATCAAATAATCAATAAAGTTATTAGAAGGATTATAAGCTTATATGCAGAAGAGTTTTTTAATTATCCAGCTGCAATGACAATGCATCATAATTATTATTCAGGTCTTGCATACCACATTTATTCAATGTTACAAGCAAGTGATGCATATTTAAAGATTTATCCTTTCTTAAATAAAAGTTTGGTTTATGGTGGTATTATAATTCATGACTTAGGAAAAATAGTTGAACTTAGTGGACCTAAGGGTACTGAATATACTAAGAAAGGGAATTTGCTTGGGCACATTCCGATTGGCTATAATATGATCCATCAAATTGCAACTTCACTTGAAGTTCAAGATAGTGAAGAAGTATTAGCGCTTGAACATATATTATTATCACATCATGGTTTACTAGAATATGGTTCACCAAAAGAACCATTAATACCTGAAGCGATGCTAATATATTTACTAGATTATGCAGATTCAAGATTAGCTGCATTAGAAAAAGAAGTAGAAACTACAGAAAAAGGCACATATACTAATCAAATTATGGCACTTGATCGTAAAAGTTTTTATATTCCTGATATAGATTAAGATGAAAACTAGACTTAATAGTATAATTTGTGATATAATTTATAAACAAATAAAAGAGGTGTATATTTTTTGATTCCGCTCAGGTATAATTTATTAATGAATTTTAATTTTTTTACAAATAATTTATCATTAAACATAATTTTAATAATTGTATTTATTTTATTAATAGTCATATCCGCATTTTTATCATCCACTGAAGCAGCATTTTCGAGTTCAAATCCGCTTAGACTTAGAGCGTATTTAGAAGAAAAGAAAAAAGGTGCAAAAAATGCTGTCAATATGTCAGATAAACTAGAGAATGCTTTAGTTACTATTTGGATATGTGATAGTTTGGTTGATATTACTGCAACTGTTATTGCTGGGTATTTTATGTACAATATATTTTTGGATATATTTTTATCAGCCCTTGCAACAGTTTTAATAACTTCGTTTATTATAATATTGTTTGGTAGTTTCCTACCAAAACAAAAAGCAATAGCTGCTCCTGAAAAAACAGCATTAAAAAATTCTTCTATTATGTATGCATTATTTAAGATATTTTATCCGCTTACATATTTAATGCTTAAAATAAAGAAAAGGGTTATGAAAAATCAAGAAGTTATTCAAACACCAAAAGTTACCGAAGAAGAATTAGAATCAATTATTGATACTATGGAAACAGAAGGTGTTTTTGATGAAGAAGATGCTGAATTAATTCAAAGTGCTATAGGACTAAACGAAAGAACAGTTTACGATATTATGACTCCTAGAGTAGATATTATAGCGATTGAAGAATCTATGCAAACAGAAGATATGAAAGAAGTCTTTTTTGTTAACCAATTCTCAAGGGTTCCTGTTTACCGTGAAGATAAAGATAATATCATTGGTATTTTAAGTGAGAAAGATTTCTTCACAGTATTATTAAAAGGTCAAGAGGTTAATATAGAACAGCTTGTATCTAAACCATTGTTTGTTTCTGAATCAACAAAAGTAAATGATTTAATAAAAGAATTTCAAAAAGTTAAAAAACATTTTGCAGTTGTTGTTGATGAATATGGTGGAACAAGTGGAATTGTTACTATGGAAGATGCACTAGAAGAATTAGTTGGCGAAATTTATGATGAATATGATGAAGAAGAACTAGAAGATATTGAAATTATTGATGAGGATACATATAGATTATCACCAGAAATGGAATTAGAGGATTTATTTGAATATCTAAACTTAGGTGATATTCCTCAAACTCAATACAATAGTGTTGGTGGGTTTGTCTATAGTTTACTTGGTGGCTTACCAGCTGAAGGTATGAAAGTTAGATATCAAAATATAATCGAAGATGCTGATGAAGAAATTAAATATGATCTAGAATTCATTATTAAAACAGTAAAAAATAAAAGAATTAGGGCTTTAGAATTAAAAGTTATTAAAGTAATGGATGATTCAGAAAAAAGCAATAATATAGAAAAAGAAGAAAAGTAATCGGTTGATTACTTTTTTCAATTGTTTATAACTTTATTTTCCTAGATAAATTAATAACTGCTAAACTGCGACAAGATTCGCTAAACTAAAAATAAAAAAAATAAAAAAAATTTACTTTTTTTCAAAGAATCATTTACAAGCAAATTGTTGATAGTTTATAATAGACTTGTCTTTAGATAGATAATATATTAGTTATCTTAACAAAAAAGACAGTTCATAAAAAACCCTCTTTCTTTTGTGAACTCCCTTAATTCCCAATTCCTATGAAAGGTAGAGAAGTGATTCTCTATCTTTTTTTGCTTTTAATGGTTAATGCTTTCATTATTGTCTACAATAAATAAAAAAAACATTTACTTTTGAATTAAAAAGTAGTAAAATATATACGTTGCTAATTAGATATTAGGTATAAATAAAGAAAACAATTTTTATGATGATTATTAATTATAATCTTATGTTATAATATATATCATTTAAAACAGTATTAAGGAGTGAATAAAATGAATAGTTCTCAAATATTTAAAAGGACAATACCAGTATTAATAGTTATACTTCTAGTTGTAGGTGCTGCAGTTATCGCATCTGTAATTAATAGAGATAAATTAGTACCTTCGATTACTGATGAAGACGGAGTATATCTAACAATTAATGAAGGTGGAAGATCATATGATATATCTAAAAAATATATGTATGATGAATTGAAAAAGAATGTTGGCCTTCGTGTTTTACTAGATCAAGTAGATAGACATCTTCTAACAAACCATGAAAATGGTAAATACCTAAATGAGGTTACTGATGAACAAATCGATGAAGATATCGATAAACAAGTATTCCCTAATGGTAAAGAAGGTTTAACTGAAGATGAGATTCAAGAAAAGTATGATGAGTACTATAGTTCTCTTTCAGTTGGTTCTGGTTTAAGAAGCGTAGCTGAAGTAAGAGATTATCATAAATTAACTTTAGCTAAAAGAGCTTATGCAAAAGATAAATTAACAGAAGAAATCGAACGCGTAAATAAATTGGCTGAAGAAGATGATTCATTAGATCCTTTCTTTAAAGAATCAGATTACGAAACAAAACATAAAGCAAATTACCTTCCTGCATATTGGGCTATCATTATTCCTTTCCAATCAGCTGTTGAAGCAAAACTTGCTTTAGAACAAGTTGGCTTAAAAGTAGATGAAGATTCAAAGAGTGGTTCTTATGCTAATTTAGTTAAGAATGATGAAGATGAAACTGCTTTAACTCCAACAGAAATAGCAGAAGCTTTCATTGAAATGTATAATACATTCTATGCAAGATTTATCGAAGATTATCCAACTAATAGATTAACTTTGGTTGATGATGTTCAATTTAGCTATGATGATGAAAATAAATTAACATTTAATAGTTCATTTGAAGAAGATGAAGAAAACGCTGCAATGAACAAACTTCATTTCACAAACCAAGAAGTTGCAAATATCAGCAAGCAAGTCGAAAACTTCTTAAAAGGAATGCAATCATATGCACCAGACTCAACTTCTAACAAATGGTATACCGCTGAACCTCGTGTTTATGACGGAAAATTACATGTATATATTTTAAAGATTAAAGCAGAATTAGTTCCTGAACTTTCTACAGTAAGAGATGAAATTTATGAAATCTTATTTGAAGAAGAATTAACAGATGCTTATATCTCTAAAAAAATGATGGAACTAAGAGAAAGCAATAAATTTGAAATTTTGGATCCTGTTTTAGAAGAAAATTATGTTAACCTTGTGGAAGGAAATAATTTTGAATTCAAAAAAACTAAAGCAGAAGATGAAAAAATAATTGCGAAAGTTAAAGATTTAGATATTACAGCAGATAGTTTATTTGCAACAATGGATAAATATTATGGAATGAGCTTAATAGCAAGTGAAATAAATTATTTAAGATTCTTAAACTCTGCTGAACTTAATAAAATTTATGATTATTACACACCAGATTTAACACAAGGACAAAGAGTTCTTGATAAAGAAAAATGGGAAGAAGTAAGAAATGCTACAGTTAATGAAAAGAACATTTTCTTAGCAGGTGGTTATTCTTCATATCCTCCAACATATGGTTGGAAGAACTTCCTAAGAGATTATTATGGTGTTAGTGATATAGAAGGATTAATGTATACATTACTATATACTCGTTTAAGAAGTGACTTTGCTTCATCATTATTAGATGTTGAAGAGTTAACTGAAACTAGTGCAAAATGGCTAGAAGTTAAAGAGTATATGGAAAAGATTAAAGATGATTACTTCTCTGTAAACGGACTACAACTTTTAATATCTGTAAAAGATGAAGCTGGTAATTATGTTCCACAAGAAGAATGGACAGACCTACAAACAGAGTATGCTGAAGAGTTATATGGAAAAGTATGGGAATATATTGATGCTGAAGCAGGAGATTATGACGCAAACTTAAATGCTCTTGTTACTAAGTTTAAAGATGCACCAAGATTCCTTGCAAGTTTAGAACAAGATGTAGAGGCTCAACCTGAATTAGAAGGTAATCCTTATGTTATCGAAGAAGAAGGAATTTATACAATTGAAGTTTCTAAGTATAAATCTGCAGGACTTAATATTGAATTCCTAAGAGTAAGTCAATTAAGCAACACATCAAGTGTTACTGATGCTAATCCTGAAAGATTACATGAAGTTGCTAAAGAAATATTTAATTCACTTCCTGTAGGTTCAACTACTGAAGTACGTTATGGATATACATTTGGTTCTAGTGAATACGAATACTTAGTTAGTAAAACAGGATACCATGTATATATAAATACTTCAATCGTAGATGCTCCAACATGGAATTATACAGGTGAAGAAGAAAAGCATATTTTACCGACACTTGAAATGATTAAAACAATTGCGAAAGATAATGCATCTAATAAGTTATATGACTTAGAAGGCAATATAACTGAAACTGAATTTACTCAAGCAATGAAAGATGCTGTTACTAAATATTTCAATCCTATTAGAAACGAAATCGTAGGTGGTTCAAACTTGTCAATAATTCTATACAAGCAAATGCAAGAAATAGATTTAGACTTTAAGGTTAACAATTATTCAGAAGCAGAATTCAATTCATTCTTGAATGAAGTTATTGAAATTTATGAAGATAGCTTAACTTATATTAATGAGCAAGAATAAGCATAAAGACCTTGATCTCAAGGTCTTTATTTTAAAGAAGCAACCAAAGTAAAAATCCTTGTAATATTTTGTTTAACTGTGTATAATTATAAGGAAACTGAGGTATGATTAATGAAGTTTTGTACAATAAGTAGCGGATCTAAGGGAAATATGCTTTATATAGAAACAAAGCAAACTAAAGTCATTTTAGATGTTGGTATTTCTTTTAAAGAAGCAACAAATAGAATTAATAATAAAGAAATAGATTTTGAAAATGTTGATGCAATTGTAATCTCACACGAACATTCTGATCATGTGAAATTCCTTGGAACATTTTTAAAAAAGACTAAAGCAATTTTATATATAAATGAATTATCATTTGATAATCTATCAAATACTGTTAAAAATAGTCTTGGTGATATTAAAGTAAAATTTATAGAAGAAAATACTAAATATAAGATTAAAGATTTAGAAATATTAACTATGAAGCTATCACATGATAGTGCTAATATTTTTGGTTTTATATTTATTAATGATGATAAAAGACTAGCATATATAACTGATACTGGATTTTTACCACTTCAGTATATAAATATTTTAAAAGATATCGATGCTTTAATTATTGAATGTAATCACGATATTACAATGTTAATGGAAAGTGATCGTCATCTACAGTTAAAGCATAGGATATTATCACCAAAAGGACATATGTCAAACCACATATGTATGCAAATATTATCAACAATATTAAATGAAAGACATAAAATTGTTTTACTTGCTCATTTAAGTGAAGACTGTAATAGCATCGAAATTGTTCAAAGAGATGTTATTGATGAAGTTAAAAAAATAAGCAATACTGAGATTGAAATAGCTTCGCAATATGAAGCATCAGAATTATATCAAATATAAGATATTCTCAAGAAGGAGTTAATATGAAAAAAATACTATTTATAGTAATGCTACTAGCAAGTGTTTTATTCTTAAATGCTTGTGGTTCTGAAAAAAATCCGACAATATCTGATCCAGATGCTGACTATATGACTGTAAAAGAAGGAAATTATACTTATACAGTTTCTAAAGGAAAAGTTTATGAAGTTCTAAAAGGACAAGTTGGCTTTTCGATGCTAATGGATTTGATTGACACTGATCTGCTTAAAAACACTAAAAACTCAAATGGTACAAGTTATTGGGATTTAGTAACAGAAGCAGAAGTTAATGAAAGAATTAATAAAGATATCTTCCCAAATGGCGATGAAGATTTAACTGAAGAAGAAAAATATGAAATAATTGAAGAACATTATGATAAATTATTTTCTGAATATGGACTAAGTACAGAAGCAGATGTTTTTGCTTATTATAAACTTATGTTAGTCAAAGAAGCATATGCGAAAGATAGATTTATTAAACAATTAGAAGAAAAAGATTTTACTGAAACTGAATTAAAAAATTATTTCAATAATAATTTTAGAGATGAATACCATGCAATAGTTGTATCATTTGATTCACTAAGAATGCTTGAAAATTCTCTAAAACAATTAGGATATAAATTTAGCGGTAATAATATTGTATTTGCAAATGGTGATACATTAAATGATTCACAAGTTGCAGAAATGTTTATCAAATTATACAATATGGTAAATTCTCATAAATATGAAGAAGCTCTAGCTTTAAATGAAGATGTAGAATATAGTGTAGTAGCTGGTGAGATTGAATTTAATCTAGATAATTTAGATAAATTACATTATTTATATAGAGATATAGCTATCTATGAAAGTGCAATTCAAAAAGCATTAGATACATTTGTTAACTATGGTGAGGGCGAAAACTTCTATACAAAATCACCACAAGTTTATAAGAGTGGTGCTAGACATTCTTTATATATGAAGATTAATCATATTAAATATGATTTTGAAACTGAAAAAGAAAACGTAAGAGAAGGTTTAATTACTCAAAGAGTAACTAGTAATTATGTTAATAGTGAGATTGTGAAATTAAGAATGGCAAACAATATTCAATTGTTTGATACTGATTTCATTTATTACTTTAATGAATTAGCTGAAACTGTTGATTTAGAATTTAATAGTAAAAAGACAGATAAATTCTTAGTAGCAAAAACAGATCTTAAAGAATACAATGCTGATGAATTATTCACAGCAATGAATAGAAACTATGGTATTAGTTCTGCTATTAGTGAAATTGAATTTAATCGTTTTTTAGATAATCTTGATATTAATACAGTATATAGTTTTAAAGATAAAAAAGTTTTAGACTCTACAAAATGGACAATTATTCAACAATCTATTAAAGATGAAAAGAGTAATTTTGAAGATGATATGTATGCTGAAAATGGATATCCAGCAAAAATTGGTTGGGCTAAATTCATTAAAGAAGTATATGGTGCTAATAGTGATTTAGAATTAGAACGTTTCTTCTTATTCCAAGATGTAAAAGATACATATGCTAAGAAACTTGCTGGCCTAGAAGGTGCAACAGTTAGTGATCCTAGATGGGTATTTTATAAAGACCAAATGGATAAAATGGTTGCAGAATATTTTAATGTAACTGGTGTGCATTTATTAATTACTGTTAATGATGCAAATTCAAATCCTGTTAATCCAGAAGATTGGACAGCAGAACAAGTCGAATTAGCTAAAGATTTCTATACTCAAGTTATGGATTATATCAACAATGAAGAAATTACTGATGATGCATCTAAGAAAATTCAAAATGTACAAAATGCATTTAATAGAGCTCCATACTTTGTTGCAGGTGTTCCTGCTGAGAGTCAACCAGTAGTGGATGGTGTAAGCTATACATTCAATGGTATCGAAGTATCTAAATTTAAATCAGCTGGTTTAGTTGGTTTATTCCAAGATCTTGGTACTTTCACAAATGGTAGAATGGTTAAAGAATTTAATGATGCTGCAAAAGCTATTTGGGATGCTAATGATGATAGTGAAGAAATAGTAGTATATGGCTCTACAAAAGATGAGAACGGTGATTATGAATACTTAGTAACTGATTTTGGTTACCACGTATATGTAAATACAAAAACTACTCCAATTGTAGAATATGCTGATGGAAAAGTTCTTCCTACTCTAGAAGATGCGATTGAATATATTAAAGATAATAATTCATCAAAACTTACTTCTAGACTTAAAACAGCTCTAAGCACATATTTCAAACCAATTTATACTGAATTATCAAGTAATAATAAACTGCAATTAGTTTCATATAAAGCATTAAAAGATCTAGATGTAACAATACATCATGATGATTTTACAGTTAATGATTATGTTAGATTCTTAGAATTAACAATTGAAACTAAAGAAGCAAATATTAAATATAAATAAAAAAAATGACTGCTACATTAATT
>JBAYTA010000034.1:0-17232 GCA_041675865.1 Bacilli bacterium | reverse complement strand
GGTGGTATTGAGAGAATTAATACTTACTCTTATGACCTAAGAGGAAATATAAAAACTATTTATAAGGTTGAACTACAAAACGGTAGACAAACTAGTTACTCATATATTACATTAACATATGAAACTAGTGGTTGGTTAGATAAACTAAAATCTGTTACTATTAATGGAGTAACTAGACATATTAGTGGATATGATGTAATAGGAAATCCAAGATTTTATATGGGGTTTGAAATTGATTATGATCAAAGATCTATAACAAAAATAGAAGAGCCAAAAACTGGAGATATCTATACCTATAAATATAATTCAAACAATATAAGATTTGAAAAAAGTGCAAATGGTATAATAACAAACTATACTTTAGAAGGTACAAGGATATTAAAAGAAACAAGAACTGATGGTAAAGTATTAAATTACTTTTATGACAAAAATGGTTCCATAATAGGATTTAAATATAATAGTAATAATTATTTCTATATAAAAAACTTACAAAATGATATAATAGGTATAACTAATAGTAATGGTAATTTAATAGTTACATATGTATATGATGCATATGGTAATATTGTATCAATTACTGATACAAGTGGGGTTAATCTAGGTAAAATAAATCCATTTAGATTTAAGAGTTACTATTTTGATGAAGAAACTAAATTTTATTATTTAAATTCTAGATATTATGATCCTTTAATTGGGAGATTTATTAATGCTGATGATATTGGAATGCTTGCATCAGATGAACTTAATTTATTTAAATATTGTGATAATAATCCTGTAATGCATGTTGATCCTAATGGGAATGCTTGGTGGAGTATTGCTTTGATTGCATTAACCACAGTTGTTGTTGTAAATCATATAGTCAGCGTAGTAGAAATATTAATAGCTGACAGTAAAGTAGAAGATTCATATACAATAAAAGAAGCTAAGGCAGAAATTGAAAAAATAACAGGTGAAAACACAGTATCGTTTAATGATTCAAATGTTGAAATAGAGAATTCTAAAGATATACATTCCAGATATGAAAGGATTATTATTTCAAAAATTATTAAAAATACTGTCAACAATGAAGGAAATAAGCTGACATATAGATCAACGTACAGTCTTTCTTCTGAATGGGCTGGACATAATATATTAGCACTATTCAAGATTAAATCTGAAAGAACTGATAATGTTAATCTTGATTATGACTTTTCTACAAATGATAGGTTAACAAAGGTTGGCACAGTAGCTTTAGAGATATTAGGGTGGTTATAAAATGAAGAAGATAATGGTTATATTTTTTGGTGTTATTTTAGTAATAATCATCGTTGTATTATTATTAGTTTTCATATTTGCATATAGAAGAATAGAAGTGAGAAATATTAGTAAAACTCTTAATAATAGGTATTTGGAAACTAATGGAATTAAAAGTAAATTTCTTTCTTTTCCAAGAAATTTAGATAATATAGACAAGATAAATGATTACTATTACATCGATTTTCAACTTAGAGATGGAAGCATATTAGTACTCGATGCTACTTATGATAGTATTGCTTTTGATTATGAAATTAATAGATTGAATAGTTTGATTGTTAAAAACTGGTTGTATGATGAAAAAAATGATTATACTGAATACAAAAAATTATTATATTCTGATGACTTTGTTTTATTTAAATATCCAACTTATGTTGCTGAATATATTAGTGGAAAATACGAATATGTATGCATTGATTATGAAAACAAAAGAATAATGTATGTGTTTATTGATAATTTATCTTATGATAAAATACCTTTAGAAGAAAAATTTATTCCAATTAATTATAATTTAAATATTTATGGTTCTGATAATAATGATGGCTATCGCTATACAATTTATCCGCTATATCCAGATGTAAGATTTGATGAATGGTATAAATAATTGTTGTTTAAAATAAAAATAGTTCATTGGCATACCAAAATAATCAACTCTAAAAGTAAAATTTGATAATTATAAAATAAATAATCGTAAATTAAGGAAAAATACAGTAAATGATGGAAAAATAGATTAATCAAATTTAATAAAATTGGTTGATAATAAGAAGCAATGCTTATTGGATGTAAAAAAGGTAAATTTACTAGTAAATATTGATGTAGTATTAACATATTAAAGGTTTAAAGGATCTAAGGCCTGATCTTCCCAATGAAATTCCAAAATGGTTCGGAGGTAAAAAAAGAATTATTTAAGTAAAATAAATAAATGGTTTAAAATACATTGTGATGGTGATTGGAAACACGATGATGGAGTAAAACTTGAAACTATGGACAACCCAGGTTGGATATTAAGGGTTTTTATATGGAATACAAATTTAGAGAATATTGAATTTAAAACCATAGATAAAGAAGTTGATGAATTAAACTTTATTAATTGTGAAATAAAAGAAGATTTTTTTATTGGTTATTGTGGAGTAGATAACTTAGAAGAAATGCTCTCTATATTTTGCGATTTAATAGATGGTAAAAAGAATTATTAGAATTTATTTCTAGCGACTATAAAACTAGTAAACCTTTAATAATGTTCACTACTAGTTTTCTGTAGTCTTAAAAATTAAGATAAAATGTATTTAATATATGTAAAAAGTTATTGGACATTTAATTAGAGACAATAAATTACTTCTGAAAATAATTCGTTTGATTAACTATTTTCAAAAAATTATTTATAAATTTGGTCTATGTTGAATCTCGTTTAAGTAAGTAACATAGACCTTTCTTGCTAGATTATTAACTACTATGTATAGTAATAATTATTTCTATATAAAAAACTTACAAAATGATATAATAGGTATAACTAATAGTAATGGGAATTTAATAGTTACATATGTATATGATGCATATGGAAATATTGTATCTATTACTGATACAAGTGGGGTTAATTTAGGTAAAATAAATCCATTTAGGTTTAAGAGTTACTATTTTGATGAAGAAACTAAATTTTATTATTTAAATTCTAGATATTATGATCCTTTAATTGGTAGGTTTATTAATGCTGATGATATTGGAGTATTAACAGAGGGAGAATTAAATCTATTTGCTTATTGTGCTAATAATCCTGTAATGCATGTTGATCCTAATGGGTATGCTTGGTGGTATATTGCAGTAGGTGTTGTTCTTATTAAGCATATTAAAAATATTGTAATGATACACAAAGCAAAACGTGAAGTAGATAATATGACGAATCAAGAGATTGATTATTATTTAGAATCGCTTGATGTGAAAATTATTGATTCAGAAATTGTAACAGGAAGAGACCTTGTTTCTGATAAATATGATCGGATAAAAGCTTTGACTGCAATAAAAAGTAAGTATAATGGTACAAATTCAATATATTACATGTCTGCAGAATGGCAAGGACATAATATTGTTTATCCATTAACTAATAATCCAGCTAATATTGATATAAATTCTAAGGATCCTAGATTTACCGTTAGAGCTGGTGCTTACCTATTAATTGCACTTGGTGTAATTTAATTTGTATGGAGTTTATATGATTTTAAATAAGAGATTTTTGATATTGGGAGTTTATTTACTTCTATCATGTATATTGTTATTTGTTTCAGGCTGCGATTCTGCAGGTGTTGGTCTCTATGAAAGTTCAGATTTATCTACTTATAAAAATTTCGGTGTACCTACTGGTGGTGGGTCTGCTGATATTAGAGTGTTTCCAGAAAATCTTGATAATATTCAAACAATAAATAGTTATTATTATTCTGCAAACTTTCCATCCTGGGGACGTACTTCGTGGGAAGTAGTGCTTGATGTAAAATATAATGAAGAAGATTTTTATATGGAACTTGAGAGATTAGAAAACTATGAGGATCAGAATAGTTCGAAAAGAAAATTAAAACTTGATAAAGATTGTGTGTTATTCAATTATCCTACTTATATTGTAGAATACGATGGTAGATATGACTATGGTCAAGTATATAATTATATTAGTATAGATGAAGATAATCTTAGGATTATTTATATATATATAAACTGCCCTTCAAGAAAAAACCAAAAAAGGCATCAATATGAAATAAAATTATCCTCTATATATTTACCTAAGAATTTTTATAAAAATCAGGATTCAACAACCTTAGATGGATATTACTATTCAATTTATACTACTCTTGAAGATAAATTAATTTGGTTTGATTAATTCTATATTATATCTTTATATATATAACATACTTGAATTACATTTTATTCAATATTAATTAAGCAACAAAATTAATATTTAGAACCATTTTATTGATATCAACTATGTGATTGTAGAATGAAAATTTTATATTGAAATTGGAAAGTCATCCAAACATGAAATATAACAAAAGAAAGAAGCGCAATTAATATCGATACAAATGTAACAAAAACAGAATTTGGAATAATTTAGAGACTAATGGTTATACTAAACCAATTAGTATTGATGGTAAAGCATTGATTTATGAATTAAATGGTTCTTGACATGTACTAAAAGATTTTTCCAAATCAACTGGTGGTCCGAGTTCTGAATATTTCAGGAATGTTAGTTCAAAGTTAAATATTAAGTTTGGGTTAGGAAGACATTAAAATGACAGGGAATTTATTTATTATCGAATAGAATGCTGATATTTTTCTCACAAAATGTTCTAAGTTAAAGATGCTAGAAAATAAACAATCTGTGATACATTCAACTTAAATAAAATAAAAAGCATGGATTTTTTAATCCACGCCTTTTTACTTGGTTATATATGCTTTTAATAAACTAAGAGTATTATTAACTGCATTTAAGTGTGTTCTTTCCATGCCATGAGATGCACTAACTCCAGGACCTATTAATGCTCCTTTAATATCGTTACCGCCTCTTAGGGCTGCTGAAACATCTGATGAATAATATGGATATATATCTACTGCATAGTTCAATTTATTTTCTTTTGCTAACTCAATTAATTTGTTTGTAAGGTCAAAATCATATGGACTAAATCCATCTTTTGCACAAATTGATACATCATACTCAGTACATGATAAATCCTCACCAATACATCCCATATCAACTGCGATGAGTTCATCTACTTCTGGAATTGATGTTGCACCATGACCTACTTCTTCATAAGTAGAAATTATAAACTTTAGATTGTATTTAGGTTTAGTTTTGCTTTCTAGGATATGATCAATTAAAGAAAATAAAATTGCAACAGATATTTTATCATCTAAAAATCTTGATTTAATAAACTTAGATTTTGTTATAGTAGTTTTAGGATCTAAAACAATAAAGTCACCAGGATTGATTCCAAGTTTTAATACATCATTTTTTGAGTTAACTAATTCATCTAATCTAACATGCATATTTTCTTCGTTTCTTGGAAGATTTTTTGCATCTTTATAAACATGAACTGCTGGACTGTCTGATAAAAAAGTTCCTGTAAATACTTTATTATCTCTTGTAATTACATAACAGTATTCACCATCATATGTTGGAAGGATAGGACCTCCTACTACGCTAAACTTTAAATTCCCCTTAGAATCGATGCTTCTAACCATTGCACCTAGAGTGTCAACATGGGCACTTAAACCTATTGTGTAGTCATTTTCGCCCTTCATTTCAATAACTAGGTTACCTTTATTTGTTATATGGTAATCTAAACCTTTTTCTTTACAAATATTAGCTAAATAGCTAATAATGTTTTTTGTGTAACCACTTGGGCTTGGTATTTCTAAAATCTTTTTAGCAAATTCTAATGTTTTCATTTCTTTAATCCTTTCACTAATTGTTTAAGTTCATCTTCTTTAAAAAGATATTGACTGTTACAGTAATGGCAAATTACTTCTGCTTGTTGATCTGTTTTAATAATGTCTTCAATTTCAGTAACCCCTAAAGATGCAATTCCTGAGTAAAATTTATCCTTAGAACAATCACAATAAAATCTAACTTCCTTAGTTTCTAAGATTTCATATTTTCCGTCTAGTACTAAATTTAGAATATCTTCTAAGTTAGAGTGCTCAAGCAGTAAATTTGAGAAATTATTTAGTAAATTATATCTACTTTCTAAGAACACGATATCCTCTTCTAATGCTCCTGGCATTAGTTGAATAATAATTCCTCCACTCACTTTACATGTATTATCTTCGCTCATTGTTGAACCAAGTGCAACTATTGATGGAGTTTGTTCAGAAGATGCAAAATAGTATGTAAAGTCTTTTGCTAAGTCTCCTGTTTTTAGGGGAATTGTTGAAGAGTATAAATCTTTAAGTTTTAAATCCTTGATTACATCAATATAGCCATTATAGCCTAAAGTTGTAACATCATCTAAACTTGCTTTTTTTGAAAAGTGAACATGTGGATGATCTACATAGCCCCTAACATTACCCTTAGAGTCACTATCAACCACAACATTTCCAATAGGGCCATTTCCATCAATCTTGATAGTAAGAGCTTCTTCGCCTTTAAGCATAGCTCCCATCATTAAAGCTACTGTCATAGTTTTTCCCAATACTGATGCAGCACTAGGCCATAAATCATGAAGCCTAATTGCTTCATTTACTACATCAGTTGTATTTGTTATATATACTCTTACTCGTCCACCACAAGTAAGAGCTTTAATAAGATTATTCATATTTTATCTACCTCGCTTTTAATATTATATCATAAGTTTCTAGTTTTATAGATAATAAACTTTAAAAACTAAGGTCATTTGTTTCTTTATATTTTTCTCTTATTATGTTATAATAATTACTAGATAAAAAAATAGGAGTGAACAATGGATAAAGTAATAATAAAAAGTAAGTATAATAAAAAGTACCACTATAAATTTTATAGTTTTCATATGTTTAGAAAGTCTGCATCAATATATTTGTTTTTGATAGCAGGAATATTAAGTATTTATTTAGTTGTATCAAACTCATTTAACCCAGAGGTCTCTTCAACAAATCGAGCAACTTCTTGGGCATTCTTCGTTTTGATATTTCTTTCACTACCATTCTTTACTATAGGTAAAATCAGAGGGATAGTTAATAGGAATGCTAAGGATAGAAAAGATAATTATGAAGTAATAGAAATTACAAAATACAAAATTACTAGATTTATTGAAAACATTGAAGGGAAAGCAGTAATAGGTTGGGAAAACTTTGAATCTGTTTATGAGTTAAAAGAGTTCTATTTAATGTATGTTGATAAAGATAGAGGCTTAGTAATACCTAAAGCAGATATGGTTGAAGGAAGTCCTGAAATATTTGAAAAGTTAGTAAAAAATAACTTAAAACCAAATAAAAAAGGAAAAGTAAATTTCAAAAAAGTTTATAAGGAAAATAAATAATGATTAACGTTAATGATTATAAATCATATATTCATGCGAATTATAACTTTATTGAACTCTTAAGAGAAAATAATTCATTGGTTTATGATAGACTTAGTGATTTATTGAAGGTATTAGGCTTCATTGAACTATTGTATGATCAAAAGAAACCAATAGAAGAAGAGCTTGAATTGATATTTGATGTTGGGTTTTCATTTTTCCATGAGCAATTTGAAGAAATTAAATTATATTATAACAATTACTTCAAAAGAAACTTTTTAAAGTTTATGGAAAACGAACTCTTAATAAATTACACTCTATATTTAGATGATTTAGAAGAAGTTTTAAAAGAAAAGAAAATTTATGATAATGAGATAGATAATTCTTTTAAAGAAATTAAGCAAGAAATTGATGATATTTTGCGAAGTAAAAAAAATATATCAATTGATACTTTAAATCGCTACAATGAGATAATAGAATTGCTCGTTCCTGTTGGTACATTAACTACTCTTGAAATATATGCAATGATTGTAGAGGAGTTGCAAATTTAATAATATGTAATAAAAAACACCAACTTATTAATTGGTGTTTTATAATTTATTATTTTTTTCTCATGTGTGGGAATAATAATACATCACGAATTGAGTCTGTTTGGCATAATAACATTACTGTTCTGTCAATTCCAATACCAAGACCTCCTGTAGGTGGCATACCGTATTCCAAAGCTTCTATAAAATCATAATCCATTTCATTTGCTTCATCATTACCAAGTTCTTTTTCTTTTAATTGATTTTCAAATCTTTCTCTTTGATCGATAGGATCATTTAATTCGCTAAATGCATTACAATATTCTTTTTTATTTATAAACATTTCGAATCTATCTGTAAATCTAGGATCATTTTGATTCTTTTTTGCTAGTGGACTAATTTCGATTGGGTGTCCATATACAAATGTAGGTTGAATTAAGGTTTCTTCTACATATTCTTCAAAGAATAAATTAATTATATGACCTAAAGACATTTGGTGTTTATCAATGTGAATATTATGTTCTTTTGCATATTTAATAGCATCTTCTAAAGAAGTGTTAAAGAAATCAATTCCTGTTAAATCTTTGATTGCATCAACCATATGAACTCTTTTAAATGGCTTATCAAAATCTAATACATTTCCTTGATATTCAATGGTTCTAGTGTTTAAAACTTCATCAAACAAATATTTAAAGCAGTCTTCAACTAAATTCATCATTCCTTCCATATCTGAATATGCAAGATATGCTTCTACTGTAGTAAATTCGGGATTGTGAGTCGAATCCATTCCTTCGTTTCTAAATAAGCGACCTATTTCATATACAGCTTCCATACCACCAACAATAAGACGTTTAAGTGGAAGTTCTGTTGCTATTCTTAAATAGAAATCCATATCTAGAGCATTATGGTGTGTTGTAAATGGCCTAGCATTAGCTCCACCTAAAATTGGTTGAAGGATTGGTGTTTCTACTTCCACAAACCCTCTGCTATCAAAGAAATGTTGGAATGCTCTTATTATTCTTGGTCTTAAGAATGCGATTTTTCTTGAATCTTCATTAACTATTAAGTCAACATAACGATGACGTCTAGCTTCCTCTTTATCTTGCAAACCATGGAATTTATCAGGTAGTGGTCTAAGTGCTTTTGATAGATGTGTATATTTATTAGCTTTGATAGAAAGTTCTCCCATATTTGTTCTAATAACTTCACCTTCTATACCAACTATATCACCAAGATCCGCTTTAGTAAACATCTCAAATTCCAGTTCAGATAAATGATCTTGTCTACAGTAAACTTGAATTTGCCCAAATCTATCTTGGATATGCATAAATCCAGCTTTACCCTTACTTCTCTTAGTCATTATTCTTCCTGCTACAACAGCAGTATCATTTATTTCAAGTAATTCTTCTTTTGTTTTATCGTTATATTTTTCAAATAACTCTTTTGAATTTGTTGTTCTTTTAAACGCTTGACCAAATGGATCTACTCCTTTAGAGCGAAGTTCTTCCAATTTTTTTCTTCTAATAATTTCTTGGTCATTTAAATTTTCATATGACATTGTTTTCACCTCTAATATTTATTAATTATACCATATTTATGAAAAAAATCAAGGAAGTATTTCCTATTCTCTTACATAGGGAAGCAAAACTTTTGTTATAACATCATAGCCTTCATAATTTATATGCAAGCCTTCAACAGTATATTTCTTTTCTAAATTCCCTTTACTATCTACTAAGTGGCTATGAACATCAATATATGAAAGATTGTTGTTTTCACAGTATTCCTTTAATCGTTCATTTAGGGCTCTAATCGTTTTATTATTTCTGACTGTTGTGAAAAAGCGACTATAAACTTTTGCTTTATGGTTTACTGGGTATAGTGATATTATATATACTTTAACATCTTCTATACTGTTTTTAAGTCTATTTACAATCTCTATTATATTTGTAAATATATAATCATTATTACGTCTTATATAATCGTTTGTACCGATTTGTAAGAACACTTTTCTTGGTTGAATTGATATAACATTATCTTCTAATCTATCTAATACACCTTTTGTTGTATCAGATGCAATTCCTCTATTATAGACTTTGTAGTCATGAAAGAATTCTTCAATTTGATAAAAATCAGTTAATGAATCCCCTAAAAAAACAATTTGTTTTTTATTTGAAAAAGTATTAAACTTTCCAAATTGTTTAGCTTTTAGCTTGGTATTTATCTTTATTAACTTTAATACATAAATTACTAGGGTCACAAATAATGTGGAAGTTATTGATAAAATTATGATAAAGACAATAGCTAAAACATCTTTTACTATTAATAGCATAAAATAATCTCCTCTTTACTTATTATAGCATATAACAAATGAAAATAGAATTAATTTGGTCCATTATTAATAAGTTCTGTATGCCATAATTAGAAAGATATTTTCTTTGACAATCCTCCCTAAAAACTATATAATATATATATGAAATTTTTGAATATATTAGCTACTATAAAATATGAATACCTTATTACTGGAGTAACCTTTGCTGTCCTTTATATTGTTTGGACAATAGGAATTATGCCAAGGATTCAAAAGAAAGAAGTAAAAAATGTTTTAGAAACTGTAGCAGAAAAAAACGGCTATAAAATTAAAAATGAAACAAACAAAAAATATGATTTTGTTTTAGAAGGAACAAGTGAGACTAAATATTCTAAAATATTGATTAAGATAGCAATAGTACCTAGAATAAGTACAATAACCATTAATAGCAAAAACACTTGGAATCTTCATTATGGTGGTAGTGGGAAACCTGGTAAGGGTTATCCTTATAATAGATATTTAAATGAACTTATTCCTCATTTAAATATGGAAGTGAATCAAGAAGAACTAAAACTTGTTCTTATATATAAAGGAACTATGAAAATTCAAAAGTATATTAATGAAAGTGAATTAGAAATAGTTAATTATAAGAATAAAGTTTATGATTACAAAGTAATCTCATATGAAGATCTAAATTCTCATTTTCAAGATTTATAAATAATTTCTTGTAGACTAGCATATATTTAAATGAGGTGATGTTAGTGATGCAAGAAGTAAATAGTCAAGAGATTATATTGAAAAATCGCAGTGATTTACATATTACTGGTGTTAAAAAACTGGAAAGTCTAAATACTAATGAATTATTTGTAGATACAGTATTAGGAAGAATGGTAGTAAAAGGAACAGATCTTGAAATGAAACATTTGGATCTTGAAAGTGAAACACTAGTTATTACTGGGAAAGTATATCTAATGGAATATCTAAACCGTCAAAAAGCGCAAACTGAAAAAGGATTCTTAGCGAAGCTGTTTAAATGATTAGTTTTAGAGACCAAGTAATTCTAGTTATATATTTTTTGATATTTGGAATGTTTCTTAGTGCGATGTTTGACATATTGCACTATTTTTTAAGAAAATTCAAATTAAAGTTAGTGCTAAGTTATATAATCGAATCCATCTTTTGGATTCTTATGGTTGTAATAGCTTGCCTTTATATGCTCAAAGTAAGTGACGGTTATTTAAGTATATATACATTTGGTTTCTTTTTCTTGGGGGTAGTAATTTATACTTACTTTTTACGAGATAATTTCAAAAATAATTTGAATCTATTTGTTGTATTTATAGGAAGAATTATTAATAGATTTAAGAAGACAATTATTTTAGTTGTATATCCTAAAGAGGCATTTTCCTTTATTAAAAAAGTAGTAATAAAATTTAAAAAAATAAAAAATTTATATAAAAAAATAAAAGACAAAAAGAAAACAGGAGAATTAAATGAAGAAGTTGCAGAAATTAATAGCGTCACTAGTTCTAGCCCTAACCCTAATTATATCGAGTGGATGTAATGGTGATGATGTAATTCCTGATATATATACATCAATATATCCGATTGAATATATTGCAGGAAGAATTGTGGAAGATGACCTTGTGGTTAGGTCTATCTATCCGAGAGGGAAAGATGTTCATGATTATGAACTAAGTCCTAAAGACATGATTAAGATATCTAAAAGTAAACTATTATTCTATATTGGTGCAGGTCTTGAAGGATTGATTGAACAATCCTTAGATACAACCTTAAAAGATGTTCCAACAATTAGCCTTAGTGAAGGGTTAAATCTAGTTGAAATTAATAGCGAGCATCATCATGATGAAGATGAGCATGAACATCATCAAAATGAGGATGGAGTATTCTATGATCCTCATATTTGGTTAGACTTAGATAAGATGCATAGTATGACTACAAGAATGTTAGTTCATATTGTAGATACATTTGATTTAACTGAAGAGCAAAAGACTAGATTTACTAATAATGCAAATGCATTAAAAGCTGACCTTTTAGCTTTAGATCAAGATTTCTTTGATGTGATAAATTCAAGTGATGTAAAAGACAAAACTATTATAGTTGATCATGATGCATATATTTATTGGGAAGTAAGGTATGGCTTGCAAAGAATGAGAATTCGTAATGATAACGAAAGTACCGATGCTATTCCAAAAGATATGATTGAAAAAATTAATATTGCGAAAGAGAAGAATATTAAACATATTTGTCTAACAAAAAATGAAATGCCTTCATCAATTGCAAATCAATATAAAACACAACTAGAACTTGGAAGTGATGGATTTCTATTTTTACACCATCTTGCTACAATAACTGCAGATGAGCAAAAGCAGGGTTTGGATTATATGTCTATTATGCAAGATAATTTAGAAGTATTAAGCAAAGCTTTACCTAAAAAGTAAATGGGGATACCACTTTTTCAAAGTGGTTTTTCATTATTTTCATCTTTGAAATAATGGCTAACTATGGTATAATATATAAGTATATTATTATGGGGATATGATTTTTATAAAGAAGAAAGAGGGAAATTATGAAATTATTAAAAATCATATTATTTTTATTAATTGGACTGGCTTTAATTGGTTGTAACAATCAAGAGATTCCAGATGATGAAGATGATCATGACGATGATATTATTGAACCGTCATTAAGTATAGAATCTACTGAATATATGATTGAAGAAGGAGAAAAACTTCAATTGGAAGTAGAAATATTAGATACTGAAGAAACTTTAGGACTTATTTATGTTAGTGATAATAATGCTGTTGCATCAGTATCAACTACAGGCTTAGTTACTGCAAATAGTGTTGGTTATGCTAAGATAACAATTATCATATCTTTATATTCAGATAAAAGACTAGATATACTTGTGACTGTAACTGAGAAAACACCTGAAGATATATTAGATGCAATGCAAGATTTTGCTGACATACTAGATGAATTAGATCAAAGTATTCCGTCAACAACAACAGCTGACATTACAATGCGAACTAATAGATATGGAAGAGCAATTGAGTGGACTAGTTCTAATGAAAAAGTAATCTCAAAATATGGTGAAGTTACAAGACAGTATGAAGATGTAGATGTTACATTAACTGCAACATTAAAATATAAACATATTACGGAGGTATTCACTAGAGTGGTAAGAGTAGAGAAAACACAATTGCGTGATCTTTCTAATAAAAAGATTTCGTTTGCATATGCAAGAGCAACTAATATTCCTGCTGAACATTTACGCCAAATAGATTATGTAAACTATTCTTTCGCATCTATTACTACTGCGAATACGTTTTATGTAACTCCTTATATTGCAAGTTTAGTTAGACAAGCACATAACGAAGGAACAAGAGTCGTTGCTGCTATTGGTGGAGGTAGTTCAGAAGGATCAAATCCATTTAAAACAATGACACTAACTAAAGAAAGTAGAAAAACATTTATTGATTCTATGATGGAAGCAATTGATGAGTACAATTTAGATGGAATTGATTTTGATTGGGAAGTTCCAACTGCTGCAGAAAGAAATAATTTTAGTGCATTAGTTAGAGAAACTAGGGAAGCATTTGATGCATACCATAGAGATCTTATCCTAACATCTGCTGTAAGTGCAGGAACATGGCATATTGGTCAAGGTTATGATGTAGCAGAATTAAATAAATATTTAGATTATTTCCATGTAATGACATATGATTTAAATAACTGGCCAGCTGAAGGAGCAACAGCTCTAACTAGACATCATTCGCATTTATACCGCTCTAATATAGCACCAAGTTTAAGTGCAGATGAAGCTATTAGGGCATTCAAGAATGCTGGAGCTAGTTCAGAAAAATTGGTTATCGGTGTTGCCGCTTATGGAAGAGCTGCCGATGTTATCAATCCTCATGAACATGGATTAAACCAAATTGCTTATAAAACTGCACAATCATTAAGCTTTGATTCAATTTACAATTTATACTATAAAAATCCAGAAGGTTCAGCTTATAAATTATTCTGGGATGATGTTGCGAAAGCTGCATGGCTTTATAGTGATACATTAACTGTAAGGAATTTTATCTCGTTTGATGACGAAAGAGCTATAGAAGCTAAGGTAGAATATACTTATGATAATAACTTAGGTGGAATAATGTACTGGGATTATCTTAACGACCAAGGTGGAGTGATCCTAGGATTCATTGACAAATATTTGAATAAATAGTTATTTCCCCCATATAATAATTTATGGGGGAATATCTTATAAAAATTTCATAAAAGACTTGCATTTATGTTTGAAATATAGTAAAATATATAAGCAGTTTGATTCTGACATATAAAACATATAAAATGGTGGGGTAGCGAAGTGGCTAAACGCGGTGGACTGTAAATCCACTCTCTCCGAGTTCGGTGGTTCGAATCCACTCCCCACCACCATTTATAATTAATTTGTGTAGGGCTATAGCCAAGCGGTAAGGCAACGGACTTTGACTCCGTCATTCGATTGTTCGAATCAATCTAGCCCTGCCATTTTTTTATGCATTTTCAAACTATGAAATCGGAAGGTGTATCATGAAAAAAATAGCTAACATATATATATTAATTGGGCTTTTGTGTTTCATTACTATTATTGTTATTTCCGCAATTTCAGAAACGAATATAATCTCTGCAGAAGTAGAAACTATAGGATTTATTATATTAGGATATATAGGGGTCATATTTTTTACATATGGTTGGTTGAAGAGATTTAAAGCAAATAAATGAGGACAGAAAAATGAAAATTAAAAGAAGAACTGTTTTAGGATTCTTTATTATTGCAACAATGCTTGTAGTAATACTAGAATTATTATTAAAGTAAACAGTTAACTAAAAAACTCTATTTTATAGAGTTTTTTTTCTATTGACAAAATCAGGCAAAATAATACTAATCTAAAGCATATAATATAGTGGGTGATTAGTGTGAAAGTTTTAGTTATATATCCATATTCAGATAAACTCTTAAATGCTTTAAAGGAAGCAATTGAATTAAGATTAGGTGAATTTATTCTAGTTGGGGATAAATCTCTAATTATTGAGAAATGTTATAAAAACAATATTCGATCTAAAGAATTTGTTATTTATGATATAAGTGAAGATTTAGAAGTAATTGATTTTTGTATTGATTCGTTAAAAGATAAAACAGTTGACTATCTAATTTTTGATGACTTTCCAGTCCTTTATCAAAACAAGATTTTAAAATATGAGAAAGATCGAGACATCGGGAATGTAGATGTTTTAGATATGCCATTCTTAAGACATTTTCTATTTGTAAGTAACTATTCTAAAAATCACAACATTGATTTTGAAGATAAAAAAGTCTCAATTCTTCAAGCTTATGAATTAATGAAAAAAATAGGTCTTAAAAAAACAAATGTTGCCTTGATTTCTAATCTAAATAGCAAAACTGATATATTGGAAGCAAATATTATAAATATGATTTTAAGAGATAGTGGAATAAATAATATAAATATATTTGATAATTTTAATATTTATAATTTATTCTTAAAAGATAGTAAAGTGAATATTTATAAAAATAATATAAACTTACTTGTGCTAAGAAATTTTGAAGCATCAAGAATATTCTTGGACACTTTAAATGCTTTTACAAACATAAAAATTGCTAGTTTTATTTTAGGTAAAACCTATGCTATAGATGCAAAACAGATAAAAGATGATAATAATATTATTTTCTCTTTAATAATCCTTAATAAGATTCATAAAAGTCAAGGGAATATAAATTCTATAAAAGCAAGAATAATTTAATTTAAGAACAAGTACATCTTGCTTTTTGATTTGGAATCAAATATAATTATTAAGTAATGATAACATATTCTAAGGAGTTAAAAATGAGTAAATTTAAAGATCAAGAAATCTTTTCATTAATTGAAAAGGAATTAGTTAGGCAACAAAACAATATTGAATTAATCGCATCAGAAAACTTTGTTTCTGACGAAGTGTTAGCTGCACAAGGATCTATACTTACAAATAAATATGCGGAAGGGTATCCTGCAAAAAGGTATTATGGTGGTTGTGAAGTAGTAGATGAAATCGAATCTCTTGCAATTGAAAGAGCTTGTAAGTTGTTTAATGCGAAATATGCAAATGTACAACCTCATTCCGGAAGCAGCGCTAATATGGGAGCATATCGTGCTATATTAAAACCTAAAGATGTTGTCTTAGGTATGGCGCTTGATCAAGGTGGACATTTAACTCATGGACATCCTCTAAGCTTTTCTGGAGAGGATTATGAGTTTCATCCTTATTTTGTAGATAAAGAAACACAAATGATTGATTATGATGAGTTAGAAGAAAAAGCTCTATCTTTAAAACCAAGATTAATCGTTGCTGGAGCAAGTGCATATTCAAGAGAAATTGATTTCAAAAGAATCAAAGAGATTGCAAATGAGGCTGGTAGTTTATTAATGGTTGATATGGCTCATATAGCAGGTTTAGTAGCTGCTGGACTTCATCAAAATCCTGTACCCTATGCTGATATTGTAACCACAACAACTCACAAGACTTTAAGAGGTCCAAGAGGTGGATTGATCTTAACAAATAATGACGAAATTATTAAAAAGATTAATAAAACTATATTCCCTGGAATTCAGGGTGGACCTTTAATGCATATTATTGCTGCTAAGGCCGTATGTTTTAAAGAAGCGATGAGTGCTGAATTTAAGGAATATCAACAACAAGTTGTATCCAATTCTAAAATATTAGCTAGTGAATTACAAAAATTAAATTATGTTATTGTTGCAAATGGAACTGATAATCACATGCTCTTAGTTGATGTAAAGAAGAGCCTTGGGATTACAGGTAAAATTGCAGAAAATGTATTAGATGAAGTTGCAATAACATGTAATAAAAATACAGTTCCTTATGATGATGAAAAACCTATGCATGGAAGTGGAATAAGACTTGGGGTAGCAAGTATAACTACAAGAGGATTTAAAGAAGAAGAAGTTAAAGAAGTTGCTAGACTAATAGATAAAACTTTAAGAAACTATAAAGATAAAGAAGCATTAAAAGAAATTCAAAAAGAAGTTATAAATCTAACAAATCGTTT
>JBAYTA010000033.1:0-18533 GCA_041675865.1 Bacilli bacterium | reverse complement strand
TATTTATCCATTATTATAAAATGTTTTATGGTCAAAAATAAAAAGTTTTATGGTTTTCGATGTTATCGACCATAAAACTTTTTATTTAATTTTCTATAAACCATAAACTATTTTATAGAACCATAAAAAAAAGCTAGAAAATTAAATTTCCTAGCTATATTTTCTAAAATTATTTTACAACCTTAGTTACGTTACCAGCACCAACTGTACGTCCACCTTCACGAATTGAGAACTTAGTTCCTAATTCAATTGCGATTGGGTGAATTAATTTAACTACTAAGTTTGCGTTATCTCCTGGCATAACCATTTCGATACCTTGAGGAAGTTCAATAACTCCTGTAACGTCTGTAGTACGGAAATAGAATTGAGGGCGATAGTTTGTGAAGAATGGAGTATGACGTCCACCTTCTTCTTTACTTAATACGTAAACTTGAGCTTCAAATTCAGTATGAGGTGTAACTGTTTTAGGTTTAGAGATTACTTGTCCACGTTGAACAGTTTCACGTGTAATACCACGTAATAATGCACCAATATTATCTCCAGCTTCAGCTTGATCTAATAATTTTCTAAACATTTCAACACCAGTAACTACTGTAGTCATAGTAGGTCTAATACCAACTATTTCTACGTTATCACCAACTTTAACAATACCACGTTCTACTCTACCAGTAGCAACTGTTCCACGACCTGTGATTGTGAAAACATCTTCTACAGGCATTAAGAATGGTTTGTCAATTTCACGAACTGGATCTGGAACATATTCGTCAACAGCGTTCATTAATTCCATAACTTTTTCTTCATAAGCTGCATCACCTTCCATAGCCTTTAATGCAGATCCACGAATAACTGGAACATCATCTCCTGGGAAATCATATTCAGATAGTAATTCACGAATTTCCATTTCAACTAAGTCTAGTAATTCTTCATCATCAACCATATCACATTTGTTCATGAAAACTATTAAACGAGGAACACCTACTTGACGGCTTAATAAGATATGTTCACGAGTTTGTGCCATTGGTCCATCAGTTGCAGCAACAACTAGAATAGCTCCATCCATTTGAGCAGCACCAGTAATCATATTCTTAACGTAGTCAGCATGTCCTGGGCAGTCAACGTGTGCATAGTGACGTTTTTCTGTTTCATATTCTACGTGAGAAGTATTGATAGTAATTCCACGAGTTTTTTCTTCTGGAGCACCATCAATTTGATCATAGTTTAATACTTTAGATAATCCTTTTTTTGCTAATACTTTAGTAATAGCAGAAGTTAAGGTAGTTTTTCCGTGGTCAACATGACCAATAGTACCAATATTTACGTGCGTCTTATTACGCACAAATTTTTCTTTTGCCATTTAGAATTTTCCTCCTATTTTATTTAAATATATTTTATAATAATTTTTGGCATATTGCAAGTAAATTGTTAAAATAACCCTTTACTAGCTTCTATTTTTAATAACTTGTTCTGCAATAGATTTTGGACTTTCTTCATATTTTGCAAATTGCATTGTATAGTTTCCACGTCCTTGTGTATTGCTTCTTAGAGATGTAGCATAACCAAACATTTGTGATAATGGAACTAATGCTCTAACACTTTGAAGATTTCCACGACTATCTTGTCCTTCAATTCTTCCTCTTCTACTTGTTAAGTCACCAATTACATTTCCTAAATATTCATCTGGAACAACTACTTCTACATCCATTATAGGTTCTAATAGAACCGGTTCACATTTATCTTTTGATTCTTTAAATGCATAACTTGCAGCTACTTCAAAAGCGATTTGACTTGAGTCTACATCATGGTATGAACCATCAAATAAAGTTGCCTTTAAATCAATAGTTTCATAACCAGCTAAGTTACCATTTAGTAAACTTGCTTCAAGTCCCTTCTTGACAGCTGGGATATATTCTTTCGGAACAACACCACCAACTATAGCATCAACAAATTCAAATCCTTTACCTGGATTTGGTTCAAATCTAATCCAAACATCACCATATTGTCCACGACCACCAGATTGTCTAACAAACTTACCTTGTACCTCAGCGCTCTTCTTAATAGTTTCACGGTAAGATACTTGTGGTGTACCAACATTAGCCTCTACTTTGAATTCTCGTTTTAAGCGGTCTACTATAATATCTAAATGTAATTCACCCATTCCAGCAATAATTGTTTGACCAGTTTCTTGGTCTGTATATGCTTTGAATGTTGGATCTTCTTCAGATAATTTTAATAGAGCAACGCCCATCTTATCTTGGTCAGCTTTTGTCTTAGGCTCTATCGCTACATGAATAACTGGTTCTGGGAAATTCATTGATTCAAGGATAACTTGTTTACCCTCATCACATAATGTATCTCCTGTTGTTGTGTCTTTTAACCCTACTGCAGCAGCAATTTCACCTGCATAAACTTCTTTAACTTCCGTTCTATTATTAGCATGCATACGAAGAATTCTTCCAATTCTTTCTTTTTTATTCTTGTTTGAGTTATAAATATAAGATCCTGATTTAAGAACTCCTGAATAAACTCTAAAGAATGTTAGCTTACCAACAAACGGATCTGTCATAACCTTGAAAGCCAAAGCTGCAAATGGAACTTCATCGGAAGATTCAACTACAATTTCTTCATCCTTTTTGTTCACACCTTTAATAGCTGGAACTTCTACTGGAGAAGGTAAATAATCAATAATTGCATCAAGAACTAGTTTTACACCTTTATTCTTAAATGCTGTTCCACATACAACTGGGAAGAATTGAACACTTAAAGTCGCTTTACGAATTGCTTTCTTTAATGTTTGTGCGTCTATTTCTTGCTCTTCCAAATATAACATCATTAATTCATCATCTAATTCTGATAAAGCTGATATTAACTCTTCACGACGTAATTCTGCTTCATCTAACAAGTCTGCTGGAATTTCTCCAACTTTGAAAGTTTCATGCTCATCTCCTGGAAAGAAATAAGCTTTCATCTCAACTAAATCTACCATTCCCTCAAAGAACTTTTCAGCTCCGATTGGAATCTGAATTGGATGCGCATTCGCTCCAAGTCTTTTATGTAAACTTTCTACAGAAAAATTAAAGTCTGCACCTATTTTATCCATTTTATTTACATAAACAACTCTAGGTACATGATATTCTGTAGCTTGTCTCCAAACTGTCTCTGTTTGCGGCTCTACGCCTGCTTGGGCATCTAGTACTGCTATAGCTCCATCTAGAACTCTTAATGACCTGCTTACTTCAACAGTGAAGTCAACGTGTCCTGGGGTATCTATAACGTTAATTAGATGATCCTTCCAAAATGCTGTTGTTGCTGCTGAAGTTATGGTTATACCGCGCTCTTGTTCTTGAGCCATCCAGTCCATTGTAGCTGCCCCTTCATGAGTCTCTCCCATTTTATGGATTCTACCAGTATGATATAGAATACGTTCTGTTACTGTAGTTTTTCCAGCATCAATGTGAGCCATGATACCGATATTTCGGGTTTTATTTAAAGATATTTCACGAGGCATAACTTTTAACTCCTTCTATTACCATTGATAGTGCGCAAATGCCTTATTAGATTCAGCCATACGATGTGTATCGTCTTTTTTCTTAACAGCATTTCCTAATCCGTTTGCTGCATCCATAATTTCATTTGCTAATCTTTCTTCCATTGTTTTTTCTCTTCTTAAGCGTGAGTATTGTGTTAACCATCTTAAGCAAAGAGTCATTTTTCTTTCTTGTCTAACTTCAACTGGAACTTGATAGTTAGCTCCACCTATTCTTCTAGCTCTTACTTCTAATTGTGGAGTAATATTTGCAAGCGCATCATTAAATACGTCTAATGCAGGTCTTCCAGTTTGTTTTTCTATACGTTCAAATGCACTATATAATATATCTTGTGCAACACCTTTTTTACCATCTAACATTATACTATTAATAAGTTTAGTCACTATTGGTGAATTGTATAATGGATCTGGTAGTACTTTTCTCTTTGGAACATGTCCTTTACGTGGCACTATAATTCCTCCTTTCGATTACTTGATTTCTATTTTGCTTTCTTTGCGCCGTATTTACTGCGGCCTTGTTTTCTGTTTTCAACACCTGTAGCATCTTGTGTACCACGAATGATATGATAACGAACACCTGGTAAGTCTTTTACACGACCTCCACGAATTAAAACAACACTATGTTCTTGTAGTCTATGACCAATTCCTGGAATATATGCAGTAACTTCAATACCATTTGATAAACGTACACGCGCATACTTACGAATTGCTGAGTTAGGTTTCTTTGGAGTCATAGTTGTAACCCTAGTACATACTCCACGCTTTTGTGGTGAGTCTAAATTAGTATAAATTTTTTTCAAACTATTATAATTTATACTCAAGTGAGGGGATTTAGTCTTTCTAATCTTTGACTCACGAGATTTTCTAACTAATTGATTAATTGTTGGCATTCTATTCTCCTTTCTAAAAATGTAAACTGCCACACTTCCGGGCGTTTCAATATTGCCTAAAAGTAAGTTCTGGGAACACCAAAACTATTTTTATTTTATACCTTGAATATTATACACTTTTTGTTATCTAAAGTCAAGAAGTAAATAATATTTTTTCCCTAAAATGTTTTCAAAAAAGATTTAGGAAAGAAAGCTATCCTAAGATACGCTTTCTTCCTCTTCTTCTTGTTCTATTATTTCATAACCAGCATTTACAATACCTGTTCCTGCTGGAATTAATCCACCAATAATGATATTTTCTTTTAATCCTTCTAGGTAGTCTTTCTTACCTCTAATTGCAGCTTCTGTTAAAACTTTTGTTGTTTCTTGGAAACTTGCAGCAGATAAGAATGAATCACTCTTTAAGGATGCTCTAGTAATACCTAATAATACTGGACGGATAACTGGAGTTTCACGATTTTCTTTTATACATGCTTCAATTTCAGTATAGATTTCATTTTTAGATAGTAAGCTTCCTGGTAGGATTGCAGTACTTCCTTCATGTACAACATATACTTTTTGTAGCATTTGTTTAATTATGATTTCAATATGTTTATCAGCAATCTCAACACCTTGAGAACGGTAAACTTTTTGAACTTCTTTTAATATATACTTTTCAACTTCTTCAACCTTACCAACTTTAAGTAATTCTTTTGGATGAATTAAACCTTCAGTTAGTCTTTGACCTGCATATACTTTATCTCTTTCTTTTACAATCGCAGTTTTACCAGAGTCAGTTAAGTAAGTCTTAGTTTCTTTTTGGTTTTTGATTGTTATTTCATATCTATTATCTTTTTCAAGAGTAATTGATTCAACCATTCCTTCAATATCAGAAATAATTGCTTTACCTTTTGGTTCTCTTGCTTCAAATAATTCTTGAATACGTGGTAGACCTTGCGTAATATCTTCACCAGCAACCCCACCAGAGTGGAATGTTCTCATCGTTAATTGTGTACCCGGCTCACCAATTGATTGAGCAGCAATGATACCAACAACTTCACCTTTTTCAACAATTTCACCAGTTGAAAGGTCGCCACCATAACATTTAACACAAACACCATTTTTTGCATTACATGTAAGTAAGCTTCTAATAGTTACTTCTTCTACTCCAAGTTTTTGAATCTTTTCAGCTAATTCATCATTAATATATCCATCTTTTGGAACAATAACTTTATTAGTCTTAGGATGAAGAATCGGTTTAGATATAAATCTTCCTCTAATTCTATCCACTAATGGGACGATTGTAGATCCATCAGTATCAACTAATCTAGAAACTATCAAACCTTTATCTGTATGGCAATCTTCTTCAGTAACTGTAACATCTTGACTAACATCAACTAAACGTCTTGTTAAGTAACCAGATTCAGCTGTTTTTAAGGCTGTATCGGTAGACCCTTTTCTAGCACCATGGGTAGAAATAAAGAATTCACTCATCGTTAAACCTTCTCTAAATGATGAACGAATTGGAATATCCATACTTTCACCATTTGGTTTAGCCATTAACCCACGCATACCTGATAACTGAACGAAGTTTGCGATATTACCACGCGCACCACTATCACTCATCATAAAGATATGGTTAGTCTTATATTTTCTTTCTACTTCAACTTTAATTTTCTTTTCTAGTTGCTCTTTCGCATTCTTCCAAATATTAATTACATTATTACGTCTTTCTTTTTCTGTAATAAATCCATCATTATAATATTCTTCATATTGATCTACTTTTTCTTGAGCAACTTTTAGAACTTCAGCTTTTCCTGGAACAACTTCAATATCTGTAGCAGCAACTGTAATTCCTGAAACAGTTGAATACTTAAATCCTAAATCCTTCATCTTATCTAGAGTTTTAGAAGTTTCAGATAATTTAAAGTGCTTAAACACTTCACTAATAATATTACCTAAGAATTTCTTTCTAAATGGATGAGGAGATGGAACTTCACTAAGTAGTTCTTTAATTGATTTATTACCTTTAGGAGAGATAAAATACTTATCATCTAACTTATCAGTTAAGTTATCAATATTAGCTTCATTGATAAAGGGTATATATCGTTCTTCTTTTCTAGCTTCACCAGTTTCATTATCAATGTCTAATGTAATAGTATATTTATCGTTCGGGAAAATTGTATTAAATATAATTTTACCGTAAGTTGTAACCAAATATTTATTTAATTGTTCTTCAGTAAAATGTCTTTTTTCAATTCTTTTAGCAAGAATTAAAATTCTAGTATGAAGTCCAATTTGTTTGTTTTCATAAGCAAGTTCAACTTCGTTAATATCCTTAAATACTCTACCATTTCTTTCATCGTTTTCATCTTCAATAGTTAGGTAGTAATTACCTAAAACCATATCTTGTGATGGAGTAACGATTGGTTTTCCGTCTTTAGGAGCTAAAATATTTTTAGATGCTAACATTAACAATCTAGCTTCAGCTTGTGCTTCTTCTGATAATGGTACATGGACAGCCATTTGGTCACCATCAAAGTCAGCGTTAAAAGCTGGGGTTACTAGTGGGTGAAGTCTAATCGCTTTACCTTCAACTAGTTTTGGTTCAAACGCTTGGATACCCAGTCTGTGAAGAGTTGGAGCACGGTTTAGTAAAACAGGATGTTCTACTACGATTCTTTCTAACTCTGTCATAGCAATTGGATCGCCAGCATCAATCATTTCTTTTGCTTTTTTAATACTAATTTTATTTTGTTGTCCTTCTGGAGCATCTTGATCTTTTTTAATAATAGCATTTATAATAAATGGTTTAAATAAAATTAAAGCCATTTCACGTGGAATACCACATTGATACATTTGTAGATCTGGACCAACAACGATAACACTACGTCCTGAGTAGTCAACACGTTTACCAAGTAAGTTTTGACGGAAACGTCCTTGTTTACCACGAAGTAAATCTGATAAAGATTTTAATGGACGATTCTTTTCTACAACTGCTTTTTTACCTTTTTTACTATTATCAATTAAAGCATCAACTGCTTCTTGAAGCATACGCTTTTCATTTTTTGTGATTAAACCAGGTGCTCTTTGTTCAAATTGTTTTTTAAGACGATTATTACGATTTAATATTCTTCTATATAAATCATTTAAATCAGTAGTAGCAAAACGTCCACCATCAAGTTGAACCATTGGTCTTAAATCTGGTGGTAGCACTGGAACTACATCCATTACCATCCACTCAGGTTTATTACCTGAGGTATATAATGCTTCCACAACATCAAGACGTTTAATTAATTTCTCACGTTTTTGTTTTGTAGCATTTTTTAATTCCCCACGAAGCTTTTCAATTTCTTCTTTTAGATTAATATCTTTAAGTAATGTTTTAACAGCTTCAGCACCAGTTAAGGCTTTAAATTTTGATGATCCATGTTGACGTTGATATAAACTATATTCTTGTTCACTCATGATTTGAAATTTTGATAAACCTTCTACAGTACCTGGATCAGTTACTATATATGAAGCAAGATAAACAATATCTTCAACTTCCTTAGTTTTCATATCAAGCATAAGTGCGATTTTTGAAGGTATATTTTTCAAAAACCAAGTATGAACGACTGGGGCAGCAAGTTCAATATGTCCCATTCTTTCACGTCTTACTTTACTTTCAGTTAATTCAACTCCACATTTTTCACAAACACTTTCACCTCTTGGAGTTCTTTTTGATTTCCCACAAGCACATTGATAATCTTTTGTAGGTCCAAAAATAACTTCACAAAATAGGCCATCACGTTCTGGTTTTAGCGTACGGTAGTTAATTGTTTCATGTTTTTTAACTTCACCATGACTCCATGAACGAATCTCTTCTGGAGAAGCAATACCTATTTGTATATATTCGTATTTTTTGTTATTCAAATTCTTTTCACCTCTATTTATATTTGAAAGGTCTTAATTTGCTTTTTTTGCTAGTGTTGCTTGAGCAATCTCCTCAACTAAGCTAGCATTAGCTAGGTTTTCACCTGTCTTAGAATCTATAAGTTTTACACTTAAACCTAATCCTTGGAATTCTTTAATCAATACTCTAAATGATTCAGGTATTCCAGGATTTGGAATTGGTTCACCATCAACTATTGCTTTATAAACTTTATTTCTTCCAACGATATCATCAGATTTGATTGTTAACATTTCTCTTAAAGTATGAGCAGCTCCATAAGCTTCAAGTGCCCAAACTTCCATTTCCCCAAATCTTTGACCACCATTTTGAGCTTTACCACCCATAGGTTGTTGAGTAACTAAAGTATATGGTCCTTCACTACGTGCATGTAATTTATCGTCAACCATGTGAGCTAACTTAATCATATACATTACACCAACAGAAATACGATTATCAAATGCATTTCCTGTCATACCATCATATAAAGCCATTTTCCCATCAGGGTCCATTCCAGCTTCTTTCATGATCTCTACTAAATCTTCATTTTCAACACCATCAAATACTGGAGTTGCGATATATGCACCTAATTTCTTAGCAGCCATACCTAAATGAATTTCTAACACCTGACCAATATTAAGACGAGATGGTATACCTTGAGGGTTAAGCATTATATCGATTGGAGTTCCATCTTCCATATAAGGCATATCTTCTTGAGGTAAAATCTTAGAAATAACACCTTTATTTCCATGGCGTCCTGCCATCTTATCTCCTTCGGTAATTTTACGTTTTTGAACAATATAAACACGTATGATTTCATTTACACCAGGAGCAAGTTCAGCACCTTCTTTACGAGAGAATGTTTCAATTTTATGAACAATTCCCCCACCTCCATGTGGTACACGAAGGGAAGTATTTCTAACGTCTTTAGAATTTTCGCTAAATAAAGCTTGAGATAATCTTTCTTCAGGAGTTGGATCAGTTTGACCTTTTGGAGTAACCTTACCAACTAGAATATCTCCTTCTTTTACTTCAGCACCTAGACGAATTATTCCACGTTCATCAAGATTTGCAATTGCTTCTTTTCGATCGTTTTCTAAATCTCTAGTAATTTCTTCTTTACCTAATTTTGTATCACGAACTTCAACTTCATATTTTTCAATATGGATTGAAGTATAAACATCATCTTGAACTAGTCTTTCACTCATAATAATAGCATCTTCATAGTTATATCCATGCCATGTCATAAATGCTATAACAACATTTCTTCCAAGTGCCATTTCACCTTGATCCATACTTGCACCATCAGCAATAATATCGCCAACTTTAATTTTTTCACCACGTTTAACGATTGGAACTTGATTTATACATGTAGAGTGGTTAGATCTTTCATATTTGATTAAATCAAATTTTCTAACTGTACCAGCTTTTGTTTTTACAATTACCTTTTTCGCATCAACATATTCAACTACACCATCAACATCACATACAACAGCAACACCAGAGTCTTTTGCAGCCTTAGATTCTATCCCTGTTGCAACATATGCAGCTTCTGGTCTAAGTAGAGGAATTGCTTGACGTTGCATGTTCGCACCCATTAAAGCACGGTTAGCATCATCATGTTCCAAGAACGGAATACATGCAGTTGATACTGAAACAATTTGTTTTGGACTAACGTCCATCAAGTTAATTTTTTCTCTTGGAATCTCAAATGTATCGCCTTCGAAACGAGCTATTACGATATCATCTGCAATTTCATTTTTATTTACAATATTAATATTTGCTTGACAAATATAATACTCTTCTTCTTTATCAGCAGTTAAATAAACCATTTCATCTGTAATAATAGATTTACCATCAACTTGTTTCACAACCAAATAAGGTGTTTCAATAAATCCATATTGGTCAACTCTTGAATATGTAGCAAGTGAGTTTATTAAACCGATATTTTGACCTTCAGGTGTTTCAATTGGACAAATTCTTCCATAGTGAGAAACATGCACGTCACGCACTTCAAATCCGGCACGATCCCTTGCAAGTCCCCCTGCACCTAAAGCAGAAATTCTTCTTTTATGTGTTAACTCAGAAAGAGGATTAATTTGGTCCATAAACTGAGACAATTGGCTACTTCCAAAGAATTCTCTAATTGAAGATGTAAGTGTACGAATATTTACTAAGTTTTGAGGAACAATATTTCGATTATCGCTAGATGTAGACATTCTGTCTTTAACATTTTTCTCCATCTTAGTTAAACCAATTCTAAACTGATTTTGAATTAATTCCCCAATTAATCTTAGACGACGATTACCCAAATGGTCAATATCATCAATCTTTCCAACACCTTCATGTAAATTCATATAATATGAAACAGATGCTAAAATATCTGACAATGTAACATGGTTAGAAGTTTCTGATTGATCGTTACCAATTATTTTTGCAGTATGTTCAATCCCATGACTATCTTTAAAAGATATTTCAAGTGTTTCTAATGTAACACTTGTTCCTTCAAGCATTTGTTCATATTCTAATACTTGTCTAAATAATTGTCTATTTTCACTTAAGTAATCAGCTACTTCTTTAGTAATAACAGTACCAGCAGGATAAATAACTTCACCAGTTTCATTATCCATTACATCATTTACTAATTTCGCATTTCCAAATCCAAGTGCACCAATTCTTTCGAATATATCTAATTTTTTATTAACTTTGAAACGACCAACATTTGCAAGGTCATATCTTCTTGTATCAAATAATCTACCACATAGATATGTTCTAGCATTTTCTGGTGTAGCTTTTTCACCCGGTCTTAATTTATCATATAATTGTTCTAAAGCATCATCACTACCAAAAGCTTCATCTTTCTCTAGTGTGTTAGACATTAAATCACTACTACCATAAAGACTTAAAATATCTTTATTTGAGTTTAATCCCATCGCACGTAAGAAAGTTGTAAGTGGAATTTTCTTAGAACGGTCTAATTTCGCATACCATATATCTTTTGTACCAAGTTCAAACTCAATCCAAGCTCCACGTGTTGGTATAACTTGACCATAATATTGAACCTGACCACTTTTCTTATCTACAGTTTTAGAGAAGAAAACCCCAGCAGATCTTATTATTTGAGTTACAATTACACGTTCAGCTCCATTGATAACAAAAGTACCAGATGGAGTCATCATTGGAAACTCACCTAGGAATAATTTCTGTTCTTTGATTTCACCAGTCTCTTTATTAACTAAGCGTACATCTACTTTTAGTGGACGAGAATAACTTACATCATTTCTCTTAGCTTCAGGAATTGTATATTTAGGCTCATCAAATTCATAATCCCCAAAATATAATTCAAGTTTTTCCCCATGATCTACTATTGGAGAAAATTCATTAAATAAATCTTTTAGCCCAGTTTCTAAAAACCAATCAAAAGATTTAGTTTGAACTTCGATCAAATCCGGAAGTTCCACATTCGTTTGTACTCGTGAATAATTTCTACGAATACGGTTTTTACCATAAACGACATTTTTCCAGCTCAAAACATTCCACCTCACAGTTTTATAAGCATTTTCTTGATAGAAAATTAATTTTTTTACATTCTATCGCATTTTATTATGATAACATATCCATGTCAAATAGTCAAGGATAATATTCAAATTTTTAAAACGCTATTTAACACCTTTTATAATGTTATAGCCATTCTTTTTTTCTACAATTAAAACTTCTTTATAGATAGAGTTCATTTCTTTAATTAATGATGGAGCACCTTGCTTCTTTTGAATAACAACATATATAGCTCCACCACTATTTAAAAACTCGTATCCACCAATTACTATATTCCAAACAACATCTTTACCCGCTCTAATCGGAGGATTTGTAATTATCAAATCATATTTATCAACTACAGAAGAATAAGCATTACTTTCATATATTCTTGCATTTTCTATTTTATTACTTTCTTTGTTTATATTTGTTAACTCAAGTGCTCTTAGATTAACATCAACTAAATCAACAACTGATGTAGGATATCTTTTCGCAACACATAAACCAATCACACCATAACCACATCCAACATCTATTATTTTTTTATTTATTAGATCTTCATCAGTTATAGCATTAAGTAATACATTAGTTCCAAAATCAACTCTATCCTTACTAAAGACTCCAGCATCAGTTAAAAACTTTAGCTTTTCACCTCTATAGTCATAAAAAATCTCTTTTATATCACTTTCTAGATTCGGATCAAATTTATAATAGTGACTCATAGTTCTTCCACTTCTTTTAATTGCTTATTAAAATATTTTAAATAAAGCAAGATTCCTATTCCTGCAAGCACCATAACAACACTCAAAATACTTGATGGTGCAACACCAAAGATTTCTCCCCTACTATCCCCTCTAAAGAATACTTCTAGGATAAAGCGAAAAATGCCATAAAATATTAAATAATAAGAAAACTCATTTTTCTTAAATACTTTCAATTTAATTATAAAGAATAAAGCAAACAAGAAGAAAGCTTCATATAGTTGAGTTGGATGAATTTTTACCCTTATGCCATCAATATATGGATTAGTTCCTTCTGGGAAATATACACCAAAGATAGATCCTTCAGCGTCAATACCATAACAGCAACCTACACTAAAGCATCCAAGTCTTCCAATTGCATGAGCAAGTATAACTCCTGGAATTATTAAATTCAGAATGGAATAGATATTTTTTCTTTCGTCTTTCATTAAGAAATAAATTAGTAAAACGAAACTAACAACCCCACCAATAAAACCAGCAATAAAAGTTATTCCACCTTCAAATTCATCATTTTCAAAATAATGAAACAAAGCATCAAAGAACCAAGCAAATAAATAAGTAATTAGTAGAGCTCCTCCAAAAAGGATTAAGAACTTATTTGTCTTTTCTCTAGAGAAACCTCGCTTCTTTTCTAAAGCATTAATGAAGAAGTAAACTAAAACTATTAAGGCAATTCCTAAAAAGACTGTAAAGGTCGACATATCTATATATTCTAGTACATCATTGATTTTATTAAAGAAATGTTCGTGCATTTTCTCCTCCTTAACTCAACAATTATTTCCTATCAAAATAGCAAACTCAATTAATTTTCTCCCTATTTTTTTATATAGCACCCTGTTTATTATTACCAATAATTCCCTATTTAAACAAACAAGTAACCAATTCTTAGAGTTTAAAAAGTCTAGTATAACTTTAGATTATACTAGACCAACAATTTCTACCATCCAATTAAATGGAATTCTATAACATCTTTATCTACCAATTCTATCAGGCTAATTCCTACTAACGAATCCTCACCATTAACTTTTATATTCCAAAAAGTATTTTCATGATCAAGTGAACTAAATCCAACCATTTCAACAATATAGAAACCGAAAGTGGAAGTCTCACCTTTCATTTTAATTTCTTTATGTTCTGCAAGCAAGTCTTGTAATGTATCATCTTCAGCAAACTTTATACCTCCATCAAAGACTTCTTCTTGTTCAAAATTGTAAATAGTAACATGAATAGTTCCTGCTGAACCATCCTTACCACAGCCAATTAAGATAATAGCTAAAACAATAAATAATAAAAACGATAATTTTTTTTTCATAAATAACCTACCTCTCTTTTCTCGAAAAAAAATTATTTAGGCATTATGACAATAGAAAAGATATTAAAAAAAAAATAAATTTAATAATAAATTTCTACTCTCAATCCCAGGAGAATTTATTCTATTATGGCAAGTCTTCCGGCTAAAGCATCACTTTACTTTCTATCCTTCCCATGTAATTAAACAAAGTGGATCTTAGATTTCATCCGCTCTACGGCTGCTGGGACAGCTTAGGTGTTACCTAATTCCTTTTTAAACATTCTGTACCAAAATATAAAATTCTAATTTATATTATATGACTATTGTTCTTAAAAGTCAAGAATTATTGCCTATTAATCTAAAAAAGAAGTATTCAAAATTAAAAAGCAAGTCAGTAGACTCGCCTTTATATTACTATTCTAAATGAATTATTTTAATTCAACAGTTGCGCCAGCTTCTTCTAATTTAGCTTTTAATCCATTAGCTTCATCAGCACTTACGCCTTCTTTAATAGCTTTTGGAGCAGCATCAACTAGATCTTTAGCTTCTTTTAATGGTAATCCTGTTAATTCACGAACAACCTTGATAACTGCGATTTTGTTAGCACCAACGCTAGCAAGTACTACATTGAATGTAGATGGTCCTTCTTCTTCAGCAGCAGCTTCAGTTCCTCCACCAGTTGCAACCATAGCAGCAGCAGTAACACCGAATTCTTCTTCGATTGCTTTTACCAATTCATTTAATTCTAAAACTGTCATTTCTTTTAATGACGCTAAAAATTCTTCAACATTAATTTTTGCCATTTTATAAATCCTCCTATAATTTTTTTACGCTTGCTTTTCAGCAACGGCCTTAATCGCAACACCAATATTACGAATAGGGGCTTGTAATACACTTAGTAACATAGCTATCATACCATTCTTATCTGGTAAATTAGCAAGAACTTTCAATTCTTTCGTATCATAAACTTTACCACCAACAACACCAGCTTTAACTTCTAGCTTTTTGTTTGTTTTGGCGAAATCATAGATAACTTTAGACGCAGTTGTAGCATCCTTTGATAGAGCAACAGCATTTGGCCCAACTAAAACAGCATCTAAGCCTTCATAACCAGAATTTTGAGCAGCACGTCTAATAATATTATTTTTAATAACATGCATTTCACAATCCTTGTCATAAAGGTTTCTACGAAGTTCAGAAACTTGAGCTACAGTTAATCCGATAGGATTAATAATTACTAAAGATTCGGAAGCGTTAAATTTTTCAGTTAATTCATTTACAGCTTCAACCTTTTTTAGCAAAGTTGACTCTTTCATCATTTCACCTCCATAATGAAAATTTAAAAACCTCTTTATAACCTATGGTTAAAAAGAGGTATCAATAACTTCTTTGTAACCTCGGTAGGAAATTAAGCAACATGTGCACCTACTGTCTACGGCAATTAATTCGACTATTTTATTTTATGGTTTTTAATTTTTTGTTTTTTTTATTTACTATTTAGTAGCAATGGATTCTGGAGCAATTTTGATTCCAGGACCCATAGATGTAGAAATTGAGATGTTTTTAACATAAACACCTTTAACAGTAGACGGTTTTAAACGTATGAATGTGTTATATAAAATAACAACATGCTCTACTAATTTATCAGTATCGAAACTTACTTTTCCGATGATAGTTGGAACATTTCCTGTTTTATCAACTCTGTAAGTAACCTTACCAGCTTTGATTTCTTTAACAGCTTTTTCAATATCCATTGTAACTGTTCCAGTCTTAGCATTAGGCATTAATCCTTTAGGACCTAAAATCTTACCTAATTTACCAAGTTCTCCCATCATATCAGGAGTAGCAACGATAACGTCAAAATCAAACCAGCCACCTTTAATTTTTTCAAGGTATTCAACATCGCCAACGTAATCAGCACCAGCAGCTTTTGCTTCTTCTTGTTTGTTTCCTTTTGTAAGAACTAAAACTGTTTGAGTTTTACCAATACCATGTGGTAAAACAATTGCTCCACGTAAGTTTTGTTCAGCTTTACGTGAATCTAAGTTTAATCTAAAAGTAACTTCAACAGTAGCATCGAATTTAGCAACATTTGTTTTTTTAGCTAATTCAACTGCTTCTTCTAAAGGATAACGCTTATTACGATCTACTAATTGTGCTAATTCAGCATATTTTCGACTTCTTTTAGCCATTTTTCTTTTCCTCCTTAAATGTGGTCTAACGGAATTTCCTCCCACAGTTTAAGTTGTATATAAACAACTTATATGTTGTGTTTGAAATTCGTTGATGATAGTTTACTCTTCAACAACAATTCCCATGTTTCTTGCAGTTCCCGCAATGATTTTCATACCTTGTTCAACAGTATAGGCATTTAAATCAGGTAACTTTGTTTTCGCAATTTCAGCAAGTTTTTCTTTTGAAATTTTCGCAACAATAGTCTTGTTTGGGTTTGATGAACCGCTTTGAATCCCAGCAGCTTTTTTAAGCATATCAGATGCTGGTGGAGTTTTTGTGACGAAAGTAAACGAACGATCTTCATAAACACTTATGATTGCAGGTATAATGTTTCCAGCCATATCCTTTGTTCTTTCATTGAATTGCATACAGAACTGTTGGATATTAATTCCTGTTTGTCCTAAACTTGGACCAACTGGTGGAGCTGGTGTCGCTTTTCCTGCTTGTAGTTGTAACTTAACAACTTTCGTAACTTTTTTAGCCACGAGACACACCTCCTTTTTGTCCGTGATGTGGTATAAAATGAGTATAAACTCTCCCACTAAGATAAAATAGTTTTGCGTAATTGCACGCTTTAATATTGTACTATAATTCACCTAAAAAGTCAATTATTTTATTTGTTTTTTATCTTTTGTTTTTCATTTATATATTTCCTAAAAAATTAAAAGGTATTCATCTTTAAATTTTAATTATTTTTCAAGAATATTATCCGTAATTTCTAAATTCTCTTCTTTTTTTAATAAAACTGGAGCGAGTCTATCAATCAAGATTGCACCAAGTGGTGCAGTTATAATAATAGATAAAACCGCTATCGCTAGAATCAAATCTCCATTTGCAACACCTGCAATTTTTGGAATAGATCCTATCGCTGCTTGAACAGTAGCTTTTGGTAAGTAAGACACAACAACAAACATTTTCTCTTTAAATAATAAACCACTTTTATAAGTTGATATCAAAACCCCTATACTTCTTGAAGCTAATCCTATCCCAATAATAAGCAACCCAATTAATCCAGCATCTAAAGCAATATTAATATCTACTTCTGCTCCTACAAGCACAAATAAAAATATTTCAGCAAAAACCCAGATTTTACTCAACTTAGACGATAGCCTACTTCCAAGCACTTGCTTTTTTTCAGCAATAATAAAGCCAATACTCATAACACCTAATAGCGAAGCTATGATAATATAATTTTCTAAGTTTACCAAGAATATTGCAAGAGCGATAATTAATATTACTTTCATACTATCTCTGATATGAAGTTTATTGAATAATAAAACAAGTATATAACCAATTATAAATCCAATTGCAATTCCAAGGATAATTGATAGAGGAATATTTAAAAGTTGAATCCCAATATTGAAATTCGCATTTACATAAATACCCATAAAGCTTGAAAAGATGGTTATCGAAACAACATCATCAATTGATGCACCAGATAAAACTAATGTGGGGATTGCCTTTTTTGTTCCAAGTTTGTTTTGGTTAATTTTTAGCATTTAAGGTACAACAACAGCAGGTGATACTGCAGCAAGAATAAACCCAAGCATCCCGCCTTGTAGAAAATCAAAGCCAAAAAGATAGATTGTTGCGAAAGCTATCATTAAACCTTCAAAAACAGCAGGAATAAAACTTAACTTAAATGCGGTTATACCAACCTTTTTTAACTGGCTTCTATTTATTCCTAACCCCGCTCTTAATAGTATTATTATTAAAGCAATCTTTCTTAAATCCGCTGATACACTTAATATTGATTCATCTAATAAATTCAAACAATATGGACCGATTATCACACCAACAAGCAGCATTCCAAGGAGTCCAGGTAATTTAAGTTTAGTAAAAAAATAATTACTAATTAAGCCAAAAAACATAATCACCGCTATACTTAACGCCATATATTAACCTCATTCTTTCTATAAAAAAATCCTACCAATAACAAAAAGTTACCAGTAGGAGTCATCAGCATAAAGCATTCAATGGCGAACTCCATCGCCGACTTATGTATATAACATTTGAAATAATAAATTGCAATTTAAATCTAAATTATTTATTCCATTGCTTATTTATTTTTCTTTAAATAATTTTCTTCTTTTCTAAATTTTATAACTTTTTCTAGTATTGAAATAGGTAAATCCTTATTAAAATCAAACCTAATTGCTCCTTTAGATGTTGGATACTCGTTTGTAAGTTTTAAAAAATATTCAACCCCACTAGGTGCAGGATAAAATCCAATGTGATTTTTATTTACTACGAAATGAACCAAATTCCCATAGTAATAATAAGTAGGCATTCCATAACTAAATTTCTCAGTTGCTTCAGGAACAATCCTTTCCACAATTTCCTTAAGTTGTTTTAACTTCAACTTAAT